>DATJOK010000223.1:0-5634 GCA_035507155.1 Allostellaceae bacterium
GCTGCGATAATCGACGTAGTAGTGGCCTTGCGCCGGGCCGTCGATGCCGTAGGCCCAGTGGATGCCGGTGTTGAACCATTGCGGCGAGTTGGGCGCCGCCATCTGCCGCGCCAGCATGTGGCGCATCTCGTCATAGAAGGCGCGGGCGTCCTGCTCCTGATCGAAATAGCCGCCTTTCCAGCCCCAATAGGCCCAGGTGCCGGCCAGGCGGTCGAACACCTGCTTGGCGCTGGTCTCGGAGCCGACGCGGCGCTCGGGCATGAGCTCGGCGAGGGCGGCGTCGTCGGCGGTGCGGCGCCAGAGCCAAGGCGGCACGTCCACCTCGGCCACCGGCTTCAGCTTCCGAGGGACCCCCGCCTTGCGGAAATACTTCTGGGCAAGGATGTCGCAGGCGACCTGACTCCACTCCGCCGGCACCTCGATGTCCGGCAGGTGGAAGACGCGCGTGCCATCCGGATTCCGGATCTCGCTGGTGGTGGTCTTGAACTCGATGCCGCTATAGGCGTCCTGGCCCGTCCTGGTGAATCGCCGCTCGATGCGCATTACCCATTCCCCCGCGATACAAAATTGCTGGCCTTCCTGTGTCTGCACCCGGCACCGACAGCGCCGCAGGGGTTGAACAACCACCCTGCAGATGTGGTAGCGAGGTGCTCCCGGGACACAAGATATGGCTAAGGGTGCCACAACGGTGTCCGGGTGCAACAAGATTTTGGGGGTAAGTCACTCCGGCGTCATAAATCTGGTATATGTATTAAGACTCCCGCTCGACCGCATCTCCCGACCGCGGAATTCCGCGGTTCTAGCGGGTCAGCACCAGCACCGCGGCGAACAGCAGGACGACCCCGAAGCCCTGCACCGGGGTCAGCTGCTCGCCCAGAATCAGCATCGCGCTGGTGATGCTGACCACCGGCTCGAGCTGCGAGAGGAAGGCGGTCTTCACCGTGCCGATCCGCGGCACCGCCGCGAAAAAGGCGACGACGCCGGTGAAATAGGTGACGGTCATCCCGAGGATGCCGACGACTCCGAGGGTCGTTCCGGGGATTGTGAGCTCGCCGGCGCCGGCGGCGAGCGGCAGGAAGATCACGGCGCAGGTGGCCATCGCATGCAGATTCACCACCAGGGGGTCGGTGTCGCGGGTGGCGCGCCCCAGATGAAAGATCGCGATGGTGTAGGCGATCGCGCTCGCGAGGCCGAAAGCTACGCCCAGCGGATTGAGCTCGCCGAGCTCGATTCCGAGCGCGAGGGCCAGGCCCACGAAGGCAGCGCAGAGGGCGCCCACCCGCCGCATGCCCATGGGCTCGCCGCGCAGCGCGCTCACGATCGCCACCAGGATCGGATAGGTGAAGGCCAGCAGCACCGCGAAACTCACGGGGATGAGCCGCACCGAGCCCAGGTAGCCGGAGCCGGTCACCGCGAAGTAGCAGCCGGTCACCACCCCTGCCATCCGTCGTCCGGCGGGAAGCAGGAAGGAGCGGCCGCTGAGACGCACCACGGCCGCCAGCACGGCGGCGGCGGCGACATAGCGGAGCGCCAGCAACGCCATCGTTCCGGCGCCCGCGTCATAGGCGAAGCGCATGAAGACCGGCTGGATTCCGTAGCTGCACGCGGACAGCACGATGAGCGCAAGCCCCGTCTGGGGAAGGCGAGCGGGGGCTGGACGGGGAATGTCGACCGGTGCCATAGTCGCGCCCACTTTACGGGAAGCTCTGGGCTGCGGCGAAGGAAACCCTGCGCAACCCCCGGGTCTTCCTTGCTCTGGATTGGCGGCGAACGGCACTCAGGCATGACCATCGGAACGCGACTTTTCACCTGGTGGAAGGGCGAGCTGGTCGGCACCGATCAGTTCGGCAATCGCTACTACCGGGAGAAGCCGGGCCGGCAGCTGCATCGTGGCGGCGGCCATGACAGCCGCGAGCGGCGCTGGGTGATCTACAAGGGCGAGGTCGAGGCCTCCAAAGTGCCTGCCGACTGGCATGCCTGGCTGCATCACACCAACGACACCTTGCCGAGCGCCGCCGCTCCGACATATTCGTGGCAGAAGCCGCATCTGCCCAACCTGACCGGCACGCCGCTCGCCTATCGGCCGCCGGGCTCGGTGCTGAAGGGCGGTCATCGGGCGCCGACCACCGGCGATTACGAGCCGTGGCAGCCGGAGTGAGTCTTATCGCCGCCGAGGAGACGCGCAGCGCATGAGCCGGAATGCGGTCGAGACCGTCATGGGCGCGGTGGTCCTGGTGGTCGCCGCGGTCTTCCTGTTCTTCGCCTATACCACCAGCCAGGTGCAGGCCCTGGGTGGCACCGAGTACACCGCGCGCTTCGATCGCGTCGACGGCATCCGCGACGGCAGCGACGTCCGCATCAGCGGCATCAAGGTGGGCTCCGTCATCCAGCAGACGCTTGATCCCAAGACCTTCTTCGCGGTGCTGCGCATCAGCGTCGATCCCAAGATCCAGCTGCCGGTCGACACCGTCGCCAGCATCACCTCGAGCGGACTCCTCGGCGACAAGTATCTCTCGCTGGAGCCCGGCAACGAGGACCAGGTGATCAAGCCCGGCGGCCGGATCGACCACACGCAGTCGCCGATGAATCTCGAGAACATGATCGGCCAGTACATCTTCGGCCAGACCGGCAAGAAGCCGGATGGCAGCGCGCAACCCGGCGATGGCGCCAACGCCCCCGCGCTCAAGCCATAGCGCGGTTCCCGGCGCGAGCGCCGTCGAGCAGCGCTGGGATCCCCGGCGCTACCAGCAGAATGCGGGCTTCGTCGCGGCGCTGGGGGCGCCTCTTTTCGATCTGCTGGCACCTCGACCCGGCGAGCGCATTCTCGATCTCGGCTGCGGCGACGGCGCGCTGACCACCCGGATCGCGGAGATCGCCGAGGTCGTCGGCGTCGATGCCAGTGCCGAGCAGATCCGCGCGGCGCGGGAGCGCGGCCTCGATGCGCGGGTGATGGATGGCAATCGACTCGTCTTCGGCGGCGAGTTCGACGCCGTCTTCTCGAACGCGGCGCTGCACTGGATGCGCGATCCCGACGCGGTGATCGCGGGCGTCTGGCGCGCGTTGAAGCCGGGCGGCCGCTTCGTCGCCGAGTGCGGCGGCGCCGGCAACGTCGCCTCCCTCATGGCGGCGCTGGTGGCGGCGCTCGACCGCCGCGGGATCGACGGCAAGGCGGCGGTGCCTTGGTATTTCCCGTCGCCGGAGGAATATCGCGCGCGGCTCGAAAGGCGCGGCTTCGCGGTGGAGAGCATCGCGCTCATTCCGCGCCCGACGCCGCTTCCGGGCGCCCTCGGCGACTGGCTCGACACTTTCGCCGAGAGCTTTCTCGCCGCGGTTCCTCCGGCGGAGCGGCCGCTGGTGAAGCAGGAAGTGGAGGCGGCGCTGCGCCCGACGCTCCTCGACGCCGACGGCGTCTGGGTCACCGACTACGTGCGCCTGCGCTTCGCCGCGCGAAAGCCCCTATCGTGAGCGCGCCGAAGAAGCCCGCGACGCTGGAGCTCCCGGTCTGGCTGACGCCGGAAGGCGAGAAGCTCTCCTGCGTCGAGAAGATCAAGGTCCTGAACGAGAACCTCCTGGAGATCCAGGAGATGGCCCAGGAAGCGCTCGAGGACGCGATCCTCATGGGCGGCGACGAGAAGCAGTTCCGCGCCGTGCTGCTGCGGCTCGCCGAGAGCCTGGTCAATCCCTATAAGAAGCCGGAGTGAGCGCCGTGACCGAGAGCGCCGCCCTCACCGAGAAGGATTGGTTGCCGGAGGACTGCCGGCGGGTCATCGCCGAGGCGGAGGCGCGGCTCCTCGGCAACGATCTCGACGCCGTCGAGGCGGAGGTCGCGCGGCTCGTCGATGCCCACGAGCGCCACATGGACCACGAGACCATCGGCCTCAACGCCGGCACCAACGTGATGAACCCGCGCGCCGCCGCGATGCTCGGCCGCTCCCTCGGCAACCGACCGTCGCTGGGCTATCCCGGCGACAAGTACGAGATGGGGATGGAGTATGCCGAGCAGATCGAGGTGGTGACCGAGGCGCTGGTGAAGCGCCTCTTCGGCGCGCCCTATGCCGAGATCCGCGTGGGATCCGGCGCGCTCGCCAACCTCTACGCCTTCATGGCGACCTGCCGGCCGGGCGAGCGCATCATGGCGTTCCCAGGCGAGATGGGCGGCCATGTCACCCATCATCTCGCCGGCTGCGCCGGGCTCTACGGCGTCGAGACGCATCCGGTGCCCTATGACGGCGCGCGCATGACCGTCGATCTCGAGCGGCTCCGCGCCGAGGCGAGGCGATTGAAGCCGAAGCTCATCACCGTCGCCGGCTCGCTCTGCCTCTTTCCCTATCCCGTGCGCGAGATGCGGGCGATCGCCGACGAGGTCGGCGCGTGGCTCCTCTACGACGCCGCTCACGTGGGCGGCATCATCGCCGGCGGCCGCTTCCAGCAGCCGCTCGCCGAGGGCGCCCATCTCATGACCATGTCGACCTACAAGGCCTATGGCGGGCCGGCGGCAGGGCTGGTGCTCACCACCGAGAAGGCGCTCGCCGAGCGCCTCGACAAGATCGCCTATCCCGGCCTCACCGCGAATTTCGATCTCGGCAAGACGGCGGCGCTGGCGCTCGCCACCCTCGATCTGCTGCAGCACGGGCCGGCCTATGCGGCGATGTGCATCGAGAACGCGAAGGCGCTGGGCGCGGCGCTGGCGGCGGAAGGTCTGCCGGTGCACGGCGTCGAGGGCAGGGGGCACACCGAGAGCCATCACCTGGCGCTGCACGCTGCGCTGTTCGGCGGCGGCCAGCGCGCGTCCAAGCATCTGGCCCAGGCCAATCTCCTGCTCTGCGGCATCGGCCTGCCGATAGCGCCGGTGGAGGGCGACCTCAATGGCATCCGCCTGGGGACGCAGGAAGTCACGCGCTGGGGTTTTGAGCCCGAGGATATGACCGACATCGCCCGCTTCATCGCGCGCGTCTTCCTCGGCAAGGAGGAACCCGCGCGGGTGCGCGGCGACGTCATCCGCTACCGCCGCGATTTCCAGACGATGCGATTCGTGCGTGGTGCGGCCTGAGCGCCATCCTCTCGCCATAGTCCGGGCGTCACTAGGCAGGCAAATGCCCAGCGGACCCCCCATCCCAACCCTCCCCCTCAAGAGGCGAAGGGGTAGCGATACTTCCAGCGTGCGCTCGATCTTCATCGGTTTTGCGCTCTCGATTTGCGCGCTCCTTCTCGCGGTGCCGCTCGCGCCCGGTCAGACCACGCCAGCGCCGCCCGCGGCTGCCGCTGCCGCTCCCGCCGCGGCCGCGCCGCAGATGGTGGCGGTGCTGCAGGGGCTCGACAAGACGACCGCGCGCGTCACCACCTTCGACGCGCCGGTGGGCCGCAGCGTCAGGTTCGGCACGCTCATCATCACCGTCCGCGCCTGCAACAAGGAGCCGCCGGAGGAGCCGCCGAACACCACCGCGTTCCTGCAGATCGACGACACTCGCTCGGAGGGCTCCGCGGCGAGTGCCGAGCGGGTGTTCAGCGGCTGGATGTTCGCCGAGAGCCCGTCGCTCTCGGCGCTCCAGCACCCGGTCTATGACGTGACCCTGCTCGACTGCAAGACGGCGACCGGGTCCTCGCCCAAATAGACTGGAAATTCCGGCCGGACCG
>DATJOK010000224.1:0-6130 GCA_035507155.1 Allostellaceae bacterium
GCTGCGGCCGCTTCGCCCTCTTGGGCAATGCTGGCTCGGAGGATCGGACTTTATGGCAAGGAAACGTATCAGCAGCGCGGCGAGCGCGACGGCGGAAGAGGCGCCGGCGCTGCTGCCGTCGCCCAAGGCGCTGTTCGGCGCCAACGAGGAGGACATCGAGGTCCTGATGGCGGCGAGCACGGCGCTGACCGACGGGCTTGAGCGGATCGGCCGCGAATGGATCGGGCTGACGCGGGAATCCCTGGCCTACACGGCGGCAGCCGGGATCGCCATGCTGGACGCGGCGACGCTCGCCGATTTCGCGAGCCTCGCGGGCAGCTACGCGAGCGGGGTGGTGGAGCGCTCCACCTCCGGCACCGTGCGCATGATCGAGCTCGGCCTGGCGCTCGCCGGCGAGGTCTCGGCGCCGCTGGCGAGCCGGCTCGAAAGCGCGATCGAGGAAACGCCCTGATCGCGGCGGACGCGGCCGACGGAGCGGCCGCATACGCGGATCAGGCGGAGCGACGGACGCCGAGTCTCTTTTTCCGCGTCTCGCGGCGGATTTATGCCGCTGTTAACCACAGGGGAGGCATGCTCTCCTGGCATATCCCCGACGGTGCGGGGAGGTGCCGTGCCCGGGGTTCATGGGAAAGCCCCTTCCCCGGAGGCGCGCGATACCAATATCATGGCGTAGTGAAACCGCATGACGTGCCTTTTGGTCGAGCGACCATGAGCGATCCTGAAAAGCGCGATGGCGAGGGACCAAGCACCGGCGTAATCGTCAAGGCGAAGCCGAAGACGAAGAAGCCGGCGATGTACAAGGTCCTCATGCTGAACGACGACTACACGCCGATGGAGTTCGTCGTTCACATTCTGGAGCGTTTCTTCGCCAAGAACCGCGAGGAGGCGACCCGGATCATGCTGCACGTGCACCGCCGCGGGGTCGGCATATGCGGGGTGTACACTTATGAGGTGGCGGAGACCAAAGTGACTCAGGTGATGGACTTCGCCCGTCAGCACCAGCACCCCCTGCAATGCACCCTGGAGAAGGAATAGATAAGAGAAGCGTGCAGTAACAGACGAGCCGCACCGGATCAGCAAAAGGACCACGCGTACATGCTATCGCGCAATCTCGAGAAGACCCTTCATCGCGCCCTCGGCTATGCCAATGAGCGCCGCCACGAGTACGCGACCCTCGAGCACCTTCTGCTGGCGCTCACCGAGGATCAGGACGCGGTCGCCGTGCTGCGCGCCTGCACCGTCGACCTCGAGAAGCTGCGCCGCGATCTCCTGACCTATGTCGACAACGAGCTCGCCAATCTGATCTCCGCCCACGGCGAGGACGCCAAGCCCACCGCCAGCTTCCAGCGCGTGCTGCAGCGGGCGGCGATCCACGTGCAGTCCTCCGGTCGCGAGGAAGTGACCGGCGCCAACGTCCTGGTCGCGATGTTCGCCGAGCGCGAGAGCCACGCCGTCTATTTCCTGCAGGAGCAGGACATGACGCGCTTCGACGCCGTCAACTACATCTCCCACGGCATCGCCAAGGCACCGGGCCGCTCCGAGACCCGACGCGTCCAGGGCGCCGACGAGGAGGAGCGTCTCGAGAAGCCGTCGAAGCGCAGCCATGACGCGCTCGACGCCTATTGCGTCAACCTCAACAAGAAGGCCAAGAGCGGCAAGATCGATCCGCTGATCGGCCGCGAGTCCGAGGTGGAGCGCACGATCCAGATCCTCTGCCGCCGCTCCAAGAACAACCCGCTCTACGTGGGCGATCCCGGCGTCGGCAAGACCGCGATCGCCGAGGGCCTGGCGCGCCGCATCGTCCAGCGCGAGGTGCCGGACGTGCTGCAGAACGCCCAGATCTACGCCCTCGATATGGGCGCGCTCCTGGCCGGCACCCGCTACCGTGGCGATTTCGAGGAGCGCCTCAAGGCCGTCCTCGCCGAACTCGAGGCGATGCCCGGCGCCGTCCTCTTCATCGACGAGATCCACACGGTGATCGGCGCCGGCGCCACTTCCGGCGGCGCCATGGATGCCTCCAACCTGCTGAAGCCGGCGCTCGCCAGCGGCAACATCCGCTGCATCGGGTCGACCACCTACAAGGAATACCGGAACTACTTCGAGAAGGACCGGGCCCTCGTCCGCCGCTTCCAGAAGATCGACGTCAACGAGCCCACCGTCGAGGACAGCGTCAAGATTCTCCGCGGCCTCAAGCCCTACTACGAGCGCCACCACAAGGTGCGCTACACCGCCGACGCCATCCGTGCCGCGGTGGAGCTGGCGTCCCGCTACATCAACGACCGCAAGCTGCCGGACAAGGCGATCGACGTCATCGACGAGGTCGGCGCCGCGCAGATGCTGCTGCCGGAGAGCCGCCGCCGCAAGACCATCACCACCAAGGAGGTGGAGGCGGTGGTGGCGACGATGGCACGGATCCCGCCCAAGAGCGTCTCCCGCGACGACAAGGAGACGCTGAAGAACCTGGAGCGCGATCTCAAGACCATGGTCTTCGGCCAGGACAAGGCGATCGATGCGCTGACCTCGGCGATCAAGCTCGCCCGCGCCGGGCTGCGCGAGCCGGAGAAGCCGATCGGCTGCTATCTCTTCTCGGGCCCGACCGGCGTCGGCAAGACCGAGGTGGCGCGCCAGCTTGCCCGCACGCTGGGCATCGAGCTCACCCGCTTCGACATGTCGGAGTACATGGAGCGCCACACCGTGTCGCGCCTCATCGGCGCGCCTCCGGGCTATGTGGGCTTCGACCAGGGCGGCCTCCTCACCGACGCGGTCGATCAGCATCCGCACTCCGTGCTGCTGCTGGACGAGATCGAGAAGGCGCATCCCGACCTCTTCAACATCCTGCTGCAGGTGATGGATTACGGAAAGCTCACCGACCACAACGGCAAGACGGTGGATTTCCGCAACGTCATCCTGATCATGACCACCAACGCCGGCGCCGCCGATCTCGCGAAGCCCGCCATCGGCTTCGGCAGCGAGGTCCGCGTAGGCGAGGACGAGGAGGCGATCAACCGGATGTTCACGCCGGAGTTCCGCAACCGCCTCGACGCGGTGATCTCCTTCGCGGCACTGACCGCCGACACGATCGGCCGCGTGGTCGACAAGTTCATCCTCCAGCTCGAGGAGCAGCTCGCCGACCGCAACGTCACCATCGAGCTCGACGACAGCGCGCGGAAGTGGCTGGGCGAGAAGGGCTACGACAAGCTCTTCGGCGCACGCCCCTTGGCCCGCATCATCCAGGAGCACGTCAAGAAGCCGCTCGCCGAGGAGCTGCTCTTCGGCAAGCTCACCAAAGGCGGCGTCGTCCACGTCAAGGTGCAGGACGACAAGCTCGCCTTCAGCTTCGAGGAAGCCCCGCCGCAGCCGAGCCGCAAGGAGCCGGAATACGTGGAATAGCGGGTTCCAGAGATCAGATCCGGCAGCAGCCGCCCTTCGGGGCGGCTGTTTGCTTTTAAGGCTCCGGTGGATCTCTCTTGACGCGCGCCGGTCTCCTCCCATGCTTGCGGCAGTGCAGATGGCAGATGGAGCTGGGAAATGGCCAAGGGCTACTGGCTTGCCTTCGTGGATGTGAGCGATCCCGAAGGCTACAAGGCCTATGTCGCGGCGAACGCGATCGCCTTCCGGAAATTCGGCGGGCGTTTCCTGGTCCGCGGAGGGCCACGCGAAATCCCCGAAGGCAAGCTGCGGTCCCGTACCGTCGTGATCGAGTTTCCGAGCTATAGCGCGGCGGTGGAGTGCTATCGATCGCCGGAATACGCCAAGGCCATCGCGCTCAGAGAGGGCAAATCGATCGCCGACCTCGCCATCGTCGAAGGCTACGACGGCCCACAGCCGACCGGCGCCTGAGCGTTTGCGGGAACGGCGCGCCACGGGCCGGTTGCCGGACCAGCCTTGTCAGATCGCTAGCCGGCGAGCGGAATTCGTCGGGATGAACCGGCGGTACTCGGGCTTCGGTCGCACCGTCGGCGGGGGCCCGGCGGTGCGATCAACCGAAAGAAACCGGTCCCACCGCACCGACCCAGCGCCGCACCTTGGTATTGTCCTTCTCGTCCATATAGAAGAAATGGGTCATCGTGGGATGCACCGTCGGCCTGGACTGGTCATCGGGCGTCATGTCCACGACGCCGTGGAACACTTTCAGAAAACCGGCATCCCAGTATTCGACGACATGATGGCGCGCGGTGAAGCCGGTATCGATGAATGCCTTGAGATTGGCGCGGATCGCTTCGCGACCCTTCCAATCCGCCACGCCAAGATTGCAGATGGCATCCTCGGTGAAGCAGTCGAAGCCCTTCCCGAATGTCTTGTCGTCGATCTCTCTCCACATTTCGAGGAGCCACCGGGGCGGCTCCCGCTTCGTGAACATGGCTTGCATGTCTTTCTCCTGACCATCGCCGTCGCGCGTGGGGTGTCTGGGGCGCGACTCCTTGACGGCATGCGCCGGAGCGCGCGGACCATCGCGAGAATAGTCCGCCGACAGCATGGCTCAATACATGCGAGGTGATGGGCTCGTGACAAAGCGTAGCCTCCACCTCGGGTAGCGCCAAGCAAAGCCTCTCTCGCCCACGAAGCGGGAGAGGGCTTCTTGCGGCGGTGCGATCCGTTATATTCGACCAGGTATATCGATGGAGCCGCCGTGACCTCATCCGCCTCCAGCTACCGCGCCAGCGACGGCGCCGCCTATGAGCGGTTCCTCGGGCGCTGGACGCGGCAGCTGGCGGAGCCGATGCTGGATTTCCTCGCACCGGGCGAAGGCGATCTGCTCGACGTCGGCTGCGGCACCGGCAGCCTAGCTTTCGCGATGCAGGCGCGCTGGTCGCAGCGGCGGATCGCCGGCGCGGATATCTCTCCGGCCTATATCGAGCAGGCGCGCGTTCGCGCAATCGATGGCGGGCCAAGATTCGACGTCGCGGAGGCGAGCGATCTGCCCTACGCCGACGACAGCTTCGCTGCCGCGGCGTCGCAGCTCGTCTTGAACTTCGTCGGTGACCCCGACTGCGCGCTCTCGGAGATGCGCCGCGTGGTGCGGCCGGGCGGCGTCATCGCGGCCTCGGTCTGGGATTTCCGCAGCCTCGTCTTCCAGCGCCTGTTCTGGGACAGCGCCGCCGGCGTCGAGCCTGCCGCGGGCGCGGCGCGGGATAAGCTCTTCTCGCATCCGCTGGGACTGCCCGGCGGCCTCGTCGAGCTCTTTCGCCGCAGCGGCCTCGTCGAGGTCACGCGCGTCTCGCTCACCATCCGCATGGAATTCGCGAATTTCGACGATTACTGGGCGCCGCTCCTGGGTGGGCAGGGGCCGTTCAGTGGCTTTGTCGCCGGGCTCGATGCGGAGCGCCGCGCCCGCGTCGAGGCGCTGGTGCGCGCCGCCTATCTCTCTGGCGCGCCCGACGGACCGCGCTCGCTCACCGCCACGGCCTGGGCCGCGCGCGGCATCGTTTCCTGAATCCGGAAAGGAGTCACCCGATGAAGCTCAGCGCCCGCAATCAGATCAAGGGCAAGGTGGTCGCCGTGCAGAAGGGCCAGACCACGGCCCATGTGCGGATCGACATCGGCAGCGGCGTCGTCATCACATCGTCGATCACCAACGAGGCGGTGGACGACCTCGCCCTCAAGGTCGGCGACGCCGCCATCGCGGTCATCAAGGCCTCGGACGTGATGGTGGCGAAGTAGTTCTCAGTCGTCAGTTATCAGGTCTCAGAATTGCTGCGGCTAGCATCTGAAAACTGACGACTGACAACTTGCGCGGCTCCCGGTCTCTCAAGCCGTCCTGATCCAGACCGCCTTGACGTTGAGGTATTCCTCCACGTGCTGCAGGCCGCTCTCGCGGCCGTAGCCGCTCATCTTGTAGTCAAAGCAGGGTTCTTGCGCCCACGGGAGTGCGCCCACCTCACCCTCCCGCCGCTCCGCGCCGGGGCCCTTTCCGCCTCTTGGGCGGAGAGGGTAAGGGGTGAGGTGGGCTGCGGCATCGCTTCCGACTGTGCTAAGACAGCCGCCATGCCCCTCCGCGATTTCCTTGCCGGCATCCGCGTCCTCGACGTGAGCCAGTTCATTCCCGGGCCGCAGGCGGCGCTGCATCTCGCCGATCTCGGCGCCGAGGTGGTGAAGGTCGAGCCGACGGGCGGCGAGCCGATGCGCGTGC
>DATJOK010000225.1:0-2916 GCA_035507155.1 Allostellaceae bacterium
ATCTGAATGAGCATGGGGGGAAAGCCGCTGGGATCGCCGAAGAGCGGCGAGACCCGCGGATCCTTCCGGTCCATGTCCGGTGGCAGATAGGCATCGACGAGCTCGGCGAGATAGCCGCGATGGATTAGCGGATCCTCCGCGTCCTTGCTGGCGAGCGTCGCGCCCGAGAGCGTCAGATCCGTCCAGGGCGAGACCAGCCAGGCGCAGGCGGGCAGCGGCTCGTGATCAGCGCGCAGCCGGGCGATCAAAACCGCGGTGAGGCCGCCGCCGGCGCTGTCACCGCCGACCGCGATCTGCTCCGCCGGAATGCCCTGGCGGCGAAGGAACCGCCACGCCGACAGCGCGTCGTCGAAGGCCGCCGGAAAGGGATGCTCGGGCGCGAGACGGTACCCGACCGCCAGGGCGCGGGCGCCCGCCGCCCGGCCGGCCTCGGTCACCATGCGGCGGTGGCTGGCGATGGAGCCGGAGCAGTAGCCGCCGCCGTGAAAGAACAGCAGCACGCGGCCGGCGTCGCTGCCCGGCGCGCTCGACCATTCGCCCGGCACGCCATCGAACTCGACGCTCTCTATCCTGACGTCGGCTGCGACGGGCCAGACGGCGCCGACCTCGTCTAGCCTGGCGCGCCGCGCCGCCCAGCCGACCGGCCGCGGCTTGGCGCTCAGCAGAGCCCGCACGGCCTCGATCTCGCTTCCGCTCATGCTCCCCTCCCGCCGGCGAGGACCTCCGATCAGTAGCGCCCGCGGCCGGCCGCAGGCAACTCTCCGGGGTCCGTTAAGAGATGCTGCCTATGTTTTGCCCAGACATGGTGATATTTTGTGCATGTGAGGATGCCGTCCGGTAGCACTCGCCCTGAGCGCAGGCCAGGCTCGCTGGCACGGCTTGTGCTTGGTGGCTGATGACGCAGTTCACGCGCCCGGCCTTCGGGCTGAGCGCCTCAAATCATGTGGCAGGGGATGCGATGAAGAAGATCGAAGCCATCATCAAGCCCTTCAAGCTCGATGAGGTGAAGGAGGCGTTGCACGAGGTCGGCATCCAGGGCATCACGGTGACGGAGGCCAAGGGCTTTGGCCGCCAGAAGGGGCACACCGAGCTTTACCGAGGCGCCGAGTACGTCGTCGACTTCCTGCCCAAAGTGAAGATCGAGGTGGTGATGGAGGACGGTCTCGTCGAGCGCGCGGTGGAGGCGATCCAGCGCGCGGCGCATACCGGCCGCATCGGCGACGGCAAGATCTTTGTCACCACCATCGACGAGGCGATCCGCATTCGCACCGGCGAGCGCGGCGCCGACGCGATCTAAGGCTCCGCGCGGGGAAGACCGGCGCGGCGGGCCAGGAGACGGTCCGAAGCGCTCCACTGAAGAGTTCACTCAACAACGGGAAGCATACGATGTCCGACATAAAAAAAGCGCTGGATATGATCAAGGAGCACGACGTCAAGTACGTCGATTTCCGCTTCACGGATCCACGGGGCAAGTGGCAGCATCTGGCGCACCACGTTAAGACCATCAGCGAGGACTTCCTCGCCAACGGCGTGATGTTCGACGGCTCCTCGATCGCCGGCTGGAAGGCGATCAACGAGTCCGACATGGTGCTGATGCCGGACTGCGCGACCGCGGTGCTCGATCCCTTCGCGGCGCAGACCTCGATGATCATCTTCTGCGACATCTACGAGCCCGGCACCGGCCAGCCCTATGGCCGCGACCCGCGCTCGGTGGCCAAGAAGGCGGAGAAGTACCTCGCCTCCACCGGCATCGGCGACAAGGCGTTCTTCGGCCCGGAGGCGGAGTTCTTCGTGTTCGACGACGTCCGCTACAAGACCGGCATGAACGGCGCCATGTACGAGGTGGACTCCGAGGAAGGCCCCTGGGTCTCCGACAAGAAGTTCCCCGACGGCAACACCGGCCATCGCCCGCCGATCAAGGGCGGCTACTTCCCGGTGCCGCCGGTGGACGGCGCCTCGGATCTGCGCGCCGAGATGCTCTCGGTGATGGCGGAGATGGGTCTCGACGTCGAGAAGCACCACCACGAGGTGGCGCCGGCGCAGCACGAGCTGGGTTTCGTCTTCAACTCGCTGGTGCGCACTGCCGACAACATGCAGATCTATAAGTACTGCGTGCACAACGTCGCGCATCAGTACGGCAAGACCGCGACCTTCATGCCGAAGCCGGTCAAGGGCGACAACGGCTCGGGCATGCACGTGCACCAGTCGATCTGGAAGGGCGACAAGCCGCTCTTCGCGGGCTCCGGCTATGCCGATCTCTCCGACACCGCCCTCTACTACATCGGCGGCATCATCAAGCACGCGAAGGCGATCAACGCCTTCACCAACCCGACCACCAACAGCTACAAGCGCCTCATTCCCGGCTTCGAGGCGCCGGTGCTGCTGGCCTACTCGTCGCGCAACCGCTCGGCCTCCTGCCGCATCCCCTATGTCGCGAGCCCGAAGGGCAAGCGCGTCGAGGTGCGCTTCCCGGATCCGGCGGCGAACCCGTATCTGGGCTACGCGGCGATGCTGATGGCGGGTCTCGACGGCATCCAGAACCGCATCCACCCCGGCGATCCCATGGACAAGAACCTCTACGACCTGCCGCCGGAAGAGCTCAAGGACGTGCCGACCGTTTGCGGCAGCCTGCGCGAGGCGGTGGAGAATCTGCGTGCCGATCACGCCTTCCTCACCAAGGGCGACGTGTTCAGCAAGGACCAGATCGAATCCTACATCGACCTCAAGTGGGAGGAGATCTACGCCTTCGAGCACACGCCGCACCCGATCGAGTTCCAGATGTACTACAGCGTCTGATACGCCTTTCCTCCCAGACTTGGACCCCCGCCGGAAAACCGGCGGGGGTTTTTTCTTTGGGGGAAAGCAGTTGTCGGTTCTCAGCCGTCAGTTTTCAGACATGAGCCGCGGCACTTCTGA
>DATJOK010000226.1:0-3290 GCA_035507155.1 Allostellaceae bacterium
ATGTGTAGCTAACCCAACCCTCTCCGCCGCGACTCGCGGGGGAGAGGGTGGACGGTGCGATGCATCGGCCGGGTGAGCAACTGTCTTGTGGGCTCATGGTGGGGTGGGGAACGCGCAGAATGAGACTCGGATCGAGCAAAACCGCGACCGTCGCCGGCACACCTCACCCTCCCGTCGCCTCGCGAGGGGCCCCTCCCTCTCCCCACTTCGTGCGGAGAGGGGCCGTTTCGGCGTAGCGTTTCCCATGACCGTCAATCCCGCGGACTCCGCGATCTTCGGCGGCCTCTACGGCACCGAGGAGATGCGGGGCGTCTTCGCCGATACGGCGCTGCTGCAGCGGATGCTGGATGTGGAGGCGACGCTGGCGCGGGCGGAGGCGAAGCTCGGCGTCATTCCGGCCGCGGCGGCGAAGGCAATCGCCGGCGCGGCGCGGCTCGACCGCATCGATTTCGAGGCGGTGGCTGCCGGCGCGCGGCTCGCGGGATATCCGGCTGCTGCGCTCGCCAAGTCACTCGGCAAGGCGGTGGGCGCCGACGCCGCGAAGTTTGTGCATTGGGGCGCCACGACGCAGGACATCGTCGACACGGCGCAGGTGCTGCAGATCCGCGATGGCCTCGCGCTCATCGAGCGGGATCTCCGCGCCCTCGTCGCCGCGCTTGCCAAGCAGGCCGACAAGCATCGCAACGCCGTCATGGCCGGGCGCAGCTTCCTGCAGCAGGCGCTGCCGGTCACCTTCGGCTACAAATGCGCGGTCTGGCTTGCGCCGTTTATCGATCATATAGATCGGCTCAAGGAGCTGCGCCCGCGCGTGCTCAAGGTGCAGTTCGGTGGCGCGGTTGGCACGCTGGCGTCGCTGGGAGACAAGGGCCGCGCGGTGACGCTGGGCCTGGCGGAAGAGCTCGGGCTCGCAGCGCCCGATGCGCCCTGGCACGTGGCGCGCGATGCGATCGCCGAGACCGGCAGCTTCTTGGGTCTCGTTGCCGGCAGCCTCGCCAAGCTCGCCACCGACGTGATCCTGCTGGCCGAGACCGAGGTCGGCGAGGTGGCGGAGCCCGCCGAGGCCGGCCGCGGCGGCTCCAGCACCATGCCCCAGAAGCGCAACCCCATCGCCAGCACCTACATCGTCGCGGCGGCGCGCGGCGTCCACGCGCTGCTGCCGATGCTCTTCACCGCCATGGCCCAGGATCAGGAGCGCGCCAGCGGCGCCTGGCAGAGCGAGCAGCTCGCGCTGCCGCAGATGTTTCTGCTCGCCGCCGGCGCGCTCGCCCAGGCGGTGCCGCTCGCCGCCGGCCTCGAGGTCGACGCCAAGAGGATGCTCGCCAACCTCGACCTCACCGAGGGGCTGATCCTCTCCGAGGCTGTCATGATGGCGCTCGCCGAGAAGATCGGCCGCGACGCGGCGCATCATCAGGTGACCGAGGTCGCCGCCAAGGCCGCCAAGACACGGCGACGTTTCGCCGAGGTGCTGAAAGGGGTGCCCGAGATCCGCAGGCATCTCGACGACGCCGCGCTCGCCCGCGCCCTCGATCCCGCCCATTACCTCGGCGAGGCGGGCGCCGTCATCGACCGCGTCCTCGCCCGCGCACGGCGCTGAATCTCCTGCTGGGCAGGCGCTTCCGTTGGGCTAAGATCGCGGGAGCGTGGGGCGCATAGGGAAATGGGGCCGTGGCTGCGAGCGATCCGCTTCTGCAAGAATTCCGGTTGAAGCACCTGCGGCTGCGCAACCGTTTCATGTCCACCGCCCATGAGCCGGCCTATACCGAGGACGGCATGCCCAAGGACCGCTACCGCCTCTACCACGTGGAGAAGGCGAAGGGCGGCATCGCGCTCACCATGATCGGCGGCTCCGCCGTGGTCTCGCCGGACAGCCCCGCGGTCTTCGGCAATATCCTCGCCTACAAGGACGAGGTGGTGCCCTGGTTCAAGCGGCTCGCCGACGAGGTGCACGAGCAGGGCGCCGCGGTCATGATCCAGCTCACCCATCTCGGCCGCCGCACGGTCTGGAACAAGGACGACTGGTTCCCGGTGCTGGCGCCCTCGCCGATCCGCGAGCCGGCCCATCGCGGCTTTCCGAAGGCGATCGAGGATTGGGACATCGCCCGCATCCTCCGCCACTACGCCGATGCCGCCGAGCGCTGCCAGGTCGGCGGCCTCGACGGTTTCGAGATCGAGTGCTACGGCCATCTGCCGGACCAGTTCTGGTCGCCGATGACCAACAAGCGCGACGACAATTACGGCGGCAGCCTCGAGAACCGCATGCGGTTCTCGCTGGAGGTGCTGAAGTCGATCCGCGACCGCGTCGGCCCCGACTACATCGTAGGCGCGCGCATGGTCTGCGACGAGGATTGGGAGCGCGGCCTCTCCAAGGAGGAGGGTGTCGAGATCGCCCGCCGCCTCGCCAAGTCCGGTCTCGTCGACTTCATCAACGTGATCAAAGGCCGCCTCGACACCGACGAGGCGCTCTCCCGCGTCATCCCCGGCATGGGCACGCCCTCCTCGCCGCATCTGGATTTCGCAGGCGAGGTGCGCGCCGCCACCGGCAAGTTCCCCACCTTCCACGCGGCGCGCATCCAGGACGTGGCGACGGCGCGGCACGCGATCGCCACTGGCAAGCTCGACATGGTCGGCATGACCCGCGCCCATATCGCCGATCCCCACATTGCGAAGAAGGTCGCGGAAGGGCGCGAGCAGGAGATCCGCCCCTGCGTCGGCATGGGCTATTGCATCGACCGCATCTATACCGGCGGCGAGGCGCTCTGCATCCACAACGCCGCCACCGGCCGCGAGGCCACCATGCCGCATGTGATCGCGCGCGGCAGCGGGCCGAAGCGGAAGGTGGTCGTGGTGGGCGCCGGTCCGGGCGGACTCGAGGCGGCGCGGGTGGCATCGGCGCGCGGCCATCAGGTGGTGGTGCTGGAGGCGGCGGACCGGCCGGGCGGGCAGCTGCTGCTGGCGGCGGGCCTCAAGCGCCGGCGCGAGGTGATGGGCATCGTCGACTGGCGCCTTGCCGAATGCGAGCGTGACGGCGCGGAGATCCGCCTCAACACCTATGCGGAAGCGGATGACGTGCTCGCGGAGAAGCCCGACATCGTCGTCATCGCGACGGGCGGCCTGCCAAACACGTCCTTCCTCGAGGAGGGCGCCGATCTCGCCACCACCAGCTGGGATCTGCTCTCGGGCCAGGTGAAGCCGGCGGAGAGCGTGCTGCTCTTCGACGACAACGGCGCCCATCCCGGCATGACGACGGCCGAGTTCATCGGCGATGCCGGCGCGAAGCTCGAGCTGGTGAC
>DATJOK010000227.1:0-3335 GCA_035507155.1 Allostellaceae bacterium
GGATGCAGCGGAATTGGACGCGGCGGTCGGTGCTGTCGGCGGCAGCCGGGCTGGCGGTGGCGGGGAGCGGGCGGCTGGCGCGGGCGGCAACGGAGGCGGGACCGGTGGAGCTCCGCATCATCGACGTCGCCGGCAACCTCGCGCTCACCCGCACCTCGATCGAGCGCTTTGCGAAGGAGAATCCCAGCCTCGTCTCCGGCCTCAGCTTCAACCGCGCGCCGGCGCCGGAGCTGCCGGCGAAGCTCAGGGCGGAGCAGGCGGCGGATCGCGTCGATATCGATCTCGTGCTGACCGGGCCCGGCGCGCTCTCCGACGGCATCCAGCAGGGGCTCTGGGTCGAGCTGCTGCCGGCGCACAGGGACGTGCTGCCGGATCTCGACGCCATCTTCCATCCGCAGGCGAAGATGATGCAGGAGAATTTCGGCAAGGGGCAGGGACTCGCCGTCGCCTATTCGCCCTCGGGTCCGGTGTTCGAATACGCCCCCGATCGCGTCAAGGATCGGCCGAGGACGATCCAGGACCTGCTGGCCTGGGTGAAGGCGCATCCCAACCGCTTCTTCTACGCGCGGCCGGCGAATTCCGGCCCCGGATGGACTTGGCTGATGGGGCTCCCCTATCTCGTCGGCGACAAGGATCCGCAGGATCCGATCAACGGCTGGGAGAAGAGCTGGGCTTATCTCAAAGCGCTCGACGACGGCATCGAGTACTACCCGAGCGGCACCGCCGCCACCATGAAGGAGCTCGGCGAGGGTTCGCGCGACATGATCGTCTCCACCATCGGCTGGGACATCAATCCGCGCGTCCTCGGCGTGGTGCCGAAGGAGGTCGAGGTCTTCGTGCTCGAGGGCACGCACTGGGTTCCCGATACCCAGTTCATGTGCATCCCCAAGGGCGTCAGCGACGCCAAGGTGGCGGCGCTCCTCAAGCTGATGAGCTACATGCTGCAGCCGCCGCAGCAGGCCGGCACCTACGACCAGGGTTATTTCTATCCGGGCCCGGTGGTGAAGAACGTGCCGCTCTCGATGGCGCCGGCGGAGAGCCAGAGCGTGATGAAGGAGTTCGGCCGCCCGTTCTACGACGATCTCGTCGCCAAGCTGCCGGCGGAGAAGCCGCTGCCGCCCGACAGGCTCGTCGCCGCCTTCCAGCGCTGGGACGAGCAGATCGGCGGCAAGAAGACGAAGTAGAATCGAAGCGCGCGAGTCGGCCGGAAACTTGCCACCGGAATTTTTGCCGAATTGTGAACAGCGGTATTGACCGCGTGACTCCCGCTGTGATTCCCTGCGAATCGATGTTCGTCATCGACGAAATACGCCGACGCGCGCGGGCGATCACCGGCCCGGTGCTGGCGATCAGCCTCGTCGGCTACTTCGCCTATCATCTCTTCGTCGGCGATCGCGGACTCATCGCCTGGCTGCAGCTGACCCAGCAGCTGCACGACGCCAAGGCGACGCTCGCCGCGCTCGACAGCGAGCGGCAGGCGCTCGACCATCGCGTCGGCCTGCTGCGCCCGGATCACCTCGATCCCGACATGCTGGACGAGCGCGCCCGCGCGGTGCTGAACCTGGCGGCTCCGGACGAGATCGTCATCCAGCGGGACGCAGCCCCCCAGCAGCAGTAGCGGCGCCCGCCCAGCGGACATACCCTGAGAGGCTGTTGGCCGCCGGCGGCCCTGCGTCGGCCGCCGGCGCGGGCGCCTGCGATCGCCCCGTCAAGCTGGCGATTCAGGCCCATTAACTGAAATTGAGTTTATTGTCATTTTGCTTTGCAAAACAAGATTTTGCGACCCTGTGGGACTTGCAAATGGGGTTCCGCGAGAGCATGTTACCGCCAGTCCGGCCGAACGGCCGGCAGGACACCCCCGGGAGAGATGCCGATGGCGATCGCCAAGCGCAAGGTGCGGCCCCTGAAGCCTGAGGAGGCCGCCGTCGAGCCGGCACTCCTGCTCAAGCTCTATCGCGACATGCTGCTGATCCGCCGCTTCGAGGAGAAGGCGGGCCAGATGTACGGCATGGGCCTGATCGGCGGCTTCTGCCACCTCTATATCGGCGAGGAGGCGGTGGTGGTGGGGGTGCAGTCCGCCCTCGAGGAAGGCGACACCATCATCACCTCCTACCGCGACCACGGCCACATGCTGGCGACCGGCATGGATCCGAAGGGCGTCATGGCCGAGCTCACCGGGCGCCGCGGCGGCTATTCCAGGGGCAAGGGCGGCTCGATGCACATGTTCAGCCGCGAGAAGAACTTCTTCGGCGGCCACGGCATCGTCGGCGCCCAGGTGCCGATCGGCACCGGCCTCGGCTTCGCGCACCACTACCGCAACGACGGCCGCATCTCCGTGACCTATCTCGGCGACGGCGCGATGAACCAGGGGCAGGTCTACGAGAGCCTCAACATGGCGGCGCTCTGGAAGCTGCCGGTGCTCTACGTGATCGAGAACAACAAATACGGCATGGGGACTTCGGTCGAGCGCGCCTCGGCGCGTCCGGACCTTCACCTGCGCGGCGAAGCCTATGGCATCCCCGGCTCCCAGGTGGACGGCATGGATGTGACGACCGTGCATGCAGCGGCCGAGAAGGCGGCGGCCTATGTGCGCAGCGGCAAGGGCCCCTTCATACTCGAGATGATGACCTATCGCTACCGAGGCCACTCCATGTCCGATCCGGCCAAGTACCGGAGTCGCGAGGAGGTGGCGAAGGTGCGCCAGGAGCATGATCCCATCGATCATCTGCGCCAACGGATCCTGGACGAAGGTCTTGCCGATGAGGCGGCGCTGAAAAACGTCGACCGCGAGATCAAGGATATCATCTCGGCGGCGACCGATTTCGCCCAAGCGAGCCCCGAGCCCGACGCGGCGGAGCTTTACACCGACGTATTGGCCGAAGCCTGAGCGATCGAACCGGGGACGGGGCGGAGATGACCATCGAAATCAAGATGCCGGCCCTTTCGCCGACCATGACCGAAGGCAAGCTCGCCAAATGGCTGAAGTCCAAGGGCGACACGGTCAAGGCCGGGGACGTGATCGCCGAGATCGAAACCGACAAGGCGACCATGGAAGTGGAGGCGGTGGACGAAGGCAAGCTGGCCGAGATTTTGGTCCCGGAAGGCACCGACGGCGTCAAGGTCAACACGCCCATCGCGCTGCTCCAGGGCGAGGACGAAAAGCCACCGGCGGCAGCGCCCAAGCCGTCGCCTGCCACCCCGGCGCCGGCCCCGGTTCAACCTGCGCCCGCCGCGCCCGCCGCTCCAGCCAATCAACCAAAGCCGATCGCTCGATCGATTGCACCTGAGCCTGCGGCAAGCGGCGCCACGCAGACCATGACCGTGCGCGAAGCCTT
>DATJOK010000228.1:0-65456 GCA_035507155.1 Allostellaceae bacterium
GCCGAAGCAGCCGACCCACTCGCCGGTCGCGAGCTTCGGCAGGTATTTCTTCCGATGCGCCTCGGTGCCGAAGGCGTGGATCGGATACATGACCAGGCTCGACTGCACGCTCATCGCGGAGCGGTAGCCGCTGTCGACCCGTTCCACCTCGCGCGCCACCAGGCCGTAGCAGACATAATTGACGCCGGCGCAGCCGTAGCCGTCGATGGTCGAGCCAAGGAAGCCCTGGGCGCCCATCTCGTTCATGATCTCGCGATCGAAGCGCTCGTCGCGGAACGCCTGCTGCACGCGCGGCAGCAGCTTCTCCTGGGCGAAGGCGCGGGCGCTCTCGCGCACCATGCGCTCGTCCTCGCGGAGCTCGCCGTCGAGATCGAGCGGGTCCTGCCAGTCGAAGCGCGCCTTCTCCGAGGCGGTCGAGGCGTCGCGGCGGACAGCGGAGCTGGTCATGAAAAGGGATCCTCGATCTCGGGCCGTGGGGATGGTCAAGGGCTGCCGGCCGATCCCGCCGGAGCCGCTCACGGCGCCCGTCTTAGAGCGAAACCGCGCCTGCGGCAACCCGCTGGTGGCCGGCGCCGCCACGGCCACGGCCGTGGCGCGAAATTCCCTTCGTTCGAGCGCTGTTCTATTCTCCGGAAGAGGGTCTCTCTTTCGGGGGGAACGGGAGATGGCAGGGCGAGGCGAGGTGATCTTCGAGTTCCAGCGCCGCGGCGCCTACGTCAAGGTCTCCGCCGTCGACGTTGCCACCGGCACCGAGGTCTCGATCGTCGGCGATCCGGCAGCGGGCGAGACCGCGCTCCGGCGGATCGCCGCGCGCAAGCTCGTTTACGTTCTGGCCAAGCAAAAGGAAAAGTGATTGCGTCCGCTCCCCGCAGCGCTTTTGCTGCAACTGCACCGTCACATTCGTCTTGCGGCGCTCGGTGCCTGCGCATAAAGTCCCGCCGCCCGCGCCAAGGGAAGACAGCGATGCGACATCGCGGTGGCGGGCGAATGGGGAATAATGGGTTACAAGCTGCCGAGCTCGAGCGGATCCTTTCCGAGAGCACCGTCGTGGAACGACCGCGGCCGCGCCGCGCGCACGGCACAGTGAACCGGCCCCGATGGAATATTTCCTCCAGCAGCTGATCAACGGCCTGACGCTGGGCTCGATCTACGGGCTGATCGCCATCGGCTACACGATGGTCTACGGCATCATCGGGATGATCAATTTCGCCCACGGCGACATCTACATGATCGGCGCCTTCATCTCGATCATCGCTTTCCTCGTGCTCGGCCTTCTCGGCATCACATTCGTCCCGCTGCAGCTGGTGATCGTGCTGCTGGTGGCGATGTTCTTCACCGCGGTCTACGGCTGGACCCTGGAGCGCATCGCCTACCGGCCCTTGCGCGGATCGACGCGGCTCGCGCCGCTGATCTCGGCGATCGGCGCGTCGATCTTCCTGCAGAACTACGCGCAGCTGCTGCAGGGCGCGCGGGTGAAGCCGCTGCAGCCGGTGGTGCAGGGCGGCATCGAGCTGATGACCAACGCCGACAATTTCACCGTCCAGATCACCTATCTGCAGATCGTCATCATCGTGCTGACCGTGGCGCTGATGATCGCGTTCAACGGGCTGATCTCGCGCACGCCGCTGGGGCGAGCCCAGCGCGCCTGCGAGCAGGACATGACCATGGCGGCGCTCTTGGGCGTCGACGTCGACCGCACGATCTCGCTCACCTTCGTCATGGGGGCGGCGCTCGCCGCGGTCGCCGGCATGATGGTGACGCTCTATTACGGCGTCATCGATTTCTACATCGGTTTCCTCGCCGGCATCAAAGCCTTCACCGCGGCGGTGCTGGGCGGCGTCGGCTCGCTGCCGGGGGCGATGCTCGGCGGCATGCTGATCGGCCTCATCGAGGCGTTCTGGTCCGGCTACTTCTCGGTCGAATACAAGGACGTCTCGGTGTTCATGATCCTCGTCCTGGTGCTGATCTTCCGGCCGACCGGATTGCTCGGCAAGCCGGAGGTGGAGAAGGTCTGATGGCGGTCGCGGCGGCATCCGGGCGCGGACGCGTCGATCTCCCGGCGATCTTCCGGGACGCGGCGCTCGCCGCCGTCGTCGCTTTGGTGCTGGCGGTGCCGCTGGTCGGGCTGCAGACGACGGACCAGGGCTCCAACGCCCTCGGCATCAGGACGCGCTTCGACTGGGTCGCCTATGGCGTGATCGCGGTCTTCCTCGGCCGGCTGGCGATCGGCTACTGGCTGGCGCTGCGCGGGCGCCGCGCGGCTGCCGGCGCCGCGTCGGGCGCCCTCGGGAGGCTCTCCGCTGCGGTCTCGCGCCATTCGATGGTCATCGGCGGAATCGGCTTCCTCTTCGCGGTGACATTTCCCTTCATGCCGTTCTCCTCCAACTATCTCGTCGATCTCGGCACCAACGTGCTGATCTACGTGATGCTGGGCTGGGGCCTCAACGTCGTGGTCGGGCTCGCGGGTCTCCTCGATCTCGGCTATGTGGCGTTCTACGCGGTCGGCGCCTATTCCTTCGCGCTCTTCGCCCAGTGGTTCCATCTCAGCTTCTGGGAGGCGCTGCCGATCTCTGGCGCGCTCGCCGCCAGCTTCGGCATCATCCTGGGCTTCCCGGTGCTGCGGCTGCGCGGCGACTATCTCGCCATCGTGACGCTGGGTTTCGGCGAGATCATCCGCATCATCCTCGTCAACTGGAGCGACGTCACCGGCGGCCCCAACGGCATCAACGGCATTCCGCGGCCCTCCTTCTTCGGCCTCCCCTTCCTCAATCCCGACGCGGCGCCCGACGACGTCACCACCTTCAGCCAGTTCTTCCACCTCGACTTCAGCCCGCTGCAGCGCGTCATCTTCCTCTACTACGTCATCCTGATCCTCGCCCTCGTCACCAACGCCTTCACGCTCCGGCTGAGGAAGCTGCCGATCGGGCGCGCCTGGGAGGCCTTGCGCGAGGACGAGATCGCCTGCCGCGCCCTCGGCCTCAATCCCCGCAACATCAAGCTCTCGGCCTTCGCGATCGGCGCGATGATCGGCGGGTTCGCCGGCTCGTTCTTCGCCACCCGTCTCGGCTTCATCAGCCCGGAGAGCTTCACCTTCCTGGAATCGGCGATCGTGCTGGCGATCGTCGTGCTCGGCGGCATGGGGAGCCAGCTCGGCGTGGTGCTGGCGGCGACCGTCCTGGTGATGCTCAACGAGTTCGGCCGCTGGTTCGACGGCGTGCCGCTGCTGGAGGACATGGGCAAGTTCCGCATGCTGATCTTCGGCATGGCGATGATCGCGATCATGATCTGGCGGCCGCGCGGCCTGCTCGCCCATCGCGAACCCTCGCTCCGGCTCCACGCCAAGGGCGCGCCGAGCCTGGTCGGAGAGCCGGCGGAATGAGCGAGAACGCGCCGCTTCTCGAGGTCGAGCACCTCACCATGCGCTTCGGCGGCCTCACCGCCATCGGCGATCTCTCCTTCACCGCGCGGCGCGACGAGATCACCGCCATCATCGGCCCCAACGGCGCCGGCAAGACCACCGTCTTCAACTGCCTCACCGGCTTCTACAAGCCGAGTTCCGGCCGGCTGACGCTGCATCACCCGCACGGGCAGGATTATCTGCTGGAGCGGATGGACGGCTTTCGCATCCCGCGCCTCGCCGGCGTCGCCCGCACCTTCCAGAACATCCGCCTCTTCGCCGGCATGACGGTGCTGGAGAACCTGGTGGTGGCGCAGCACAACAAGCTGATGCGGGCGAGCGCCTTCTCGATTGCCGGCCTGATGGGCCTGCCGCGCTACCGGAACGCCGAGGCGGCGGCGGTCGATCGCGCCCGGTACTGGCTCGACAAGGTCGGCCTGCTGTCGCGGGCGGACTGGCTTGCGGGCGCGCTCCCCTACGGCGCGCAACGCCGCCTGGAGATCGCGCGCGCCATGTGCATCGATCCGACGCTCCTCTGCCTCGACGAGCCCGCGGCGGGCCTCAATCCGACGGAATCCGGCGAGCTCAACCAGCTTCTGCTGTCGATCCGCACCGAGCAGAAGATCGGCGTGCTGCTGATTGAGCACGACATGAGCGTGGTGATGAGCGTCTCCGACCACATCGTCGTGCTCGACTACGGCCGCAAGATCTCCGACGGCACGCCGCAGGCGGTGCGCAACGATCCCGCCGTCATCCGCGCCTATCTCGGCGAGGAGGAGACCGATGTGCTGCCGCCGGAAGTGGCGAGCGACGTCGGCATGACCGCCACATCGCAGGGGCCGCGCTGAGCCCATGCTCGCGATCAGCGGCGTCCATACCTTCTACGGCAACATCGAGGCGCTGAAGGGCGTCGATCTCGAAGTGGGCGAGGGCGAGATCGTGACCTTGATCGGCGCCAACGGCGCCGGCAAGTCGACGCTCTTGATGACGATCTGCGGCCGGCCGCGGCCGCAGCAGGGCCGCGTGGTCTTCGACGGCCGCGACATCACCCGCTCGCCCACCTTCGAGATCGTCCGCCTCGGCATCTCGCACGCGCCGGAAGGGCGGCGCATCTTCCCGCGCATGTCGGTGCTGGAGAACCTGCAGATGGGCGCCGTGGTCGCCGACCCCCAGCATTTTGCCGGCGATCTCGAGCGCATCTTCACGCTGTTCCCGATCCTCAGGCAGCGCCAGGGCCAGCGCGGCGGCACGCTCTCCGGCGGCGAGCAGCAGATGCTGGCGATCGGCCGCGCGCTGATGAGCCGGCCGCGCCTCCTGCTGCTGGACGAGCCGTCGCTCGGCCTGGCGCCGCTCATCGTGAAGCAGATCTTCGAGGTGATCCGTGAGATAAACGAGCAGCAGAAGGTGACGGTGTTCCTGGTGGAGCAGAACGCGTTCCATGCGCTCCGCCTCGCCCATCGCGGCTACGTGATGCAGACCGGGCGCATCACCCTCTCCGGCAGCGGGCGCGAGCTCCTCGCCAACCGCGAGGTGCGTGCCGCCTATCTCGAGGGAGGGCATCACTGATGGATGCGGCGGCGGACACCACCTTCTGGGACACGCTCGCCGACATCCTCGGCAACGACCTCGGCGTCTTCTTGGGCCTCACCGTGGTGCTGTTCGGCGCCGCCGCCTGCATGAGCGGGCAGGCGCTGGCGCAGTTCTGGCGCCCGGCCTGGCAGGCGGTCCCCTATTCGCTGCTGCTGACCGTCGGCAGCCGCTTCCTGAGCTACGCGCTCTTCGACGGCGATCTGCTGTCGATATCGGGCTATTTCATCGACTGGATCGTGCTGCTGGCGCTCGCGCTGCTCGCCTATCGGATCACCCAGGCGCGGCGCATGGTCACGCAATATCCCTGGCTCTACGAGCGGGCGGGGCTCTTCGGCTGGCGGGCCAAGGGTTCCTGATGCAACCGTGGGTGCGGCCGGGACGGCTCTTACCACCGTTCATGGGTCATGCTAGAAATTTGTCCAATGCTGCACAGGCAGCATGGACTCAGAGGTCCCCCGGTCCTGCCGGGGTACGTCCACAACAACTGGGGAGCGAAAGAGCAATGAAACGGTTAGCAACAGCCTTGCTCGCAGCGGGAGCCGTCCTGGCCCTCGGCGCGGGCAATGCCAAGGCGCAGGACGAGATCGTGGTCGCGACCGTCGGTCCGATCACAGGCCAGTATGCGTCCTTCGGCGAGCAGATGAAGCGCGGCGCCGAGCTCGCTGTCGCCGACATCAACGCCAAGGGCGGCGTGCTCGGCAAGAAGCTGAAGCTCATCGTTGGCGACGACGCCTGCGATCCGAAGCAGGCGGTAGCGGTCGCCAATCAGCTGGTCGGCCAGAAGGTGGTGTTCGTCGCCGGGCATTTCTGCTCCGGCTCGTCGATCCCCGCCTCCTCGATCTACAACGAGAACGCCATCCTGCAGATGACGCCGGCCTCCACCAACCCGGCGCTCACCGAGGATGCCGCGGCGAAGGGCTGGACCAACGTGTTCCGCACCTGCGGCCGCGACGACATCCAGGGCACCGTTGCCGGCGACTACCTCGCCTCGCACTTCAAGGGCAAGAAGGTCGCGATCCTGCAGGACAAGTCCGCTTACGGCAAAGGCCTCGCCGACGAGACCAAGAAGGCGATGAACAAGAAGGGCCTCAAGGAGGCGATGTACGAGTCCATCACCGCCGGCGACAAGGACTTCTCCGCCATCATCAGCAAGATGAAGCAGGCGGGGATCAACGCGATCTACTTCGGCGGCTACCACACCGAGGCGGGCCTGATCGTCCGCCAGGCGCAGGAGCAGGGCCTCAAGGCCCAGTTCATCTCCGGCGACGCGCTGGTCACCGACGAGTTCTGGAAGATCACCGGCAACGCCGGCGAGGGCGTGCTGATGACCTTCCCGCCGGACCCGCGCGAGCTCGCGAGCGCCAAGGCCGTGGTGGCGGAGTTCAAGAAGCAGAACTACGACCCCGAGGGCTACACCCTCTACACCTACGCGGCCTTCCAGGTGTTCGCGGAGGCGGCGGCGCAGGCGAAATCGCTCAAGGAGAGCGCGCTCTCCAAGACCCTGCATGCCCACAGCTACAGCACCGTGCTGGGCCCGATCGCCTTCGACAAGAAGGGCGACGTGAAGAACCCGGCCTACGTGTTCTTCGTCTGGCATGACGGCAAGTACGCCGAGATGAAGAAGGGTTGAGCCGACGAGGCGGGGGCGGCCCATCGGCCGCTTCCGCCGCAGCCGGCGACCATCGCCCCCGCGACCGCCCGTCGCGGGGGTTTTTCTTTTGTCGCCGAGCCGATCCTCTTGCGGTTGAATCGCCGCGGCTGTTGACCGCGCGCCGGGCGGTCTCTAGGTTTTTTTCTGCGATGGTTCCCTTCGGGGATCAAAAGGGAACGCGGCAAGGATCCGAGGAGGGTCCGAATCCGCGGCTGCCCCCGCAACTGTGAGCGGCGAGCCGGTCGTCACGATGCCACTGGGAAACCGGGAAGGCGACGGCCGGCGGAGACCCGCAAGCCAGGAGACCTGCCATCGCTGGGGGTCACGCGCGAGGACGCTGGACGGGGTGCGCCGGCGGGGATCGATCGTCGTACGGCATCGATCTTGCTTCGCGGGTGATGTGGACGGACATCCCTGGGAGTCATCCATGTCGACCTTTCTCAAGACCATCTTCGGCAAGTCTCTACTCGAGGGCGAAGAGGACGGCCTGCGCGGCCGCATCGTCGCCACCTACGTGCTGCTCGTCGGCGCCAATCTGCTGGCCTGGCTCTGGGCACTCGTCGCCTTCGCCGACCACCCGGTGCTGCTCGGCACCGCGCTTCTCGCCTACAGCTTCGGTCTGCGTCACGCGCTCGATGCCGATCACATCGCCGCCATCGACAACGTCACCCGCAAGCTGATGCAGGAGGGAAAGCGGCCGGTGACGGTCGGCCTGTTCTTCTCGCTCGGCCACTCCACCGTGGTGATCCTGGCCTCGGTCGCGATCGCGGTCGCCGCCCACGCGCTCGGCGACCAGTTCGCGGCGATCCGCGCGGTCGGCGGCATCCTCGGCACTTCCATCTCGGCGCTCTTCCTCTTTGCCATCGCGCTTGCGAACCTGCTGGTGCTGGCGAGCGTCGTGCGCGCCTTCCGCCGCGTGCGCGGCGGCGAGGCGCTCCGCGAGGAGGATCTCGATACCCTGCTGGGCAAGCGCGGCTGGCTCGCCCGGCTGTTCCGGCCGCTCTTCCGCATGGTCTCGCGCAGCTGGCATCTCTATCTCATCGGACTGTTGTTCGCGCTCGGATTCGAGACCGCGAGCGAGGTGAGCCTCTTCGGTCTCTCGGCGGCGGAGGCATCGAACGGCCTCTCCACCACGACGATCCTGGTCTTCCCGGCGCTCTTCGCTGCCGGCATGACGCTGGTCGACACGACGGACGGCATCCTCATGCTGGGCGCCTATGGCTGGGCCTACATGAAGCCGATCCGCAAGCTCTACTACAACATCACCATCACCGCGGTCTCCGTGCTGGTGGCGCTGGTGGTCGGTGGCATCGAGGCGCTCGGCCTGGTGGGCGATCAGCTCGCCCTCGATGGCGCCTTCTGGCGGGGCATCGCCACCGTCAACGACGATTTCGGCATGCTGGGCTACGGCATCGTCGCGCTCTTCGCCGCGAGCTGGGCGGTCTCCGTGCTGCTCTACCGGCTCAAGGGCTACGACCGGCTCGAGCTCGCGGCGGCGCAGCGGCCGGATCTCTCCTAGTCCGGCGCGGCAGAGAGGACGGGCGAGATGACCATCGACGTGCTCTGGCGCGCCTTCGGCGACGGCGCCAGGAACCTCCGGGAGAAGCTTGCCGTCCTCTATGCCGTGCTGATCGGCGCCAATATCGCCGCCTGGGCCTGGGCGCTGATCGCCTTTCACGACTATCCCCTGCTGCTCGGCACCGCTTTCCTCGCCTACAGCTTCGGCCTGCGTCACGCGGTCGATGCGGACCACATCGCCGCCATCGACAACGTGACGCGGAAGCTCATGCAGGAGGGGAGGCGGCCGGTGTCGGTGGGCTTCTTCTTCTCGCTCGGCCATTCCACCGTGGTGGTGCTGGCGACGGTCGGGATCGCCGTCACCGCCGGCCTGCTGCAGAACCGCTTCGAGGCATTCAAGCAGGCGGGCGGCGTCATCGGCACCAGCGTCTCGGCGCTGTTCCTGTTCGCGATCGCGCTGGCGAACTTGGTGGTGCTCGGCGGCGTTTACCGCGCCTTCCAGCGCGTGCGGCGCGGCGAGCCCGTGCACGATCACGATCTCGACCTGCTGCTGTCGCAGCGCGGCCTCTTCGGCCGGCTGTTCCGGCCGCTCTTCCGGCTGATCCGCAAGAGCTGGCACATGTATCCGCTGGGCTTCCTCTTCGGGCTGGGATTCGACACCGCGACCGAGATCGGGCTCCTCGGCATCGCTGCCGCAGAGGCGACGCGCGGCCTGCCGATCTGGTCGATCCTGGTATTCCCGGGGCTCTTCACCGCCGGCATGTCGCTGGTGGACACCACCGACAGCGTGCTGATGGTGGGCGCCTATGGCTGGGCCTTCGTGAAGCCGGTGCGCAAGCTCTACTACAACATGACCATCACCCTGGTGTCGGTGCTGGTGGCGCTGATCGTCGGTGGCATCGAGGCGCTGGGGCTGATCGCCGATCAGTTCGCGCTCGAGGGCGGCTTCTGGCGCGCGGTGGGGGCGCTCAACGACGGCTTCGGGACGCTCGGATATCTCATCATCGGCGTCTTCGCCGCGAGCTGGCTGGTCTCGGTCGCGATCTACCGGCTCAAAGGCTACGATCTCATCGAGACGCCGGAACAGCCCTAGCGGCTCGGCGCCTGCCGGCTGGACGGATCCGGAGCAACCCCATGGAAATACCCGCGCTGCCCTTCACCGTGACCGACTGGTCCGCCGTTCCCTCGACGGTGCATCCCGGCGAGACCGGCGAGGCGATCTGGCGCAGCTTCACGGTGGGCGATCTGCGCGTGCGGCTGGTGGAGTATTCGCCGGGCTATCGGGCGGATCACTGGTGCGATCGCGGCCACGTCCTTTTTGTGCTGGAGGGCGAGCTCGACACCGAGCTCCGCGACGGCCGGAGATTCACGCTCAGGCCGGGCACCAGCTACCAGGTCTCGAACCACGGCGACGCCGCGCACCGGTCCTCGACACGCACCGGCGCCAGGCTATTCATCGTCGACTGAGGGTTGCCGCCGGGTCGCGGCTATTTCTTCGCCTTGCGGCCGCCGGAGCGGCCGCCGCTTTTGCCGAGGCCGATCTTCTTGGCGAAGGCCGAGCGCTGCTCGGCATAGTTGGGCGCCACCATGGGATAGTCCGGCGGCAAGCCCCATTTCTGCCGATACTCGTCCGGCGTCATGTTGTAGGTGGAGCGCAGATGCCGCTTCAGCATCTTGAGCTTCTTGCCGTCCTCCAGGCAGACGAGATAGTCCGGCGTGATCGACTTGCGGATCGGCACCGCCGGCTTCAGCGCACCGGTCTCGCCGGTCTCGTGCTTGTGGTCGAGGGTGCGCAGCGAGGCATAGATCGACGCGATGAAATCCGGCAGCTGCGCCGTCGGGAGAGCGTTGTTGCTGACATAGGCCGCCACCACGTCCGCGGTCATCCGCAGCAAATGGTCTTCTGCAGTCTTGCCCGGTATCTGCTCTGTCATTACCGCGCCCCTCAAGTCAATCCTGCCCCTTTTTCATAAAGCTAGGCAGGGAGGATTGTCTTTGTCAATGAAACATCAAGAGCCGGCGAATAATACCGACGAAAACTGCGGGATTTCTAGGCGGGAAGCCCTTTCGAATAGAGTGGCGGGGTGCCTGCCGCCAAGTCGGGGCCGGGCGGACCGGCCCGCCGGAGCAACCGGCTCGGTGGACGCGAGCGGTGGTGGCATGCTCGCGCGCTCCCCCGAGATTTGGTAGAGTCGCGCTCCCGATCGAGGACGTTCTGGCGCCATGGCCGAGATGATTGCGATCGCTGCCGATCACGGCGGCTACGATCTGAAGACCCTGCTGATCCCGGAAATCGCCGCGCTTGGCTTCGAGGCGCTGGATCTCGGCACCAACGGCCCGGAGTCCGTGGATTATCCCGACTTCGCCGCGGCGCTCGCGCGGGCGATCGAGAGCGGCCAGGTGGCACGCGGCGTTCTCGTCTGCGGCACCGGCATCGGCATCGCGATCGCCGCCAACCGCCACCGCGGCGTGCGCGCGGCGGTCTGCCACGACGCCACCACCGCGCGGCTCGCGCGCCAGCACAACGACGCCAACGTGCTGGCGCTGGGCGGGCGTGTGATCGGCGCGGAAGTCGCGAGGGACTGTCTCCGGATCTTCCTCCGGACCGAATTCGAGGGCGGGCGCCATTCCCGGCGCATCGCCAAGATGTCGTGACCGCTTTCGATCGTGTTTCAACCACTGGACAGCCGATGCCTCTGAACACCTCCCGCGCCAAGCCTGCCGTCGCCGACGGCTTCTTCACCGCCACCGTCGCCGAGAGCGATCCCGAGCTCAACGCCGCGCTCCGCCAGGAGCTCGGCCGCCAGCGCGACCAGATCGAGCTCATCGCGTCGGAGAACATCGTCTCCCGTGCCGTGCTGGAGGCGCAGGGCTCCGTGCTCACCAACAAATACGCCGAGGGCTATCCCGGCCGGCGCTACTACGGCGGCTGCGAGTTCGTCGACATCGCCGAGCAGCTGGCGATCGACCGCGCGAAGCGGCTCTTCGATTGCAAATTCGCCAACGTGCAGCCGCATTCGGGCTCGCAGGCGAATCAGGGCGTGCTGCTGGCGCTCTTGAAGCCCGGCGACACCATCCTCGGCATGTCGCTCGCCGCCGGCGGCCATCTCACCCACGGCGCCGCGCCCAACCTCTCGGGCAAGTGGTTCCGCGCCGTGCAGTACGGCGTCCGCCGCCAGGACGCGCTCATCGACATGGACGAGGTGGCGCGCGTTGCCGAGGCGGAAAAGCCGAAGCTCATCATCGCCGGCGGCTCCGCCTATCCGCGCACCATCGACTTCAAGCGCTTCCGCGAGATCGCCGACGCGGTCGGCGCCTTTCTCATGGTGGACATGGCGCATTTCGCCGGCCTTGTCGCGGGCGGCGTGTTTCCGAGCCCGCTGCCGCACGCGCACATCGTCACCACCACCACCCACAAGACGCTGCGCGGTCCGCGCGGCGGCATGATCCTCACGAACGACGAGGACATCGGCAAGAAGATCAACAGCGCCATGTTCCCGGGCCTGCAGGGCGGGCCGCTGATGCACGTGATCGCCGCCAAGGCGGTCTGTTTCGCCGAGGCGCTCCGGCCCGAGTTCAAGGCCTATGCCCGTGCCGTCGTCGACAACGCGCGGGTGCTGGCGGCGACGCTCGCCGAGCGCGGCCTCGCGATCGTCTCCGGCGGCACGGACTCGCATCTGCTGCTGGTCGATCTCCGGCCGAAGAAGACGACCGGCCGGGTCGCCGAGCAGGCGCTGGAGCGGGCCGGCATCACTTGCAACAAGAACGGCATCCCTTTCGATCCGGAGAAGCCGACCGTCACCTCGGGCATCCGGCTCGGGAGTCCGGCGGCGACCTCGCGCGGCTTCGGCCAGGCGGAATTCCGCGACGTGGGGCTCTTCATCGCCGAGGTGCTGGACGGGCTGCAGACGAACGGCGAGGCGGGCAACGGCGCGGTGGAAGCGGCGGTCCGGCGCAAGGTGGAGGCGCTCTGCGAGCGCTTCCCGGTCTATGCGGAATCCTGAGAAAAGCGTCAGGGGCGAGAACAACAAGACCAGGAGGAGGGGAACATGCGCTGTCCGTTCTGCGGCTGCGAGGATACCCAGGTGAAGGATTCGCGGCCGACCGAGGACCGGGCGGCGATCCGGCGGCGGCGCTTCTGTCCCAATTGCGCGGCGCGCTTCACCACCTTCGAGCGGGTGCAGCTGCGCGAGCTCACCGTCGTGAAGAAGAACGGCCAGCGCGAGCCCTTCGACCGCGACAAGCTCGCGCGCTCGATCCACATCTCGCTGCGCAAGCGGCCGGTCGAGCCCGAGCGCGTCGAGCGCGTCATCAACTCGATCGTGCGCCAGCTCGAGAGCTCCGGCGAGACCGAGATCCCGAGCGACATGATCGGCGGGCTGGTGATGGAATCGCTGGCGAGCCTCGACCAGGTGGCCTATGTGCGCTTCGCCTCGGTCTACCGCAATTTCCGCGAAGCGAAGGACTTCGGCGAGTTCGTCGGCCGGATCGGCGCCGACGGCGAGTAGCATGTCCGACGTCGCGCATATGCGGGCGGCGCTCGGCCTCGCCCGACGCGGCCTCGGCTCGGTCTGGCCCAACCCCACCGTGGGCTGCGTCCTGGCGAAGGATGGCGTGGTGGTCGGGCGCGGCTGGACCCAGCCCGGCGGCCGACCGCACGGCGAGACCGAGGCGCTGGCGCGCGCCGGTGCCGCGGCGCGGGGCGCCACCGCCTATGTGAGCCTCGAGCCCTGCAATCACTGGGGCAAGACGCCGCCCTGTACCGACGCGCTGATCGCCGCCGGCGTCACCCGCGTGGTGGTGCCGGTGGAGGATCCCGATCCGCGCGTCTCCGGCCGCGGCGTCGCGCGGCTGCGCGACGCCGGCATCGAGGTGACGATGGGCGTGCTCGCGGAGGAGGCGTCGGCGCTCAACGAGGGCTTCTTCCGCCGGATCCGGGACGGCCGGCCGCTCGTCACCCTGAAGCTCGCCTCGACCCTCGACGGGCGGATCGCCACCGCCGGAGGTGAGAGCCGCTGGATCACCGGGGAGCGGGCGCGCGAGCGCGCGCATCTGCTGCGCGCGCGACACGACGCGGTGATGGTGGGCAGCAACACGGTGCTGTCGGACGATCCCGAGCTCACCTGCCGCCTGCCGGGGCTCGCCGACCGCTCGCCGGTGCGGATCGTGGTCGATGGCCGGCTGCGCGTGCCGCTGACGGCCAAGGTGGTCGCCGAGGCGCAGCGCGTGCCGACCTGGTTCGTGACCTTGAAGGGCGATGCGCCCGAGCGCCATCGCGCCTTCCGCGACTGCGGCGTCGAGCTGATCGAGGTGGGCGCCGCCGGCGAGACGGTGGATCTCGCCGAGGCGCTGCAGGAGCTCGGCAAGCGCGGCCTCACCCGCGTGCTGGTGGAAGGCGGCGCGACGCTGGCGGCGGCGCTGCTGCGGGCCGATCTCGTCGACCGCCTCGACTGGTTCCGTGCGCCGGCGCTGATCGGCGGCGACGGCGTGCCGGCGGTGACCGGCTTCGGCATCGAGACGCTGGCGGCGATGCCGCGCTTCGAGCGCGTGGCGGTCGAAACGCTGGGCGCCGACCTCCTGGAGAGCTTCCGCCGGCCGCGCTGAGCATCGCCGCCATTACCTCCGAGAGAATTGCCGGACGGCGGGAGGTCGGCGAGGCTTCGTCGGAACAGGTGCGGGAGGGAACCCATGGACGAGCTCGAGCGGCTGCGGCAGTGGCGGCTGCCTTTCGCCGAGACCCTGGGCATCCGCTTCCTGACCGCGTCCCGCGAGCGCGTGACGGCGGAGATGGTGGTGCGCGAGGCGCTCTGCACCGCCGCCTCGACCGCCCATGGCGGCGCCCTCATGGCCTTCGCCGACACGCTGGGCGCCGCTGGCACGGTGCTGAACCTGCCGGCGGGGGCGGGGACGACCACCCTCGAGTCGAAGACCAATTTCCTGGCGGCCGCGCCCCTCGGCACCCGGCTCCTCGGCGAGGCGACGCCCGTCCATCGCGGCCGCCGCACCCAGGTCTGGCAGACCCGCATCACGACCGCGGAGGGCCGCGCGGTCGCCCTCGTCACCCAAACCCAGATGGTCCTGGAGCCGAAATGACCGCGGATTTCGGCGGCCGGCTGCGCTGGTGGCGCGAGCGGCGCGGCTTCTCGCAACTCGACCTCGCCACCGAGGCCGAGACCTCCCAGCGCCACCTGAGCTTCCTCGAATCGGCGCGGGCGAGCCCGAGCCGCGAGATGGTGCTGCGCCTCGCCGCGGTGCTCGACGTCCCGTTCCGGCAGCAGAACGCGCTGCTGCTGGCGGCGGGCTTCGCGCCGGTCTGGCGCGAGAGCGATCTCTCGGCGCCGGAGCTTTCGCTCGTCAACCGCGCCCTCGACGTCATGCTGGCGCAGCAGGAGCCGTTTCCGGGCTTCGTGGTGGACCGGCGCTGGAACCTGCTGCGGGCAAATCAGGGGGCGGGTCGCCTCGTCGAGTTCCTCGCCGGCCCGGCGCCGGCGGAGGCCGCGCCGGGCGGGGCGGTCAACCTGGCGGATGCGCTGATCTCGCCCGCGGGCCTCCGGCCGCTCATCGCCAACTGGGAGGAGGTGGCGCGCTATTTCCTGCGCGGCGTGCAGGCGGACGCCATCGCCGACGGCACGCCGGAGACGGCGGCGCTGCTGCAGCGGCTGCTGGCCTATCCCGGCATTCCCCTGCTGTCGCAGGCGCCGGCGCTCGATGAGCCGATGGCGCCCGTCCTCGCCATCCACTTCCGCAAGGAGGCGACGTCGCTCCGCCTCTTCACCACCATCGCCACCCTGGGGACGCCGCAGGACATCACGCTGCAGGAGATCCGCATCGAGTGCTTCTTCCCCGCCGACGAGGCGACCGCGGCGATCTTCCGCGACTGGGCGGCGCGATGATCCCGGACGGAATTGCTACGCCCGCGCGCCGCGCCTGAAGCTCTGCCGCCAGGAAATCGGGGGACGGTCGATGAGCGAGCGGGTCGGGATAGCGGCGGCGATGCTGTCGAGCGCGCTCGGCGGCATGGCGGCGGCGGCGACGCGCTTCGTCATCGGCGCCACCGACCCGATCACGCTGGCGGCGCTCCGCTTCGGCCTGGGATTCCTCTTCCTGCTGCCTCTCGCGCTCGCGCTCGGAAGCCGCTGGCCGCGCGGCCGCGACTGGGTCGGCGTCGCCCTGCTGGGCATTCTCTTCTTCGCGATCTTCTTCGTGCTCTACAACCTCTCGCTCAGCTACACCAGCGCGGCGCATGCCAGCATGGCGCTCTCCACCTTGCCGCTGGTGACCAACCTGGCGGCGGCGGCGCTCGGCGTCGAGAGCCTGACCGCGCGCAAATCGGCGGGTGTGCTGGTGGCGATGGGCGGCGTCGCGCTGGCGCTTGCCGCCGGCCTCTCCGCGGCACCGCCGCGCGCCTGGCAGGGCGATCTCACCATAATGGCGGCGACGCTCTGCATGGCGCTCTACACCATCTGGTCGCGGCCCTTCGTCCGGCGCTCCGGCCCGCTGCCGTTCCTCACCGCCGGCATGGGGATCGGCGCCTTCTGCCTGGTTGCGCTGGCGTGGCGTTCCGGCGGCTTCGCCGTGGTTCCGAGTTTCGGCGCGGCGCAGTGGATCGCGATCCTCTATCTGGGTCTGGGCGGCGCGGCGGTGAATTTCTACCTCTGGGTCTTCGCGCTCCAGCACACCACGCCGACCCGCGTCGCCAGCACCATCACGGTGACGCCGATCACCGCCTCGGCGCTGGCGGCGGTGCTGATCGGAGAGCCGATCGGGCCCGGCCTGGCCGTCGGGGTGGCGGCGGTGCTTGCTGGGATCTGGCTTGCGTCGACCGCAGGGCGAACCCGCGCCTAAGCAATTGTCGGAGCGCCCCTGAACCCCTAGGGTACGGCCCCATGTTCACGGGGATCATCACCGATCTGGGGCGCGTCAGGGCCGTGCTGCCGGGCGAGGACACCGCCTACGAGATCACCACCGCCTACGACACGCGCGGCATCGCCATCGGCGCCTCGATCGCCTGCTCCGGCGTCTGCCTCACCGCAGTCGCCACCGGACCCGACTGGTTCCGCGTCGAGGCGTCGGCGGAGACGCGCGGCCGCTCCACGGTGGAAAGCTGGCGCGTCGGCACGCCGGTCAACCTGGAGCGCTCGCTCAAGCTCGGCGACGAGCTCGGCGGACATTTGGTCGCAGGCCATGTGGACGGCGTCGGCCGGCTCGTCGAGCGGCATCCGGAAGGCGGCTCGGTCCGCATGGTTTTCGAGGCGCCGGACGCGCTCGCCGCCGGCATCGCCTCCAAGGGGTCGGTGGCGGTGGACGGCATCTCGCTCACGGTTAACGAGGTGACGGGACGCCGCTTCGGCGTCAATATCATTCCCCATACCCAGGCGGTGACGACGCTGGGCGGCCTTATGCCGGGCGATCCCGTCAATCTCGAGATCGACCTCATCGCCCGCTACGTCGCGCGCCTGATGGGAAAGGGGCTGGCATGAGCTTCATCGAGGTGACATCGCCGATCGCGGAGATCATCGAGGAGGCGCGCAACGGCCGCATGTTCATCCTCGTCGACGACGAGCAGCGCGAGAACGAGGGCGACTTGGTGATCCCCGCCCAGATGGCGACGCCGGACGTCATCAATTTCATGGCCAAGCACGGCCGCGGCCTCATCTGCCTGGCGCTCACCCGCGAGCGCGTCCAGCAGCTGCAGCTGCCGCTGATGCCGCAGCAGAACGCATCGCGGCTCTCCACCGCCTTCACGGTGTCGATCGAGGCGCGCGAGGGCGTGACCACCGGCATCTCGGCGCCCGACCGCGCGCGCACGGTGGCGACCGCCATCGATCCCACCAAGGGACCGGGCGACATCGTGACGCCCGGCCACGTGTTTCCCCTGATGGCGCGCGACGGCGGCGTGCTGGTGCGCACCGGCCACACCGAGGCGGCGGTCGACATCGCGCGATTGGCCGGCCTCAACCCGTCCGGCGTCATCTGCGAGATCATGAACGACGACGGCACCATGGCGCGGCGCGACGATCTCATCGCCTTCGCGCAGCTCCATGGCCTCAAGGTCGCCACCATCGCCGACCTCATCGCCTATCGCCGCCGGCACGACCGCATCGTCGAGCGCAAGCTCGAGACCGAGTTCGAGAGCGAGCACGGCGGCACCTTCCGGATGATCGTCTACGTGAACGAGGTGACCTACGCCGAGCACATCGCGCTGGTGAAGGGCGACCTCACCACGCCGGAGCCGGTGCTGGTGCGCATGCATGCGCTGAACGTGCTCGACGACGTGCTGGGCTCGAAGGCGCGAGGCCGTAGCGGCGTCCTGCAGGCGTCGATGGAGATGATCGCGCGTGCCGGCCGCGGCGTCGCCGTGCTGATCCGCGAGCCGACGCCGACCGCCGTCTCCGACCGCGTCCGCCGGCTGATGGCGCAGGGGAGCGAGCGGGTGCCGGCACTGCGCGACTACGGCATCGGCGCGCAGATCCTGCTCGATCTCGGCGTCCGCGACATGATCCTGCTCTCCAACACCAAGCGCAGCATCATCGGCCTCGAAGGCTACGGGCTCACGGTGGTGGAGCAGCGGCCCATCAAGGGCGCGGAGAGCCGGTGATGGCAGGCGGCCCGCACATCATGATCGTGGAGGCGCGCTACTATCCGCACATCTCCGACGAGCTGCTGAAAGGGGCGCTGGCGGCGCTGGAGGCGGCGGGCGCGACCCACGAGCGCTTCACCGTGCCGGGCGCCTTCGAGATCCCGGGAGCGATCCGCTACGCCGCCGAGGCGGCATCGCGCGGCGCCGGCAACGCCGCTTTCGACGGTTACCTCGCGCTCGGCTGCGTCATCCGCGGCGAGACCACGCACTACGACTATGTCTGCGGCGAGAGCGCGCGGGGCCTGCAGGACCTGGCGCTCAGCCGCAACCTCGCCATCGGCTTCGGCATCCTGACGGTGGAGAACGAGGCGCAGGCGCTGGCGCGCGCCCGCGTCGACCGCAAGAACAAGGGCGGCGAGGCGGCGCGCGCCTGCCTCGCGATGATCGAGCTCAAGCGGCATTTCGGACTGGGGCGCCCATGAGCGAGCCGGCGCCGAAGGCGGAGCGCGCGACGACGGGCGCCGGCCGGCGCGGCCTCGCGCGGCTTTCCGCCGTCCAGGCGCTCTACCAGATCGAGCTCACCGGCGCCGATCCCAAATCGGTGGTGGCGGAGTTCGCCGCCCATCGGCTCGGACAGGAGATCGACGGCGACCGCTACGCCGAGGCGGATCGCGGCTTCTTCGGCGATCTCGTCGGCGGCGTCAGCACGCGGCGCGCCGAGGTTGACGGCGCGATCTCGTCGGCGCTGCCGGCGGACTGGCCGCTGGCGCGGCTCGAGAACGTGCTGCGCGCCATCCTGCGCGCGGGCGCCTACGAGCTGCTGGCGCGCGGCGACGTGCCAGCCCGGGTGACCATCAACGAATACGTCGAAATCGCCCATGCCTTCTACGAGGGCAAGGAACCCGGCATGGTGAATGGCGTGCTCGATCGCATCGCCCGCACGTTCCGGCCGGAGGGTCTCGCCCCGAGCGCCCGCGATGGCGATCCCCAGGCTGGGTGAATTCGAGCGCATCGCCCGCTTCTTCGCGCCGCTCGCGGCTCCGGAGGCGTTGGGGCTGCTCGACGACGTGGCGCTGATCCCTGGGCCCTCTGGGACCGAATACGTGCTGAAGACCGACGCCATTGTCGAGGGCGTGCATTTCCTGCCTGACGATCCGCCGGAGCAGGTGGCGCAGAAGCTGCTCAGGGTCAATCTCTCCGATCTCGCCGGCAAGGGGGCCGAGCCCGTCGGATATCTGCTGACGACGGCGCTGCCACGGACGCGCGACGAGGCCTGGCTCGAGCGCTTCGCCGCCGGCCTCGCGGCGGACCAGAAGGAGTTCGGCATCGGGTTGCTGGGCGGCGATTCCGTGGCGACCTCGGGGCCGGTGACGCTCTCGGTGGCGGCGATCGGCCGCGTCCAGGCGGGGAAGGCGCCGCGGCGGAGCGGCGCAAAGCTCGGCGACGCGGTCTTCGTCTCCGGCACCCTCGGCGACGCCGCTCTCGGCCTCAAGGCGATCCGCGGCGGGCTGCCAGGCCTCGACCGGGCGTCGCGCGATTTTCTCGCCGACCGCTACCGGCTGCCGCGCCCGCGTCTTGCCCTCGGCCGCCGGCTCGCTGGTCTCGCCCATGCGATGATGGATGTCTCCGACGGCCTGGTGGCCGATCTCGGTCATGTCTGCGAGACGTCCGGTGTCGGCGCGACGGTCGAGGCGGCGCTGCTGCCGCTGTCGCCGGCGGCGCGGATGGCGATCGCGGCGGAGCCGGACCTGCTGATTGCGGCGCTCACGGCCGGCGACGATTACGAGCTGCTGCTCACCGCGCCTGCCGACGCCGAGCCGGCAATCGCGCGCGCGGCGGCGGAGGCGGCGGTGCCGGTGGCCCGGATCGGCCGCATCGAAGCCGGCGCCGGCGTGCGCGTTCTCGATGTCAGGGGAGCGGCGATCCCGATCGGGGAGGCCGGCTATCGCCATTTCTAGATCCTGGCTCGCGAGCGGCCTGATCCTGAGCGGCCTCGTGGCCCTCCTTGCGGTGCCGCTCGCCCGCGCCGCCGCGGCGGAGGGCGAGGCGCCGTCCGGATCGAAAGAGGAGCCCGCGCACAAGGAGGAGGCTCCCAAGAAGGAGGAGAATCGCCCCGGCATCAAACCGGCGCCGGGCGCGCCCGCCTACCTCGCGGTTCCGCTCTTCGTCATTCCTGTCATCGAGGGCGGGCAGGTGACCCGCACCGTCTCGGTCGGAATCGGACTCGAGCTCGTCAAGGGCAAGACCCTCGACGACGTCAAGCCCAAGGAAAATGAGCTCATCAACGCATTCTTTCAGGAGCTCTATGGCCTGTTCGGCCAGCGCGCGAGCGCCGACCGCGTGGCTCAGGCATCCATCATAAAGGCGCGATTGATGCGGGTGGCGGACCGCATCCTCGGCCCCGGTATCGTGCAGCAGGTGCTGATTTTGCAGCTTTTCGAAAGGCCCAAGGTGGCCTGAGGGCCGCAGCCGCCCTTGCGGTTGCGCGGGCGGTGGTCTTCTGGCATGTTCGGCCGCCTTTCGTCCCGGGGGACCCAGGGACACGCTCACTGAATCCTAGAGGAAAAAGACCAATGAACCTGGGCTATTGGCTCATCGTGGCGAGCGGCCTGCTCGCAGTGGTGTACGGCATCGTCACCGCGCTTTCCGTGATGAAGGCCGACGCCGGCACCGAGCGGATGCAGCAGATCGCCGCCGCGGTCCAGGAAGGCGCCCGCGCCTATCTCAACCGCCAGTACCGGACGATCGCGCTCGCCGGCATCGTGGTCCTCATCATCCTCACGGCGACGCTGGGCTGGCGCGTCGGCCTCGGCTTCCTGGTGGGCTCCGTGCTCTCCGGCGCCGCCGGCTATATCGGCATGAACATCTCGGTGCGCGCCAACGTCCGCACCGCCCAGGCGGCGCGCTCCGGCCTCGGCGCCGGCCTGGCGCTTGCCTTCCGCGCCGGCGCCATCACCGGCATGCTGGTGGTGGGATTGGGTCTCCTCGGCGTCTCCGTCTACTACGCCTTCCTCAGGGCGACCCTGCCGGCGGGCGATGTCAGGCCGATTGTCGAGGCGCTGGTGGCGCTCTCCTTCGGCGCCTCGCTGATCTCGATCTTCGCCCGGCTGGGCGGCGGCATCTTCACCAAGGGCGCCGATGTCGGCGCCGACCTCGTCGGCAAGGTCGAGGCGGGCATTCCCGAGGATGATCCCCGCAACCCCGCCGTCATCGCCGACAACGTCGGCGACAACGTCGGCGACTGCGCCGGCATGGCGGCCGACCTCTTCGAGACCTATGCGGTGACGGTGGTTGCCACCATGCTGCTGGCGGCGATCTTCTTCGAGGGCGCGGCGCGCGACACCATGATGCTGCTGCCGCTGGCGATCGGCGCGGTCTGCATCGTCGCCTCCATCATCGGCACCTACTTCGTGCGCCTGGGCGCGAGCCAGAGCATCATGGGCGCGCTCTACAAGGGCCTGATCGTCGCCGGCGTGCTGTCGGCGATCGCCATCGCGGTCGTCATCTCCGAGCTCGTGGGATTCGGCGGCACGCTCACCATGGTCGGCACCGTCGGCAAGGCGGCGGTGACCGGCGGTGATCTCTTCACCTGCGCGCTCGTCGGTCTCGCGGTCACCGGCCTCCTGGTCTGGATCACCGAGTACTACACCTCGACGGTCTATCGTCCGGTGCGCTCGATCGCCCAGTCCTCGGTCACCGGCCACGGCACCAACGTGATCCAGGGTCTCGCGGTCTCCATGGAAGCGACCGCGGCGCCTGTCGTGGTGATCTGCGCCGGCATCATCGTCGCTTATCTCGTCGCCGGTCTCTTCGGCATCGCAGTCGCCGCGACCACGATGCTGGCGCTCGCCGGCATGGTGGTGGCGCTCGACGCCTACGGGCCGGTCACCGACAACGCCGGCGGCATCGCCGAGATGGCGGATCTGCCGAAGGACGTGCGCAAGATCACCGATGCCCTCGACGCCGTCGGCAACACCACCAAGGCGGTGACCAAGGGCTACGCGATCGGCTCGGCGGGCCTGGCCTCGCTGGTGCTGTTCGCCGCCTACACCAACGATCTCAAGCACTACTTCCCGAACGTCGTCGTCGACTTCACGCTGCAGAGCCCCTACGTCGTGGTCGGGCTGCTGATCGGCGGTCTGCTGCCTTATCTCTTCGGGGCGATGGGCATGACCGCGGTCGGCCGCGCGGCGGGCTCGGTGGTGATCGAGGTGCGCCGTCAGTTCAAGGAGATCAAGGGCATCATGGAGGGGACCGGCAAGCCGGATTATGGCCGCGCCGTCGACCTCCTGACCAAGGCCGCGATCAAGGAGATGATCGTGCCCTCGCTGCTGCCGGTGCTGGCGCCGGTGGTGCTCTATCTGGTGATCGACGCGATCGGCGGCCGCGGCGCCGCCTTCGCGTCGGTCGGCGCGATGCTGCTCGGCACCATCGTCACCGGCCTCTTCGTCGCGATCTCCATGACCTCGGGCGGCGGCGCCTGGGACAACGCGAAGAAGTACATCGAGGAGGGCAATTTCGGCGGCAAGGGATCCGATGCGCATAAGGCCGCCGTCACCGGCGATACCGTCGGCGATCCCTACAAGGATACCGCCGGTCCGGCGGTCAACCCGATGATCAAGATCACCAACATCGTCGCGATCCTGCTGCTGGCGATCCTGGCGTCGCTGGCATAGCGAGCGCGCAAGCGGAGAGGGCCGGGATGCGCGGGGCATCCCGGCGTCCCTTGCTCAGGCGCTCAGTGACCGCTGGTGCCGCCGCCCGCAGGATTGAAGCGGCCGAAATTCCCCAGGAGCTGCTCGATGAAGGAGAGCTCCTTGCCCGGCGCCGGGGTGGTGCGGGCAACCGGCTGAATGGCTTCCGCCTGCTCCTGGCCAAGCTTGTGGATGTCCTTCACCACGCCATCCTTGTCGAAGGTGATCACGATGACCTGCTGGTCCATGATCTCCGGCCGGAAGAAGGCAAGCTCCTTTGATTTCGCGCTGATATAGTACCAAGTATCGGGATCGAAGCTGGCGACGCTCGAGGGCGAGCCGATGAGCCGGGTCACCGTCGCCCGGTCGGTGCTGCCCGGCTTGATCTGCTCGAGCGCCTCGGGCGGCGGCAGATTGCCGCGCTGGTCGATGGTGGCCTGGCAGGCGCCGAGCAGGACGGAGAGCCCGCCCGCGGCGAGCGCAAGGGTGCAATAGCGAGGCAGGCGTATCATGGTTCCCGTCAATTCCCGGCGGCGCAGCGCGCGCAGATCCCCGTCCGGCTGTCCCGTCGCGGACCTTGCACCGCTGGCGGAGAGCCTGTCAATGCGCTCCGGCAGCGCGCGAGGATGAGGTAGCAGAGTGGCATTCGCGGCATTCTTCGGCGGACGGGCGCGGCGCGAGCGCGCCGCGGTGGAACTCGCCTATGCGGCGATCGTCGAGCAGGCGCGCGCGCCGGTTTTCTTCGCGACGCTCGGCGTGCCCGACACGCTCGACGGCCGCTTCGACGCCCTGGCGCTGCACGTGTTTCTCGTGCTGAACCGGCTCAAGGCCGACCGGCCCGCCAGCGCCGATTTCGCCCAGGCGCTGTTCGATCGGATGTTCACCGACATGGACCGCTCGCTCCGCGAGATGGGGGTCGCCGATCTCGGCGTCGGCCGCCGTGTCCGGGCGATGGCGGAGGCCTTCATGGGCCGCGTGCGGGCCTATGAGCAGGGGCTGGAGCAGGGAGATGCGGCGCTGGAGGCGGCGCTCCGGCGCAATCTCTATGGCACGGTCGCGGCGCCCGAGCCGGCGTCGGTGGCGACGATGGCCCGCTACATGCGGCGCCAGCAGGAGGCGCTGGCCGGCCAGCCGGCCGCCACCCTGATCGCGGGCGAGCTTCGTTTCGCGCCCCCTGCAGCAACGGAGGCAAGGCCATGAAGCCTGCTCGCATGCCGGTCGGCCCGGAGTTCTCCCGCCGCGTCGAACTCGCCCGGCTGGGCGCCCTCGAGGCGGTCTATCCCATCGCGGCGGAGCTCGACGAGCGCGCGGCGCTGGCGCGCCGCTTCGATCTCCTGGCCCTCGAGCGGCTGGAGGCGGAGGTTAGGCTCAAGCGGTCCTCCCGCGACCTGGTGCGGGTCGAGGGCGAGCTCAGCGCCGAGGTGGTACAGGCCTGCGTCGTCAGCCTGGAGCCCGTCCGCAGCGGCATAAGAGAGGCTTTCAGCCTGCTTTACGGGGCCGTCGAGGAGGACCGGGACGTCCTCGTCGACCTCGACTCGGAGATCGTCGAGCCCTTCGACGGCAGCGCGATCGACATCGGCGAGGCGGTGGCGCAGCAGCTGGCCCTGGCGCTCGACCCCTATCCCCGCGCCGAGGGCGCCAGCCTCGCCGAGAGCGTCGGCGGCGCCGGCTCCGAGGGCGACGGCCCGGCGAAGGGTTAACGGGCTTATGAGGTTGCCATTAAGCCTGAATTTGGCTACTTACCAGCGGCCCTCAGGGGCCTTTCCTCCAAGAGTGTGAGTCGTACCCATGGCCGTTCCGAAGAAGAAGGTCTCCAAGTCGCGTCGCAACATGCGCCGCGCCCATCACGCGCTGAAGCCCAGCACCTACGCAGAGTGCCCGAACTGCGGCGAGCTCAAGCGGCCGCATCACGTCTGCGCCGCCTGCGGCCACTATGACGGCCGCGAGGTCGTCGCGGTGGCGGCGGAGAACGCTTAGGCCCTGAAGCCAGGGAGCGCCGACGCCTGTGGCCGAGGGGATGGTCATCGCGCTCGATGCCATGGGCGGCGACCACGCGCCCGAGATGGTGGTCCGCGGCGCGCACATCGCGCTGAAGCGCTTCCCCAAGGTGCATTTCCAGCTGTTCGGCGACGAGGGGCGGATCCGTCCGCTGCTGGCGAAGTACAAGCGGCTCTCCGGCCGCGCCTCCGTGCATCACACCGATGAGGCGGTGAGCGGCGATGCGAAGCCCTCGCAGGCGCTGCGCGCCGGCCGGCGCTCCAGCATGCGCCTGGCGATCGACGCGGTCGCCGACGGCAAGGCCGACTGCATCGTCTCCGCCGGCAATACCGGCGCGCTGATGGCGATGGCGAAATTCGTCTTCAAGACGGTGCCCGGCATCGACCGGCCGGCGATCGCCTCCTATTTCCCGACCCGCCGCGGCGAGAGCGTGATGCTCGATCTCGGCGCCAACGTCGAGTGCGATGCCGACAACCTCGTGCAGTTCGCGCTCCTGGGCGACGTCTTCGCGCGGACGGTGCTGGGCCTCCAGCAGCCGGTGGTGGGCCTGCTGAACGTCGGCTCCGAGGAGCTGAAGGGCAACGACGCCGTGCGCGAGGCGGCGGCGCGGCTGCGCGACACCTTCTCGCCCCTGAGCTTCTACGGCTTCGTCGAGGGCGATGACATCGCGGCCGGCACCGTGGACGTGGTGGTGACCGACGGCTTCACCGGCAACGTGGCGCTGAAGACCGCGGAGGGCACGGTGAAGCTCTGCGTCGATTTCTTCCGCTCCGCCTTCCGCTATTCCTTCCTCGGCCGCGTGGGCTATCTCTTCGCCCGCGGCGCGCTCGCCAAGCTGCGCGAGCGGCTGGATCCCCGGCGCTACAACGGCGCCGTCTTCCTGGGCCTGCAGGGCATCGCGGTGAAGAGCCACGGCGGCGCCGACGCGCTGGGCTTCGCCAACGCGATCGCGGTCGCCGTCGACATGAAGGCGAACGGCTTCCTCGACAAGATCCACGACGAGCTGGCGCGGCTCCACGCCCATGTCGCCAGCGCGGAGAAGCCCCATTCCGCCGCGGTCTGACATTCCGATCCGCTCCGAGATCGTCGGCTGCGGCGGCTACCTGCCGGAGAAGATCGTCAGCAACGCCGAGCTCGCCGAGCGGCTCGACACCTCCGACGAGTGGATCATGCAGCGCACCGGCATCCGCCAGCGCCACGTGGCGGCGGTGGGTGAGCTCACCTCCGATCTCGCCATCGCCGCGGCGCGCGGCGCGCTCAAATCCGCCGGCATGGGGGGCAGCGATCTCGATCTCATCGTGCTGGCGACGGCGACGCCGGACCACACTTTCCCCGCCACCGCCACCAAGGTGCAGGCGGCGCTCGGCATGGGCGCCCGCGGCGCCGCCTTCGACGTCCAGGCGGTCTGCACCGGGTTCATCTACGCGCTCGCCACCGCCGACGCGCTGATCCGTGCCGGCCAGGCGCGCACCGCCCTCGTCATCGGCGCTGAGACCTTCTCGCGCATCCTCGACTGGCAGGACCGCAACACCTGCGTCCTCTTCGGCGACGGTGCCGGGGCGGTGGTGCTGCGCGGCGTCCCCCTGCAAGGGGATCCGAAGCGCGCGCGCGGCATTCTCTCCACCCATCTCCATTCCGACGGCGCCCATTACAATCTCCTCTATGTCGATGGCGGCCCTTCCACCACGGGGACATCCGGCTTCCTCCGCATGGAGGGGCGGGAAGTGTTCCGCCACGCCGTCCAGCGCCTCGCCGAGGTGGTGGACGAGGCCTTGGAGGCCAACGGCTATACCGGCCGGGATCTCGACTGGCTGGTGCCGCACCAGGCCAACCGGCGGATCATCGAGGGCATGGGCAGGAAGCTGGGGCTGCCGCTCGAGAAGGTGGTGATCACCATCGACCGCCACGCCAATACCTCGGCCGCCTCGGTGCCCCTGGCGCTCGCCCAGGCCTGCGGCGACGGGCGGATCAAGCCCGGGCACCTGGTGCTGCTGGAGGCCATGGGCGGCGGCCTCACCTGGGGCGCGAGCTTGGTGCGCTGGTAGCGGCAGTCTCCCGGTCGCCACTTCAACAAATTTTCCCAACTTACTGTAATTGACGGGTTTTCCTCGCCGCGTTAAAGTGTCTTATCAACGATAAGGCAGGGAGAGCGGCAATGGCCGGCCAGACCGTGACGCGGGCACAGCTCAGCGAAGCCGTCTACCAGGAGGTGGGGCTGTCGCGGAACGAGTCGGCAATGCTGGTGGAGACCGTCCTGAACGAGATGGCGAACGCGCTGGCGCGCGGTGAGATCGTCAAGATCTCCTCCTTCGGCAGCTTCACGGTTCGTAAGAAAGGCAAGCGTGTAGGGCGCAATCCTAAGACCGGAATGGAAGTTCCGATCCAGCCCCGCCGGGTGCTGGTGTTCCGTGCCTCGCACGTCCTCAAGGACCAGATCAACGCCGCGCTCAGCGGCAGCCCCGCGCCCAAGACCGCTGCCGAGTAGCCGGCGATGGCCGGGCTCTACGATCCGCCGGCCAACCGGCGGCAGCCGAAATCCGCCGCGGCGTTCCGCACCATCAGCGAGGTGGCGCAGGAGCTTGCCGTGCCGCAGCACGTGCTGCGCTTCTGGGAATCGAAATTCGCCCAGATCCGGCCGCTGAAGCGCGGCGGCGGCCGGCGCTACTACCGGCCGGAAGACGTGACGCTGCTGCGCCGCATCCGGCAATGCCTCTACGAGGACGGCTACACCATCAAGGGCGTGCAGCGGCTGCTGCGCGAGGGCGTGCTCAAGGGCGCGGAGGCGGCCGAGCTGACGCTCCCGGAGCCGGAGCCGCTTGACCCGGAGCCGGCCGGCGGCGGCGACGCCAAGCCGCTGCTGCGGGAGCTCCGGCGCGAGCTGGCGGAGCTCCGCGACATGCTGCGCAAGGCGCGGCCCTAAGCGCCGCCCGCGCCGTCAGGGCGGCTTGAACCGGCGCCGCCCGGTCCCTATAGTCCCTGGCCCCGGTCGGGCATTAGCGCAGCCTGGTAGCGCACCAGCATGGGGTGCTGGGGGTCGTCAGTTCGAATCTGACATGCCCGACCATTTTCCTTCCCGTTGCGAGACCGAGGTCCGCGTCCGGCGAGACATCTGCTCGCCCGCCAGGCGGTCGGCGATCATTGCGCCCTCGCGTCCTCAGGGCGTTGCAGAAATTTAATTCCGCGGCTGCTTGCGGCGCGGCGGGGCGCGCCCGGCGACAAATGCCGGGCATTCCGCTCCGGCGGCGCGATCGTGAAATCGCCGTTAGCTTCGACGGTTAGCGGCGATCCTTCGGCAGTGGCTTGAATCGGGCGGGCGGATTGGCCACTTGGCTGTTGGTCGAGCAGGCGCCACAATGCGGCTTCCCGAGACCCGATTCACCAGCGGTACGGCACCCACATGAAATTCCTGTTTCGCCGCTGGGGCGGCACCATCGTCCTGCTGGCCATATGGACCGCGGTGCTGGTGCCCGCCGTCTCCATCGCCGAGAGCGCCGGCAACCTCGACCTGGTCCGGACGGTGATGCAGCTGGTGGAGAAGCAGTACATCGTCCCGGTGACGTCCGATCAGCTGGTCTCCGGCGCGCTCAAGGGCATGCTGGCCAATCTCGATCCCCATTCGAGCTACATGGACGAGAACGAGTTCCAGCAGCTCACCAACGATACCCGCGGGCAGTTCGGCGGCATCGGCATCCAGATCGCGCCGCGCAACGGCGCCCCCACGATCATTGCGCCGATCGACGGCACGCCGGCGGCGCATGCCGGCGTCGAGCCGGGCGACGTCATCACCAAGATCGACGGGCTCTCCACCGGCGGCATGGATTTCGAGGACATCGTCGGCCACATCCGCGGCGTGGTCGGCTCGACGGTCAAGCTGCAGATCGCCCGGCAGGGCCAGGCGCCGTTCGATGTGGTGCTGACGCGCGCCGTCATCCACGTGGATTCCGTCACGTCGCATCTGGAGAAGAACCACGTCGGCTATATCCGCATCTCCACCTTCATGGAGAAGACCCCCGACGATCTCGCCACGGCGCTGAAGCAGCTGAAGCGGCGCGCCGGCGGCCGGCTTGCCGGTCTGGTGCTGGACCTGCGCAATGATCCGGGCGGGCTCCTGGATTCCGCGGTCTCGGTGACCGGCGACTTCCTCGACGGCGGCGTCGTGGTGTCGACGCGCGGGCGGGAAACCAAGGACGACCACAGCTACGATGCGCCCGGGAACGGCGACCTCATCCCCGGCACGCCGATGGTCGTGCTGATCAATGGCGCCTCCGCCTCGGCCTCCGAGATCGTCGCGGGCGCGCTGCAGGATCATCATCGCGCGGTCATCATGGGTACGCGCAGCTTCGGCAAGGGATCGGTGCAGACCATCATTCCCCTCGACGGCCATGGCGCGCTCCGCCTCACCACCGCGCGCTACTACACTCCCTCGGGCCGCTCGATCCAGGACCTGGGCGTCTCGCCGGACGTCGTGGCGAGCCTGCCGAAGGACGAGCAGGTGGCGAACGTCCTGCTGACCCACGAGGCCGATCTGCCCGGCAGCCTGCGCAACACCGGAACGGAGAACCAGGCGCAGCAGGGAACCGCGCCGACCGGCGGAACCCCGTCCGCCGCCGCCGCGCCGGCCGACGAGGCGCCGATCAAGCCCGCGATCATCGGCACCGACCGCGATGCGCAGCTCTCGGCGGCGCTCAAGTACGTGCAGGGGATGAGCAGCACCGCCCGCGCCGCGGCCTCGCCGCGCTGAGCGGCGAGGGCGAGGGGACAGCGGGCGTGTCTGCCCGCGCGGCTTTTATCACGCGAGATTCCAGCTCTCGGTGCGCGCATCGCGCGTGAGCCGCCGCCGATGCGATGGCTCTCCATTCTCCGGGATTGGTGCTAGCCTCGGCCTCGATCGATCTCGGGGGAGCAGCACATGGCGGATGGCGGGTGGAGACGTTATTTCCGGCCGACGGTCGCCAACCGGGTGCTGTGGCTGCTCTGCCTCATGTACTTCGTCTACTACATCGATCGCGTCAACGTATCGACCGCGGCGCCGCTGGTGCAGAAGGATCTCGGCCTCAGCAACGAGCAACTCGGCATCGCCTTCGGCGCCTTCGCGCTCCCCTACACGATCTTCCAGCTGGTGGGCGGCTGGCTCGGTGACCGGTTCGGCGCGCGGCTCACCCTGGGGCTGGGTGGGCTCGTGGTCTGCATCGCGACGATGCTCACCGGCGCGGTCACCGGTTTCCTCTCGCTCCGGCTGGTGCGGCTGCTCCTCGGCACCGGCGAGGGCGCCGCCTTTCCGACCGCGACGCGCGCCATGACGAGCTGGCTGCCGGAGGCGGATTGGGGCTACGCCCAGGGCATCACCCATTGCTTCGCCCGCATCGGCAATGCGCTGACGCCCACCATCGTCGTGGGATTGATCGCACTCTTCTCCTGGCGCGGCTCCTTCGTCGTGGTGGGCCTGCTGAGCCTCCTCTGGGTGCTGCTCTGGGTCTGGTTCTTCCGCGACGATCCGCGCCAGCACCCGGGCATGAGCGCCGCCGAGCGCGCTGTCTTGCCGCCGCCGCGGCCGGCGCGCTCTGCCTTGCCGGCGCGCGAGCGCCGCCGGCTCTGGTGCCGCCTCGTGCTCCGCATCCTGCCGGTGACCGCGGTCGACTTCTGCTACGGCTGGACGCTGTGGCTGTTCCTGAGCTGGATCCCGTCCTTCTTCTACGGCAGCTTCCAGGTGAAGCTCAGCAGCGCCGCCTTCCTCTCGACCGCGGTGTTTCTTGCCGGCGTCATCGGCGATACCGCCGGCGGCATCATCAGCGACCGCATCCTGGCGCGGACCGGCAGCCTGCGACGGGCGCGCTGCAGCGTGATCTCCGCCGGCCTCCTCGGCGCGGCGATCTTCCTGGTACCGGTGGTGCTGGTGCACGACCTGACAGTGGTGACGATCGCCCTCTCGCTCTGCTTCTTCAGTGCCGAGCTGGTGGTGGGACCGATCTGGTCGGTGCCGATGGACATCGCCCCGCGCCAGGCCGGAACCGCGAGCGGCGTGATGAACCTGGGCTTCGGCATCGCCGGCATGGTCTCGCCCTGGTTCTTCGGCCACATGATCGACGCCACCGGCAGCTGGGCCTATCCCTTCGCCGCCTCGCTGGGGCTGCTGGTGTTGGGCTCGCTGATGGCGCTCCGGCTCCGTCCCGATCTTCCCTTCGAGCCGTCGACCTGAGCGCTTAGAGATTTTCCGCCGAAGTGGAAGCCGGTTCGGCGCAGAAGCAGAAAATATGTGCTCCACGTCCCGTGAGCGTCCTCCGGCCGCTCGGGCGGAACGAACCGCGTGAAGATGGTCCGCTCCGGCCGGTGCTCCGAGAGCCTCACCACTTGGGGCAGCACCCGGTGCATCCAGGGCGTTGGCCAAGGCCCGTCGGCCGAGAACAGGCGCTGCATGTCGACGCAGAGATGCACCGATCGAGGCGTGACCCGCACGCGCCTGCCTCTGCCGGAAGCTGTGCCGGGGCTAGTGGCCGGCGAGCTGCTTCATCAGCTCTTGCTTGCGTGACTGCAGTTCCTTGCCCATTTCGTCGAGATCGGCCTCGCCCTTCTTCGCCTGGGCAAAGATGCCGCCGGGCTGTTCCTCTTCCTTCACGTGGTGCTTGATGTACTCGCCGAGCACCTTGACCTTGGCATCATAGTACTGGTCGCCGGGCTTCATCTTCTCGATCTCGGCGATCATCTCCTTGGCGCTCTGATGCTCGACATGCGCCTCGTCGAGGATGTCGTCCTCGACCTCGCCCCGCTCGCCAGGATAGAAGATCTCTTCCTCGATGGCGGTGTGGACCTTGAGCGCGAGGGCGATTTTCTTGAAGAGATCGAACTTTTCTTTCTCCTCGTCGAGCTGCTCGTACTCGTCGAACATTTCTTCGACGTCCCGATGATCCTTTTTCAGCAGGCTGACTGCCAGCGGATCGCGCCGGCCGCTGCGGCGCGTGCGCCGCGCCTTGGTTGCGTGGGAGTTGCGGGTAGCGGTAGATGCGGTCATCAAGTCCTCCAGGCTAATAGCAGCCTAACGGCGAGGAACCGCAACCGTTCCACCGTCAATTGCGACTTGATCTGCCGGGCAAGGCTCGGGCGCCGATCACCTGCGCTTCGGAGCAATCGCGGGTGGGGAGATGCGACAGGTGGTCGCTAGGGCACCTCGACCAGCTCGAAGACGTCGGGGTCGGTGCTGGTGAAGAGGAGGATGTTGCCCGCGGGCGTCTTCTCGTAGACGCGCTTCTCCGGCCCTTCGGTCACCAGCGCCGGGCGGCCGGGGCTTTTGAGGAATGCCTCCATGTCCTCGCGGGTCTCCCAGGTGGCGATGCTGTAGCCCTTGAGCGGGTCCTTGGCGGAGAAATAGATCTCCCGCGAGACGAAGCCCTTGGCCTTGCGCGCGAGCTCGGTGTTCTTCTTCAGCAGCCGGATGGCGCGCTCGCGCTCGGCAGGGTTGACGATGTGCAGGTTGATCATCGTGACCATGGATCTCTCCGTCGATTGATCTCAGCCGGCGCGCAGCTTGAGCGCGCGCGGCACCACCTCGCGAGCGAAGGCGGCGATGACATCGGCGACGTCCTCGCCGGGCGCCGGGTGCGGACGGATCGTCAGATGGGTGATGTGCGGGCTCCAGCCGCGGGCGAGCTGCTCGGCGCAGCGCTCGGGATTGCCGGCGAGCACCATGGATTCCACCACTTCGCGCGGCATCAGCGCCGCCGCGGCCGCCGCCTGCGATTTCCCCTTGTCGGGGCTCTTGGCGATCTCGGTCAAGGCGTCCGGCAGCCGGGTGCCGATCGCCTCCAGATATTCCCAGTGCGGATACTGCGCCAGCACGCGGGAGGCGACGCGCCTGCTCATGACCTTGTAGGCGGCCTCGTCGTCTTCGGCGATGCAGGCCTCGACGCGAAGGCCGATATCGATCGAGCAGGAGGGCCGCACCGCTTTCGCCAGGCCCTCGTCGAGCTGCTTCACGTAGAAGTCGAAGGCGGCGGGATTGAGGGTGTTGGCGATCAGCACGCCGTCGGCGATCTGGCCCGCGAGCCGGGTGACCTGCGCGCCGTGGGTCGCGAAATAGATCGGGATCCGCCGCTGCACCGGCTTGATGGTGAGTCTCGCGCCGTTGAGCGTGATCACCTTGCCCTGGGCGGTCACCTCCTCGCCGGCGAGGAGGCGCCGGATCATCTCCACCGCCTCCCGCATCGCCGCCACCGGCAGCTTGCGCTCGATGCCGAGCTCCGCCAGGCCCTGGCCGCCGATGCCGAGGCCGAGGATGGCGCGGCCCTCGGTCAGCTCGTCGAGGGTCGCGATCGAGCTCGCGAGCAGCGCGGGATGGCGCGAGTAGGGGTCGGCGACGCCGGGCCCCAATTTGATGCGGCTGGTCTTCGCCGCGATCGCCGCGAGGCCGATGAAGCATTCGGTCGCGAAGCGGAGATCGGTGTACCAGAGGCAGTGATAGCCCAGCTCCTCGCTGAGCCGCCCCAGCTCCGCCAGCTGCTTGATCGGATATTCGGCGTTGAGGAGGACGCTGATGACGGGCTCGGTCACGGGCGCGGCTCCCGCTCGCGATCGCTCAATCGCCGCCTTTCTTCTCCGCCATTTCCGGCGCGCCGCCGATCACCCAGTCCTCCTTGGCGACGTTCTCGAAGATCACGTGCACGCCCGAGCGCGTCGAGCCGCCGATGCGGACCAGCGCATCGGTGACGGCCTCGGCGATGGCGCGCTTCTTCTCCACCGACCGGCCTTGATAGAAGGCGATCCGGACAACGGGCATGCGGGGTCCTTTCTCCTGGGTGAGGCGGCCCCGAGAGTAGCGGCGGGGTGCGACCCCGCAACAATAGTTTTGCTAGGTCCGGCGCCCCAAGATGGGCTTTTGCTTCAGTGCCGGTGGCAGGAGACGAAATGGCCGGGCTTGAGCTCGCGAAGCTCGGGCGCCTCCACGCGGCAGCGCTCGGTGGCGTAGGGACAGCGCGTGTGGAAGTGGCAGCCGGCCGGCGGGTTGACCGGGCTCGGCACGTCGCCGGAGAGCACTGCGCGCTTGCGATGGCGGGAGCGCGGATCGGGGATCGGCACCGCCGACAGCAGCGCCTCGGTATAGGGATGCAGCGGCTCGCCGAAGAGCGCGCGCTTGTCGGCGAGCTCGACGATGCGGCCCAGATACATGACGGCGACGCGGTGCGCGATGTGCTGCACGACCGCGAGGTCGTGGGCGATGAAGAGATAGGCGAGGCCCAATTCCTCCTGCACGTCCATCAGCAGATTGATCACCTGGGCCTGGATCGAGACGTCGAGGGCGGAGACCGGCTCGTCGCCGATGATCACCTTCGGCTGCACGGCGAGCGCGCGGGCGATGCCGATGCGCTGGCGCTGGCCGCCGGAGAAGGCGTGCGGGAATTCCGCCATCTGGTCGGGCCTGAGCCCGACGCGCTGAAAGAGCGCCGCCACCCGCTCGATCCGCTCGCTGCCGCGGCCGATGCCGTGCACGGCGAGCGCCTCGGCGACGATCTGGCCCGCCGACATGCGGGGATTGAGGGAGGAGAAGGGGTCCTGGAAGATCATCTGCATCTCGCGCCGGAGCGGGCGGAGCTCGGACCGCCGAAGCCGCGTGATGTCGCGTCCCTCGAGCTTGATGGTGCCACTGGTGGGCTCGATCAGCTTCAGCACCGCCTTGCCGGCGGTCGACTTGCCGCAGCCGCTCTCGCCGACGAGCCCCAGCGTCTCGCCGCGATGGAGGTCGAAGGAGATGCCGTCGACCGCGTGCACTTTCGCCGCCAGCCGCGCGGTGAGACCGCCGCGGATCGGGAAGTATTTGCGGAGGTCGCGCACCTCCAGCACGGGCGCGGTCATGGGCCGGCGCCCGCCACCTGGCCCGAATGCCAGCAGGTCGCGAAATGACCCGGAGCCTTTTCCTCGAGCGGCGGGTGCTCGCGACGGCAGATGTCGGTGGCGAAAGGGCAGCGCGGCGAGAAGCTGCAGCCGGGCGGCAGCTGGCTCAGCGGCGGCACGGTGCCGGCGATCTCCGCCAGCCGATGCCGGCCGGCGTCCGCGGTGATCGAGAGATCGAGGCGCGGGATCGAGCGCAGCAGGCCCTTGGTGTAGGGATGCAGCGGTGCGGCGAAGAGCGCCTCCACCGGCGCCTCCTCGACCTTCCTGCCGGCGTACATCACCACCACGCGATCGGCGTTCTCGGCGATCACGCCCATGTCGTGGGTGATGAGGATGATCGCGGTACCGAGCCGCTGTTGCAGCTCCGCCATCAGCGCGAGGATCTGCGCCTGGATGGTGACGTCGAGGGCGGTGGTGGGCTCGTCGGCGAGGAGGACGCGGGGATTGCAGGAGAGCGCCATGGCGATCATCACCCGCTGGCGCATGCCGCCGGAGATCTGGTGCGGAAACTCGTCGAGCCGCCGCTCGGGCTCGGCGATGTGCACCATGCGGAGCATCTCGACGGTGCGCTCGAGCGCGGCGCGGCGGCCGAGGCCCTGGTGCAGCGCGATCGCCTCGCCGATCTGCCGGCCGATGGTGACGACCGGATTGAGCGAGGTCATCGGCTCCTGGAAGATCATCGAGATCGCGTTGCCGCGGATCTCGCGCATCTCCGCCTCGCCGAGCGCCAGGAGATTGCGGCCGTCGAGGCGGATCGCGCCGCCGACGATCTTTCCCGGCGGGCTCGGCACCAGGCGCAGGATCGAGAGCGCGGTCATGCTCTTGCCGCAGCCGGATTCGCCGACGATGCCCAGCGTCTCGCCGGGCCGGAGCGAACAGGAGAAGCCATCGACGGCGCGCAGAGTGCCGCCGCGGAACAGGAGGTGCGTCTGAAGATCCTCGATCTCCAGCACGGGAGATCCGCTCCGCGCCGGGCGGCCCGTCGGATGAACCGCTTCCAGGGCGCTCATTGCGCGATGCGGGACATGATCTGAGATTGCGCCATCGTGCTGCTCGTTCGCCGACCGTAACATCGTCGTCGACGCGCGGTCCATCGGAAGCGCGGCGCGCGAGCGCGGACGCAGCATGCCGAAAGCGCCGCTTGGGCAAGTCCCGTCGCGAAAACTATCATTGAAGCACCCCGACCCGCGACCTAGGCTGATCGAGTTGGGCAGGCGGATCGCGGATCGCCAAGACACACAAGATCAACCCGGCGCTCGCTTCCGGCATCCCTTTAATGATCTGCGGGGAGGCGAACACCATGCTTACGAGAAGGACGCTGCTGCGAACCGCGACGCTCGGCGCCGCCGGCGGGATGCTCGCTCCGCGCAGAGGCTTCGCCCAGGGAGCGCCGGCGGCGGTGCAGCGCGGCGGCACGCTCCGCACGGCGATCTTCGCCGATCCGCTCTCCTTCGATCCGCACATCACCGGCAACCTGCAGGGCCGCGCCGCCACCAGGGCGATCCACGACACGCTGCTGCGCGTCGACGCGAACGGCCGGCTCGCGCCGGGTCTGGTGGAGAGCTGGACGCAGCCCGACGACAAGACCTTCGTGCTGAAGCTCCGCGGCAATCTGAGGTTCCACGACGGCACCACTCTCGACGCCGCCGCGGTCAAGTACAACATCGACCGCATCCGCGATCCCAAGGTGATCGGCAGCGGCGGCATCCGCCAGGGCGAGATCACCACCCTCGACACCGTCGAGGTGGTCGATGCGCGGACGGTGAAGCTCAACCTGAAATCCCCGTTCGCCGCCTTCCTCTTCCCCTTCACCGACGTCACCGGCTGCATCGGCTCGCCGGCCGTGTTCGAGAAATACGGCGTCGATTACGGCCTGCACGCCTCCGGCGCCGGCCCGTTCAAGCTGGCGGAATACGCCAAGGACAACCGCACGGTGCTGGAGCGCAATCCCGATTACTGGGACGGCGGCAAGCCCCATCTCGACCGCGTGGTGCTGCGGCCGATCCCGATCGACAGCACGCGGCTCGCGGAGCTTCGCGCCGGCGGCGTCGACATCGCCGAGGCGCTGCCGCTGCAGGACATCGCGCGGCTGCGCGCGGCGAAGGAGATCGTGGTCTCGGAGAAGGTGGGCTATCGCTGGGAATATTTCGGCTTCAACCTCGCCGACGCCTATCCCGGCAAGAGCAAGAAGTTCCGCCAGGCCTTCCAGTGGGCGATCGACCGCGAGGCGCTGCACCAGGTGGCCTATTTCGGCACCGGCTCGATCGGCTATGACGGCATCCTGCCGGGGAGCCCGTTCCACGATCCCAACTACAAGCCGTTCACCCGCAACCTCGACAAGGCGAAGCGGCTCGTCGATGAATCCGGCCTCGCGCAGCCGATCGTGCTGCATGCGCCGCTGCAGCCCGACCCGGTGAAGCAGCGCGCCGGCCAGGTGTTCCAGGCGAACGCCGCCGAGCTCGGCGTCAAGGTGGAGATCGAGCCGGTGGATTCCGCCGGCTATCGCAGTGCCCTCAACACCGGCAAGCTGCCGGTCGATCTCTTCGGCTGGTGGGGCTACCGGCCCGATCCGGACCAGTATCTCGCCATCCTCCTGCAGTCGAGCGGCTCCTACGCCCGGTACAACTCCTATTCCGACCCGAAGATGGACGAGCTGATCATGGCGGAGCGCGCCGCCCGCTCGGAGCCGGAGCGCTACAAGGCATTCCGCGCCATCTCCGACCTGATGAACGAGGATGCCGCCTACGTGCCCTGGCACTACGGCTCCGACTTCAAGGGGCTGAGCCCCAAGGTCAAAGGCTTCGTCCACGCCCAGGATGCCATCATCGCCTTCCAGGACATTTTCCTGGAGGCATGACGCCCGTCCGCCTCGGCTTCGCATTTTCGACGCCGAAGCGGGCCCTGCTTCGGCGTAGGATGCGCTGATGGCGCGCTACCTCGTTCACCGCCTGCTGGCGGCCGTGCCGGTGCTGCTGCTCACCAGCATCATCGTCTTCCTGCTGATGCGGATGCTGCCGGGCGACCCCGTGCTGATGATCATCGGCCAGTCGCAGGCTGATGTCAGCGCCGAGGTAGCCGAGCGGATGCGCCAGGAATACGGCCTCAACCAGCCGCTCTACGCGCAATACTTCGCCTGGCTCTGGAAGCTGCTCTCGGGCGATCTCGGCCGCTCCATCATCAGCCATCAGCCGGCGCTCGACATCCTGCTGCCGCGAATCCTGCCGACGGCGCAGATCAGCCTCACCGCCTGGGTGCTGGCGATGGCAATCAGCCTGCCGGTCGGCATCGTCAGCGCGGCGGAGCAGGGGTCCTGGAAGGACTGGCTCGGCACCATCGGCTCGCTGGTGGGGGCGGCGATGCCGTATTTTCTCACCGGCGGCGTGCTGATCTATTTCGTCGCCATGCGGCTCCACTGGCTGCCGGCCTCGGGCTATGTCTCGCCCTTCGTCGATCCCTGGCGGAGCGTCGAGACGACGATCCTGCCGGCGCTGACGCTGACGCTCTGGCTCGCCTCGACGATCACCCGCCAGACCCGCGCCAGCTTCATCGACGTGCTGCAGCACGCCTATATCCGCACCGCGCGCGCCAAGGGGTTGAGCGAGAGCAAGGTGATCCTCTCGCATGCGCTCAAGAACGCCATGCTGCCGGTGGTGACCGTGCTCGGGATCCAATTGGGATCGCTGTTCAGCGGCGCCGTCATCACCGAGACGATCTTCGCGGTGCCCGGCGTCGGGCGGCTGATGGTGGACGGCATCCTCAGCCGCGATTATCCGATGGTGCAGGCGGTGGTGCTGTTCCTGACCCTGGTGGTGGTGCTGGCCAATCTGCTGGTCGACATCACCTACGGCTTCCTCGATCCGCGCGGCCGGAAGGCCTGATGTATCCGGCCGCCGCCGAGCCCGTCCCGCCGCGCGCGATCGTGCCGCCGCTGCATCGGCGCCTCGGCCGGGCGGGGCGGCAGTTCGCGCGCAACCGTCTCGCCATGACGGGGCTGGCGCTGGTCGCGGGACAGGTCCTGCTGGCGCTGCTGGCGCCGGTGCTGGCGCCCTACGCGCCGAGCGCCATCGACTACCGCGCCATGCTGCAGGAGCCGACGACAGCGCATCTCCTCGGCACCGACGATCTCGGCCGCGACATCCTGAGCCGCCTCATCTACGGCGCCCGCATCTCCATGGGCGTGAGCGTCGGCGCCGTCCTCGGCGCCATCCTCGTCGGCGTGCCGATCGGCCTCGTCACCGGCTATGTGGGCGGCGCCCTCGACGAGGCGCTGATGCGGCTCCTCGACAGCGTGATGGCGCTTCCCGCCCTGGTGCTGGCGCTCACCATCGCGACGGTGCTGGGCCATGGCGTCGTCAACGGCACCATCGCCATCGCCGTGGTGCTGGTGCCGATCTTCACCCGCATCGTGCGCGGCCAGGTGCTGTCGGTGAAGCACAACGACTACGTCCAGGCAGCGCATGCGGTGGGCGTGCCGCTCCCCCTCGTGCTGATCCGCCACATTCTCCCCAACGTGATCAATCCGGTGATCGTGCAGGGCGCGCTGGCGATCGGCTTCGCCATCATCATCGAATCGAGCCTGAGCTTCATCGGCCTCGGCGCCGAGCCGCCGACGCCGACCTGGGGCTCGATGGTGCAGATCGGCTTCCAGTATCTGGAGACCGCGCCCGGCTTCGTGCTGGCGCCGGCGACGATGATCTTCCTCGCCGTGCTCGGGTTCAACCTGCTGGGCGACGGGCTGCGCGACCTCCTCGATCCGATGTCGCGGGGACGGCTGTAGGGGATTGCACGACTGTCGCGCGTGCTTCGAGACGCCCGCTGACGCGGGCTCCTCAGCATGAGGACCGTTGGAGGATGGCAATAGAAATTCGCCTTATCCTGAGGAGGCCGCGCAGCGGCCGTCTCGAAGGACGCACCGCCGCGTGTCCGAGACGCTACGCCTTGAGCTTCGCCCGTGTCCGCGTGGCCGGCTCGCCCGGCACCTCGAACTGCTGCAGCACCCAGTCGCGGAAGGCCTGCACCTCGGGGCCGGTGTTCTGGTCGGAGCTGACGAGGTAGAAGCCTTTGGGCGTGCGGACGGTGGCGTCGAGCGGGCGCACCAGCTTGCCCTTCTCCAGGAGATCGTCGGTGAGGAGCGACCAGCCGAGCGCGATGCCCTGGCCCTCGGTCGCCGCCTGCATCAAGAGCGGGTGGCTGTTCATGCGGAGATTGCGGCGGCCGTCATAACCCTCGATGTCCTGGTCGGCGAACCACAGGCCCCAGTCCATCAGGCCGGGCCGGTCGTCGTCGATCGAGAGCAGCGTCTCCTGCAGCAGCTGCTCGACCCCGGTGAGGCGGGGGCGGCGCCGGATGTAGTCGGGGCTGCAGACCGGGAAGACCTCGCCCTCGCGGATGAGGGTGGTGCGGAAACCCGGCCAGTTGCCGAGGCCATAGGCGATGCCGGCATCGACCTGGTCGGCGATGGCGTCGAAGCCGCGGTCGGAGGCGACCACATGGACGTCGATCTCGGGATGCAGCGCACGAAAGCGCGGGAGGCGCGGCACCAGCCAGAATGTCGCCACCGCGAAGGTGGCGCCGACCTCCAGCCGCTGGCTGCGCCGGGCGGCGCGGAGCTCCGACGTCGTCTCGGCGATGTGGGCGAAGGAGCTGGTGACCGCGCGCTGGAGGCGCGCGCCGTCGCGGGTCAGCTCCAGGCCGCGATGGAGACGATTGAAGAGCGTGAGGCCGAGCTCGCGCTCGAGCGCGCGCACCTGCTGGCTGACGGCGGCCTGCGTCACGCTCAGCTCGCGGGCGGCAATGGTGAAGCTGCGGCAGCGGGCCGCCGCCTCGAACATCAGCAGCGACGAGAGCCGCGGCAGGCGCTTCAGAAAGCCGCTCGTCGGCTTGGCCATGGATCCCTGGCAGTGCTCGCAGCCCCGCGAATTCGCCAGCAAAATGTATATTTGGGGGCGATCGGAGTCCACTTCCTACAACCAAGCGGCAGGGCAATGGCCCCAGCAAATCTTTCATTGCGAGGGAGCGGTCCGCGGGGCTTGACTGGGATGAGGTGGCTCAGCCCCGAAGGAGAAGAAACGTGCTCAGACTGGGATACAAGGCCTCGGCCGAGCAGTTCGGCCCGCGCGAGCTCCTCGACTTCGCCGTGCTCGCCGAGGAGCTCGGATTCGATTCCGTCTTCATCAGCGACCATTTCCAGCCCTGGCGCCATACCGGCGGCCATGCCCCCTCGGCGCTCGCCTGGCTCGGCGCGCTCGGCGCGCGCACCCGGCGGATCCTCATGGGCACCAGTGTGCTGACGCCGACCTTCCGCTATCACCCCTCGATGGTGGCGCAGGTCTTCGGCACGCTCGGATCGATGTTTCCGGAGCGCGTCATCCTCGGTGTGGGATCCGGCGAATCCCTCAACGAGACGCCGTCGACGGCAATGGAATGGCCGGAGATGAAGGAGCGCTTCGCGCGGCTCCGCGAGGCGGTGGCGCTGATCCGCAAGCTCTGGAGCGAGGACCGCGTCACGTTCGAGGGCGAGTACTACCGCACCAAGGACGCCACCATCTACGACAAGCCGGAGAGGATGGTGCCGATCTACATCGCCGCCGCCGGCCCGATGGTGGCGAAATTCGCCGGCCGGGCCGGCGACGGCTTCATCTGCACCAGCGGCAAGGCGCGCAGCCTCTACACCGAGACGCTGCTGCCCAATGTCGATGCTGGACTCGAGGCCGCCAAGAAGCCGAAGGACGGCTTCGACCGCATGATCGAGATGAAGGTCTCCTTCGACACCAATCTGCAGCGCGCCCGCGAGGACACCAAACACTGGGCGGCGCTCGCGCTCTCGCCGGAGGAGAAGACCGGCGTCGAGGATCCGATAGAGATGGAGAAGCTCGCCGACGCGCTGCCGGTGGAGCGCGCCGCGAGCCGCTGGATCGTCTCCATCGATCCCGAGGAGCAGGTGGAGAAGATCGCCGAGTATGTGGCGATGGGCTTCCGCCACCTGGTGTTCCACGCGCCGGGGCCGGACCAGGCGCGCTTCCTCAAGCTCTATGCGGCACAAGTGCTGCCGCGGCTGCGCGAGCGTTTCGGCTGAGCGGGAGAGCGGGTGAAGGCGGCGGGCGTCAGCCCGAGCGCTTGGCGACCGCGCGGCCGGCGGCGGTCAGGCGGCAGACCAGCCAGTCCGGCTTCAGCGGATTGTTGAACCAGGGCACCGCCCAGCCCTGGTCGATGCAGGCCTGGATGGTCCGCGGACTCACCCGCTGGCCCTGCTCGTCGAAGAGCGGCAGCTTGCCGCCGGGCTGATTGAGGCCGCGGGCCAGGTAGTCGCGCTGCGGGACGCTGGGCGGATGCAGGAGGCGCGCGCCCGGCAGGACGCGCACGGTCTCCGCGCCGGGGTCGAGGCTCGCGGCCTCGGAACGGCGCTTGGGATCCGGCGTGCCCGCAGACGGCATCGGTATCGCACCGATCATTCAAGGGGAAGGGCAGGGTAACGAGCTTTCCGCCGGCGAACAAGAGCGGCATCGGCACGACCAGCGGGTTTACGCCGGGAGGTTGCGGCGGCGGTTACGAAATGGCAGGCTCGGCCTTGGAGATCCAGGGAAACCCTCATGAGCGCGCGCTCCGCGAAGCTTTCCGTGCTGTTCGCGAATTTCGGCCATGTGCTGACGCACATGCTGATGCTGCTCTATCCGACCGTGGTGCTGGCGCTGGAGGGGCGCTACGGCCTCACCTACGGCGAGCTGCTGGCGCTCTCCGTGCCGGGCTATGTGCTCTACGGCGTTGCGGCATTGCCGGCGGGCTGGCTCAGCGACCGCTGGAGCGCCGAGCACATGATGGTGATCTTCTTCCTCGGCAGCGGCGTCAGCGCGATCCTCACCGGCCTCGCCGACGGTCCGGTGGGCCTCGGCATCGGGCTCTCGCTCATCGGCCTCTTCGGCGCGATCTATCATCCCGTGGGCGTCGCCTGGCTCGTGCGCAACGCCGAGAATCGCGGCCGCATGCTGGGCTGGAACGGCATCTTCGGCAGCCTCGGCGCCGGCATTGCCTCCTTCGTCGCGGGCTCGCTCAGCGACCTCGCCACCTGGCGCGCCGCCTTCATCGTGCCGGGCATCGTGACCCTGCTGGGCGGCGTCGCGCTGATGGCCTGCGTGCGCGGCCGCCACGTGGTGGCGCTCAAGACCGACCGCAAGCCGGAGCCCGAGCCCGAGCGCGCCGACATCCGCCGGGCCTTCGTCGTGCTCTCCATCACCATGCTGCTCTCGGGCCTGATCTGGCAGATGCTGACGGTGGCGCTGCCGAAGCTCTTCGATGTCAGGCTCACGGCTCTCACCCACGGCGGCACCATGGGCACCGGCGGCTTCGTGAGCCTGGTGTTCATCGCCAGCGCCGCCATGCAGTTCCTCGGCGGCTGGCTCGCCGACCGTTTCCCGTTGCGGCGCGTCTATCTCCTCGCCTGGGCGGTACAGGTGCCGCTGCTGCTGGTGGCGATGCGGATGAGCGAGCTGCCGCTGGTCGCGGCGATGATCCTGGTGTTCTCCGTCGACATGATCTCGACGCCCTCGGAGAACAGCCTGCTGGTGCGCTACACGCCGGGCCGCTGGCGCGCCACCGCCTTCGGCGCCAAATACCTGCTGGCGCTCGGCGTCTCGGCGCTCGGCGTGCCGCTGGTGGGTGCGCTCTACGACGCCACCGGCGACTTCGGCGCGCTGTTCCTGATCCTGACCGCCGCCTCCGCGATCATCGTCCTCGCCGCCGCCTTCCTGCCGCGCGACGCCATCCGCGTCACCGCCGCTGCGGCGGTGCCGGCGGAGTAGCTCAGGCCTTCGCCGCCCGCGTCAGCGCCTGGTCGAGATCGGCGATGATGTCGTCGGCGGTCTCGAGGCCGATCGAGAGCCTGACCACGTCGGGGCCGGCGCCGGCAAGCGCGCGCTGCTCCTCGGTGAGCTGGCGGTGCGTGGTCGAGGCGGGATGGATGATGAGCGAGCGCGTATCGCCGATGTTGGCGAGGTGCGAGAGCAGCTCGACGCTCTCGACCAGGCTGACGCCGGCGTCGTAGCCGCCCTTGACGCCGAAGGTGAAGACCGAGCCCGCACCCTTCGGCAGGTACTTCCTCGCCAGCTCGTGATAGGGGCTCGACTTCAAGCCGGCATAGGAGACCCAGGAGACCGCCGGATGCTGCTCCAGGAATTCGGCCACCGCCTGCGCGTTCTTCACGTGGCGCTCCATGCGGAGCGGCAGCGTCTCGATGCCGGTGATGGTGAGGAAGGCGTTCATCGGCGCCATGGTGGGACCGAGATCGCGCAAGCCCAGCGCGTGGCCCGCCACCGTATAGGCGAGATCGCCGAAGGTCTCATGGAAGCGGAGGCCGTGATAGGCAGGCTCCGGCTCGGTCAGGCTCCGGTACTTGTCGTTCTGCGCCCAGTCGAACTTGCCGGAATCGACGACCACGCCGCCCATCGCCTGGCCGTGGCCGGAGAGGAACTTGGTCGTCGAGTGGATGACGATGTCGGCGCCCCATTCGATCGGCCGGTTGAGATAGGGCGAGGCCAGCGTGTTGTCGACGATGAGGAGGATGCCGGCCTCGTGGGCGATCTTCGCCACCGCCTCGATGTCGACCACCACGCCGCCGGGATTGGCGAGGCTCTCGATGAAGATGGCGCGGCATTTCGGCGTCAGTGCCCGGCGGAAATTCAGGGGGTCCTCGGGATCGACGAAGATCGCGTTCCAGTCGAATTTCTTGAAGCTGCGGCCGAACTGGGTGATCGAGCCGCCGTACAATTTGCGGGACGCCAGGAACTCGGCGCCGGGCTCCATGAAGAGGAAGAAGGCGAGGAGCTGCGCCGCGTGGCCGGAGGCGCAGGCGATGGCGCCGCGGCCGCCCTCGAGGCTGGCGACGCGTTCCTCCAGCACCGACACCGTCGGATTGGTGAGCCGCGAGTAGATGTAGCCGTAGGTCTGCAGATTGAAGAGCGAGGCCGCGTGGTCGACGTCGTCGAAGACGTAGGCCGTCGTCTGATAGATCGGCGTGCTGCGCGCGCCCGTGGTGGGATCGGGCGCCGCCCCCGCATGGATCGCCAGGGTCTCGAAGCCGGGACGGTTCGGTCGCTCTGCCATGGTGCTCTCCTGCCGCGCGCTGATGTCGAGCGGTTATAGGGTGTGGCGCGCGATGCGGCTAGGGGCCGCTGTCCGATTTGAGCCTTGGATCGGTTGGCGTGCGTCCTTCGAGACGCCTGCTTCGCAGGCTCCTCAGGATGAGGCGCATCGAGAATGCCAAAAAGAAAAGCGCCTCATCCTGAGGAGCGCGCGTCAGCGCGCGTCTCGAAGGACGCGGCATGGCAATGCAGCCCGCTTCTACGCCCGCTTCTGGCGCCTGCTGCTGATGATGCCGGTGTTGACGCCGCTCCAGGCGAGCTCGCCGTGGAGGCGCGAGTACTCGATTTTCGGGCAGCGGTTCATCACCACCTTGAGGCCGGCGGCCTCGGCCTTCTGCGCCGCCTCGTCGTTGCGCACGCCCAATTGCATCCAGACGACCTTGGCGCCGATCCTGATCGCGTCGTCGACGATGGGGCCGGCGGCGGCGGGATTGCGGAAGACGTCGACCATGTCGACCTTGTCGGGGATCTCGGTGAGCGCGCCATAGACCTTCTCGCCGAGGATCGTCTCGCCGACCGCCCGGGGATTGACGGGGATGACGCGGAAGCCCTTGTCCTGGAGATACTTCATCACGAAATAGCTGGGCCGGTTCCAATGTGGGCTGGCACCGACCATGGCGATGACGCGGACGCTGCGCAGAATCTCGCGGAGATAGGCGTCTTCGTAGCGATCGTGATTCATGAAAGCGAGGCTCAGCGGCCTTCCCAGTGCGGCGGACGCTTCTCGAGGAAGGCGTCGATGCCTTCCTCGGCGTCGTGGGCCAGCATGTTGCGGGTCATCACCTCGCTCGCATAGGCGTAGGCCTCCTGAAGGCCGAGCTCCGCCTGGCGGTAGAAGGCCTCCTTGCCGATCTTGAGGATGAGTGGCGACTTGCCGGCGATCTGCCGCGCGAGCGCGGTGACGGCGGCATCGAGCTCCGCCTCCGGCACCACGCGGTTGACGAGGCCCGCCTCGCGGGCGCGCTCGGCCGGGACGAGATCGCCGGTCAGCAGCATCTCCATCGCCTGCTTGCGGCTGACGGCGCGCGAGAGCGCCACCATCGGCGTCGAGCAGAAGAGGCCGATGTTGATGCCGGGCGTGGCGAAGCGCGCGGTCTCCGCGGCCACCGCCAGATCGCAGGTGGCGACGAGCTGGCAGCCGGCGGCGGTGGCGATGCCATGCACGCGGGCGATCACCGGCTTTGGAAGCCGCGTGATGCTCAGCATGAGATCCGAGCATGCCTTGAAGGTGCGCTCGTAGTGCTGGCGGCTGGGATTGGCGCGCATCTCCCGGAGATCGTGGCCGGCGCAGAAGCCGGGGCCCGCGGCGGCGATCACCACCACCTTGACCATGTCGTCCCGGGCGATCGCCTCGAGATGGAGCTGCAGCGCCGCCATCAGCTCCAGCGAGAGGGCGTTGCGCTGCGCCGGCCGGTTGAGGGTGAGCCGCGCGATGCCGTCGCTGTCGTGGCGCAGCAGGACCTGCTCCGATGCTTCCGCCGCTGCCTCAGCGCTCACCTCTGACCTCCTTGCCGGCCTATCCGGATATGGCGGCGGGCGGCCCTCATCTCAACCCTTTCGGCCCTGCGGTTCAAGCATGGCCTGATCCGCCGGCGTTAGGCATGATTGCGCCGAAGGGAGGAGCCGATGTCGCGCATCACCATCGAGGAGTTCAAGGCGGTCATGCAGGAGAGCCTGCCTTTCGCCGTCATGATGGGCGCCGAGGTGGTGGAGCTCTCCGAGGGGAAGGCAGTGTTCCGGCTCCCCTACCGTGCCGACTGGCTCAGGCCCGGCGGCACCATCAGCGGGCCGATGCTGATGGGCCTCGCCGACCTCGCCATGTACGCGGTGGTGATGTCGGCGGTGGGGCGCATCGAGCTTGCGGTCACCACCAACCTCAACATCAACTTTCTCCGGAAGCCGGCGCCGGTCGACGTGATCGCCGAGGCGCGCATGCTGAAGCTGGGGAAGCGCTTGGCGGTGGGGGAGGTGGAGCTCTTCAGCGAGGGCGACCCCGACATGGTCGCCCATGTCACCGCGACCTATTCGATCCCGCCGCTTTGACGAATCGCGGTATTATGATACCGCGATCGTTAAGATGCTGATTTTCATAAATCAAATTGAGTTGACGCATCCCCAATAATCCGTATGCTGCGCGGCTTCCAGCGGAATGAGCGTGGCGCCATGAAGACCTATACCTTGAAGCCGGCGGACATCGACAAGAAGTGGCTGGTGATCGACGCCGACGGGCTGGTGCTCGGGCGGCTCGCGACCCTGGTCGCCAACCGGCTGCGCGGCAAGCACAAGCCGACCTACACGCCGAACATGGATTGCGGCGACCACGTCATCGTCATCAACGCCGAGAAGGTGCAGCTCACCGGCAACAAGGCCAAGGACAGCGTCTTCTACTGGTACACGGGCTATCCCGGCGGCATCAAAGGCCGCAGCAAGGGCGCGATCCTCGAGGGCAAGCACCCGGAGCGCGTCATCACCAAGGCGGTGGAGCGGATGGTGCCGCGCGGCCCGCTGGGCCGGCGCGTCATGGGTCATCTCCGCGTCTATGCCGGCCCGACCCATCCGCACGTGGCGCAGAATCCGCAGACGCTGGATGTCGCCGCGATGAACCGCAAGAACAAGAGGGCTTGATCCATGGCCGATCTGCAGCAGTCCCTCGGCACTCTCCGCCAGGCGCTCTCCGAGGCGAAGCCGGGGCAGCCGACCGCGCCCGCTGCCGTCGAGGAGGCGAAGCCGAAGCTCGATGCCCAGGGCCGCGCCTACGCCACCGGCAAGCGCAAGAATGCTGTCGCCCGCGTCTGGCTCAAGCCCGGTTCCGGCAAGATCACCATCAACGACCGCGACAGCCCGATCTATTTCGCGCGGCCGGTGCTGCGCATGATGATCAACCAGCCCTTCGCGGTGACCAACCGGGTCGGCCAGTACGACATCGTCTGCACGGTGATTGGCGGCGGTCTCTCCGGCCAGGCCGGCGCGCTCCGCCACGGCATCAGCAAGGCGTTGACATACTACGAGCCGGGCCTCAGGCCGGCGCTGAAGCAGAACGGCTTCCTCACCCGCGACAGCCGCGTGGTCGAGCGCAAGAAGTACGGCAAGGCCAAGGCGCGACGTAGCTTCCAGTTCTCGAAGCGCTAAACCGCAACGCTTTCCCATGCTAATGAAGGGGCGTCCTGCGGGGCGCCCCTTCGCTTTTGGGCCATCGGTCTTCAGGAGACTGTCACATGTCCGTCGCAAGCGACTATCGGGTCCGGATCGCCATCCTCGGTGCCAGCGGCTATACGGGGGCGGAGCTGCTGCGTCTGCTCGCCGAGCATCCTCATGCGGAGATCGTGGCGCTCACCGCCGACCGCCAGGCCGGCAAGCCGATCGGCACCGTGTTCCCGCATCTCGCCATCCGCAAGCTGCCGAAGCTGGTGACGATCGATGAGGTCGACTGGTCCAAGGTCGATCTCGTCTTCTGCTGCCTGCCGCATGCGACGACGCAGGAGGTGGTGAGCAAGCTGCCGACCCATCTCAAGGTGGTCGACCTCTCCGCCGATTTCCGACTGATGGATCCCAAGGTCTACGCCCAGTGGTACGGCCACGAGCACCATGCGGTGGCGTTGCAGAGAGAGGCGGTCTACGGCCTCACCGAGATCTGGCGCTCGGCGATCGCCAACGCCCGGCTCATCGCGGTCCCCGGCTGCTATCCGACCGGTGCGCAGCTGCCGCTGGTGCCGCTGGTGAAGCAGGCGGTGATCGACGCCGACGACATCGTGATCGACGCCAAGTCCGGCGTCACCGGCGCCGGCCGCAGCCCCAAGGAATCGAGCCTCTTCGCCGAGGTCTCCGAGGGCATCAACGCCTATGGCGTCGCGAGCCACCGCCACATGCCGGAGATCGAGCAGGGCCTCAGCGCCGCCGCCGGCCGGCCGATCGCTGTCAGCTTCACGCCGCACCTGATGCCGATGAACCGCGGCATCCTCTCGACGATCTACGTGCGCTACGCCAAGGGCGCGACGCTCGGCGATCTCCGCCAGGTGCTGGAGCAGGCCTACGAGAACGAGCCTTTCGTCCACGTCCTGCCGGAGGGCTCGCTGCCCTCGACCCATCACGTGCGGGGATCGAACCTCTGCCTCATCGGCCTCTCCAAGGATCGGCTCTCCGGCCGCGCGATCCTGGTCTCGGCGATCGACAATCTGGTGAAGGGCGCCTCGGGCCAGGCGGTGCAGAACATGAACGTGCTGATGGGATTCCCGGAGACCGACGGCCTCAGGCAGGAGCCGCTCTATCCCTGAGCGGGCGATGAGCGGATTGATCCTGCCGTTCCGCGGCACTTTTCCGACCGTCGCCGCGGACGCCTTCGTGGCCGAGAACGCGACCCTGATCGGCGCGGTCGAGGTGGGGTCGCGCGCCAACATCTGGTACGGCGCGGTGCTGCGCGGCGATCTGGCACCCATCCATGTGGGCGCCTTCGCCAACGTGCAGGACGGCACGGTGGTGCATGTGTCGAGCCGCCGGGGCGGCGCCTGGATCGGCGACTACGTCACCATCGGCCACCTGGCGCTGATCCACGCCTGCCGCCTCGAGGATTACAGCTTCATCGGCATGAAGGCCTGCGTGATGGACGAGGCGGTGGTGGAGAGCGGCGCCTGGGTCGCCGCCGGCGCGGTGGTGACGCCGGGCAAGCGCGTCAAGTCCGGCGAGCTCTGGGCGGGCATGCCGGCGCGTCCCGTCCGCCAGGTCACGGCGGAGGAGCGCCACACCATCGAGACGCTGCCGCTGCGCTACGCCGAGCTCGCGGACGAGCATCGGCGCTGACGCGGCTCACGCTCTATCCAGCGGTTCCCAGAACGGACGGCCGATCTGGTCGCGGCTCAGGCCGATGTCCCGCAGCGCGTGATCGTCGAGGGCCTCGAGGTAGCGGCGGTCGCGGGCGCGGGTGTAGTAGGCGCAGAACACCGACCAGAGCGATTTCTCCGGCGCGCGGAGGTCGGGCGCGACGTGAGCGGGCTCCGTCTCGCGGACGGTCTCCGCCCGGCGCGGCAACGCCAGCACCACGACGTTGGAATTGGCCTCGAATGAGCTGCTCATCGGTCGTCTCCGGTCGGTTCCGAAGGCGCCGTCTCCCACCGCTGGAGCCCATAAATGCGAAAGGCCCCGGCGGGTTTGACGGGGCCTTCGAGGGATCTGCCTGCTACACGGACTCAGCGCGCGCGACACCTCTCCGGCCCCGAAAGATCGAGCTTTCGGTTCCAGCACATCGAGATGACGGTGGCGTGAATCGTGTTCATGGCGAGAGAGACGGTAGAGAGCGCCTGGATCTCTGTCAACGACGGCATTGTCTCGGTGCAAGTCTCGATGATCCCGGCTGGAGGGCGACGTTTTCGCGCGTTATGGTCGTGAGGCCATCACCGGTTCATTGCCGAGGGAAGGAAGGGCCGAGGGAAGGAAGGAATGTCCGCGATCCGAGGAAGCTGCCTCTGTGGTGGCGTCAAATACGAGATAACGGGTCCGCTGCTGCGCGCCGGCCATTGCCATTGCTCGCGCTGCCGCAAGGCGCACGGCGCCGCCTTCCGCAGCCGTGCGCGCGTCCGCATCGAGGACTTCAGGTGGATCGAGGGCGAGGAGCTGGTCAGATACTTCGAATCTTCGCCCGGGTTCCGCCGCGGTTTCTGCAGCGTGTGCGGCTCGCCGATCGTGAACCGCCCTGACGGAACGCCGGAATTCGGCATCGCCCTGGGCGGCCTCGACGACGATCCCGGCACACGTCCCGAGCGCCACTACTACGTCGGCAGCAAGGCGTCCTGGTTCGAGATCACCGACGCGCTGCCGCAGCACGACACGCTTCCTCCGTCGGAGAGCTGACCCCGGAGCGCGTCACGGCCGCTTGCCATAGGCGTCGGGGGCCAGGGCGACGGCGAGACCCTGCCAGGCCGGGTCGCCGTGCCTGGCCTTGCGCTGGTTCTCGCGGGCGATGCCGCGGTAGAGCCGGAACGCCTCCCGATCGTCGAGGTGCGCGGTATCGATGCCGAGATGCTCGGCCAGCAGGGTGCAGCGGAGCGCGCGCACGAGCGGCGGATCCCAGATCGATGCGTTCATCTCCGAATGTCCGGAGAGCGAGTTCGAATGCAGGTTGCAGGAGCCGATCGTGCACCAGGCGTCGTCCACCAGCATGATCTTCGCGTGGACGTACGTGGCGCGGCGGCTGCCGTCGGCGTCACTCCCGGCGATGCCCGCCAGCAGAAAGTCCCGATGGCGGCCGAGCGTCTCGAGACCGTCGAAGAGCGACTTCCGCTTCGGGTCCTGGCGGGCGGCGTAGACGCCATCTTCGGGGATTGCCGGCAGCAGCAGGACGACATCGACGCCGCGCGCCAGCGCGCGTCCGAGGCGCTCGGCGACGGCTGGAATCGGGATCGCCTGGTTCTCGATGTAGATCGTGCTGCGGGCGGCATCGATCGCCCGCTCATACTGCTCCAGGATGGAGCGCTCGCCGGCGGCCACGTCGAAGGGCTGGCCGCCGGGTGCGGGATGTCCGTCCGTATAGCGGCCGGGATGCAGCATGCGCTGGATCTGCACGACGCTCGATCCCCGCGGCTCGGATGGTTGCGACGGGAAGGGCAGGCGATCGCCGCTGTCGCAGGCCCAGTTGCCGTCCTCGCTGGCGCGCTCGCTGGCTTCGTTCCAGCGCTGGACGAAATTGTGATGGACGTCGGTCGCCGAGGGGCCGGTCACCTCGACATAGACGTCGTGACGCTGCTCGGCGCCGGGATGGCCGGGGGTGCCGAGATTGGCGGCGGTGAGGTTGATCCCGCCGACGAAAGCGGTCTCGGAAGGTTGGCCCGCGTCGATCAGCCAGCTCTTCTGATGCTGGCAGAAGGCGGCGGGCGCGCGGTCCCAGCGGATGCGGAAGCGCGAGCCGCGCTCCCGGAGGAGCGCGCGATCCGCCTCCGATCCATGGAAGGTGCGGCCGTAATGGCTGCTCTCGGGATTGTGCCGCCAGAAGATGACGCGGACGTCGAGGCCGCGCTCGACCGCGCCGTCGAGCGCGTCGAAGAGCGAGCCGCCGCCATCCGGGAAACGGAAGTCGGGCGCGTAGAAGGTGACCGTGAGCCAGACGCTGCGCCGCGCGGCGGCAATCGCCTCGCCGATCCGCAGGAAAGTGGGGACGCCGTCTATCAGCGGCCGCACGAGGTTGCCCGCGCGAGCGGGGTAGGAACCGGATGTCGCGGCGGGGATGTGCGGCTGGGCGGCGTCGGCGGCCATGGTGCGGAGGGAGGACGGATCTGCGACTTCTGGGCGCCCAGTCATATGCAGTCGCGTAAGCGGCGACAATAGCGTCGCGTTGCCGGGCGTCGCTAGAGCCCGTAGCGGCGATGGCGCTGCTGGTAGGAGCGGATGGCGCGCAGGAAGTCGATCTTGCGGAAGGCGGGCCAGTAGACGTCGGAGAAGTAGACCTCGCTGTAGACGCTCTGCCACAGCAGAAAGCCCGAGAGCCGCGCCTCGCCGCTGGTGCGCACGATGAGGTCGGGGTCCGGGAGATCGGCGGAATAGAGATGGCGGCCGATGGCGTCGGTGGAGATCGCCTCGATCGCGCGGTCGAGGGTGTCGCCCATCTCAAGCCGCTGGGCGAGCAGCGCGCGGACGGCGTCGGCGATCTCGTCGCGGCCGCCATAGGCGAGCGCGATGGTGAGGCAGAGGCCTCGATGATGCGCGCTCGCCGCCTCGGCGGCGCGGATCGCCTCCAGCAGCGAGGCGGGGAGCCCGGCGCGCTGGCCGACGACCCGCACGCGGACGGTCCGATGTCCGGCGCGCGCGGCTTCGGCGAGGTGGCGGAGCTTCTCCTCGATGGCGGCGAGGATGCCCAGCACCTCGCCGGGCTTGCGGCGCAGATTGTCGGTGGAGAAGGCCCAGAGCGTCACCGCGGGAATGCCGAGCTCGCCGCACCAGTCCAGGAGCTCGTCGAGCTTGTCGGCGCCGCGGCCGTAGAGGGCGCGGGTGTCGCTGATGCCGCGGAGCTCGCCGTAGCGGCGGTTGCCGTCGAGGATGATGCCGAGATGGCGCGGCATGGCGCCGCCGGCAACCTCGCGGCGGAGCCGCCATTCATAGAGGCGGTAGGCGGCGCGCAGCGCCGGGCCGAGCGCCGGGACCCGGGTATCCAGATGCACGATGACGCGCGAGACCAGCATTCCCCACCGCCGCCCCTTCGGTGTGACCCGTCGCTCCGCCTGCCAACACCCCCCGGCAGGACCCTCAGAGCCTCGCTCGCGAAAATGTCGGAATTTTGGCGAGCTTCAGCTCGCCTTTACCAGCACGTAGGAGCCGGGCGCGTCCTCGATCGGCTTCAGCTTGCCGTCGCCGGGCTTGCGCGCCGGCACGCTGCCGCCGGCATAGTGCGCGATCCACTTCTCCCAGGCCGGCCACCAGGAGCCCGCGTGCTGCTCGGCGCTTGCCAGCCATTCCTCGGGCGTCGGCGGGTTCTTGGTATTGCTCCAATGTCCGTACTTGCTCTTGCCCGGCGGATTGACGACGCCGGCGATGTGGCCGGAGGCGGCGAGGGTGAACCGCACCGGCCCCTGGTAGAGCTGCGTCGCCGCGTAGGTCGATTTCCAGGGCGCGATGTGATCCTCGCGCGTCGAGAGCAGGAAGCTCGGCGTCTTGACGCGGCGGAGGTCGATCGGCACGCCGCCCAGCGAGATGCCGCCGGGCACCACCAGCTTGTTCTCCTGGTACATGTTGCGGAGATAGAAGCTGTGCATCGCCGCCGGCATGCGCGTCGAGTCCGAGTTCCAGTACAGGAGGTCGAAGGGGAACGGCTCCTTGCCGAGGAGATAGTTGTTCACCACGAAGGACCAGATGAGATCGTTGGCGCGCAGCATGTTGAAGGTGGTCGCCATGTCCGACCCCTCGAGATAGCCATGCTCGCTCATGCGCTTCTCGAGGAAGTGGAGCTGCTCCTCGTCGATGAAGACCGAGAGCTCGCCGGCCTCCTTGAAGTCGGTGAGCGCCACGAAGTAGGTGGCACTCTTGATGCGGTCGTCGCCCTTCGCCGCCATGTAGGCGAGCGAGGAGGCGAGGAGGGTGCCGCCGAGGCAATAGCCGATCACGTTCGCCTCGCGCTCGCCGGTCGCCTGCTCCATCGCATCGAGCGAGGCGAACAGGCCCTCGGTCATGTAGTCCTCGAAGGTCTTCTGGGCGAGGCGCTCGTCGGGATTGACCCAGGAGATCACGAAGACCGTGTGGCCCTCCGAGACTGCCCATTTGATGAAGGAGTTCTCCGGCCGGAGATCGAGGATGTAGAACTTGTTGATCCAGGGCGGGATGATCAGCAGCGGCCGCCGCTTCACCGTCTCGGTGGTGGGCTCGTACTGGATCAGCTGCACGAGATCGTTCTGGTAGACGACCTTGCCGGGCGTCACCGCGATGTTGACGCCGACCTTGAACTTGTCGAGGTCGGTCATCTTGATCATCAGCCGGCCCTTGCCGCGCTCGAGATCCTTGAGCAGGTTGTCGAGACCCTTCACCAGGTTCTCGCCGCCGCTCTCGATGGTGGCGCGCAGCACCTCGGGGTTGGTCAGCACGAAATTCGAGGGCGCGATCGCATCGACGAACTGCCGGGTATAGAAGTCGACCTTCTTGGAGGTCTTGTCGTCGAGCCCGTCGACCTGCTTCACCGTCGACTGCAGCCAGCGCGCGGTCAGCAGATAGCTCTGCTTGATGTAGTCGAAGACCGCATTCTCGGTCCAGGCGCGGTCCTTGAAGCGGCGATCGCCGGCAGGCGTCTCGATGACGGGCTCGCCGTCGCCGCCCATCAGCCGGTGGGTCGTGCTCTGCCAGAGCTTGAGATAGTCCTGCCAGAGCGACAGCTGCGCCTGGACCAGGCGGCTCGGATCCGCCATCAGCCGCTGCGTCATCTCCATGAAGGCCTGGCCGAGATTGAACGGCGTCGCCATGTCGACGCCGTTCGAGTTCTGGCGCTGCAGGAACTCCAGCACGAGACGCTGGCTGCGCTCGGCGATCTCCCCGAAGTCGCGTGCGAGTTGCACGGGATCGGGGATGTGGATGTCCGGATAACCCGGCTCTTGACCGCGGTTTCCCGGTCCCGAACTATCGGTCATTAGGGAGCCTTCCGTGCCCTCGGAGGAATCTTGGTGACGCCGCCTGCCCGATTGAATACACCGATCTCATACACCGGCGGAATCCCCCGCGGCAGGCCCATTATGCTTAACGCGCGGGCTATTATGTGGGGTGGCGCAAAGCCTTGACCAAGGGGCAGGTGACGCGACGGGGACGGGCAAGGGAAAGCTTGGGGTAATGATGCAGGTGCGAAGGACGAGGGCGGGGCGCGGCCGTCGGGTGGCCGCGTCGGGCGCGGCGCTGGGCTTGGCCCTGAGCCTCGCCGCATGCTCCGTGCCCAACTGGGCGAACCCGATCGAGTGGTACCGCGATGCAACCGGCGTCGCCAAGAACGACAACACCGGCCCGGAGCCTAATCAGCAAAATCTCGAGGAGGGCAGCAAGGAGCCCTACCCGAACCTGGCGACGGTGCCGCCGGTCCCGACCAACGCGCTGAGCGCGGCGGAGCGCGAGAAGCTTCGCGACAGCCTCATCGCCGATCGCGAGAACGCTCACTATGTCGAGAACAGCGACAAGTATTCGCTGACGCCGCCCTCGATGAGCGCGAGCGCCACCGCGCCGCGCCCGTCGGAGACGCCGGCTGCCGGAGATACGACAGCGGCCGCTGCTGGCGCCGACACGGCACCCGCAGCCGTCAGCGAGCCCGGGCCGCCGGCGCCCGCTGTGCAGGCAACGCCCACTGCGCCGGCGACACCCGCCGACATCGCGCCGCAGGCTGGAACACCGCCGCCACCCGCAGCCGCTCCGGCCGAAGCCGCGGCCACGCCGGCACCCGCTGCCGAGCCGGCGCCAGTGCCTGCGGCTGCACCGACACCAACGCCCGCGCCCGCTGCCGCGGCGACATCGGCGGCGCCCACCAAAGCTGCCGCTGCGCCGCCGGCGAAGCCCGCCGCGCGATCGGCCCAGCGTGAAACACCGCCCACGGAATCGTCTCTCGCGTCGCCGGAGGTCAGCACTCTGCCGCAGGGCGAGACGCCAGGCCCCGTGCCGCCGGTACCGCCGGGCGTCCCGACCGCCAGCGCGACGCCGCCGTCTCCGCAGCCGGCACCCGCCCCGGCGAGCGGCACCGCAGCGATGACGGCGGCGGCAACGCCGCCTGCTGCCGTGGCGAGATCGCCGCAGGCGACCCGCGGCCCCGCGGCGCCGCCGCTGCTGGCGGCGCTGCCGCCTTCGAAGACCACCCTCGGCACCGTCCAGTTCCAGCCCAACAGCACCTCGGTCACCGAGGCCAGCAACGAGCAGTTGCGCGAGGCGGTGCAGCTCCGCCAGCAGAACGGCGGCGGCGTCCTGCATGTGGTCGCCTTCACCGAGCTCGGGGCGGGACGCGATCTCGCGACTCGCGCGATCGCAGGATTCAACCTCGCGCTCGATCGCGCCCGCGCCGTCGGCATCGCGCTGACCCAGCTCGGCGTGCCCGCCGCCGACGTCACCATCAGCGCCGGCCCGCCGCCCGACGGCCGTCAGCCCGGCACCGCCGACATCTCCCTCGAGAAGTGAGCGCGACCGCCGTCCGCTCGCCCGCGCCGCATCGCCATAAAACAGTCGAAACCCGGGCGGCGCGGGGGTACAACTGGCGCCGCGCCGCGCCCGCGGCGTGACGCATCGCGAGTCGTCTGGTGAAAGCACCTCTCAACATCGCCATCGCCGGCCTCGGCATCGTCGGATCCGGCACGCTCAAGCTGCTGCACAACAACGCGGAGCTGCTGGCAAGCCGCGGCGGCCGGCAGCTCCGCGTGTGCGCGGTCTCCGCCCGTGACAGGAGCCGCGACCGCGGCGTCGATCTCCGGGCGGTGCGCTGGTACGCGGATCCGGTGGCGCTCGCCGCGGACGCCGAAGCCGATGTCGTGGTGGAGCTGATCGGCGGCAGCGACGGCGTGGCGCTCGACGTGGTGCGGAGCGCGCTCCAGCGCGGCAAGCACGTGGTCACCGCCAACAAGGCGCTGATGGCGCGGCACGGCACCGAGCTCGCGAAGCTCGCCGAGGAGAAGGGCGTCGCGCTCTTCTTCGAGGCGGCGGTCGCCGGCGGCATTCCCGTCATCAAGACGCTGCGCGAGGGGCTCGCCGCCAATCACGTGGCGCGCGTCTACGGCATTCTCAACGGCACCTGCAATTACATCCTCACCACCATGCGCGAGAGCCGCCGCGATTTCGCCGACGTGCTCGCCGAGGCGCAGAAGCTCGGCTACGCCGAGGCGGATCCGAGCTTCGACATCGACGGCATCGACGCCGCGCACAAGCTCGCGATCCTGACCGCCGTCGCCTTCGGCACCGCGGTCGACTTCCCCGGCGTCTACGTCGAAGGCATCCGTCACATTTCCGCCCTCGATATCGAGTATGCGGAGGAGCTGGGGTTCCGCATCAAGCTCCTGGGCCTCGCGCGGCCGACCGCGCATGGCATCGAGCAGCGCGTGCATCCCTGCATGGTCCCGCGCACGACACCGATTGCTCACGTCGAAGGTGTCTTCAATGCGGTCATGGTGGAGGGTGATTTCGCGGGGCGCATCATGCTGGAAGGCCGCGGCGCTGGCGCCGAGCCCACCGCCTCGGCGGTGGTGGCCGATCTCCTCGACATCGCCAACGAGCGCTGGTCGCCGAGCTTCGCGGTGGCGGCGGCGTCGCTGCGCGCGGTCAAGACCTCGCCGATGGACCGCCATCGCGGCGCCTACTATGTCCGCCTCATGGTGAGGGACGTGCCGGGCGTCATCGCCGACGTCGCCGCCGCGCTCCGGGATCAGCAGGTCTCCATGGAGGCGATGATCCAGCGCGCCCGCGCGCCCGGCGAGGCAGTGCCGGTGGTGCTGACGACGCACGACACCGAGGAGGCGGCGATGCAGCGCGCGCTCACCCATATCGGCAGCCTCGGCACCGTGCTGGAGCCGCCGCGCATGATCCGCATCGAGACTCTCTGAGAAGACGAACCCGGGAGGCACTATGAGCGACGAGGGATGGACCGACCGCAACCTGGCGCTGGAGGCGGTGCGCGTCACCGAGGCGGCCGCGCTCTCCGCCTCGCGGCTGATGGGGCGCGGCGACGAGAAGGCGGCGGATCAGGCCGCCGTCGACGCCATGCGCACCGCGCTCAACGGCCTCTCGATCGACGGCACGGTCGTCATCGGCGAGGGCGAGCGCGACGAGGCGCCGATGCTCTTCATCGGCGAGAAGGTCGGCACCGGCAAGGGTCCCAAGATCGACATCGCGCTCGATCCCCTCGAGGGCACCACCATCACCGCGAAGGGGGGTCCGAACGCGCTCGCCGTCATCGCCATGGCGGAGGCCGGCGGCTTCCTCAACGCCCCCGACGTCTACATGGACAAGATCGCGATCGGCGGCGGGCTCGGCGAGGTGGTGGATCTCGACGAGGCGCCGGCGGCCAATCTCCGCAACCTCGCCAAGGCGAAGAAGGCGGAGGTTTCCGACCTCGTGGTCTGCATCCTCGACCGGCCGCGCCACGCCGAGCTCATCGCCAAGGTGCGCGAGGCGGGGGCGCGCATCATGCTGATCTCCGACGGCGACGTCAGCGGCGTCATCGCCACCTCGCGGCCGGAGAGCGGCATCGACATGTATGTGGGCTCCGGCGGCGCGCCCGAGGGCGTGCTGGCGGCGGCGGCGCTGCGCTGCATCGGCGGCCACATGCAGGGGCGGCTCCTCTTCCGCAACGACGACGAGCGCGGCCGCGCCAAGCGCATCGGCATCACCGATCTCAATCGCAAGTACGGGCTCCTCGATCTCGCCAAGGGCGACGTGATGTTCGCGGCGACCGGGGTCACCAACGGCAGCATGCTGCAGGGCGTGCGCCGCTTCGCCGGCGGCGCCGTCACCCACTCGATGGTGATGCGCTCCCACAGCGGCACCGTCCGCGTCATCGAGGCGCAGCACAATTTCAAGAAGAAGACGCACTACGAGGCGTTCGTCAGATAGCGCCAAGCGATGGATGCCAGCCACGCCTTCCTCGGCGTCGAGCGCTCGCTCTCGGGGCGGCGCTGGCGGCAGCGGCTCGGCGATGATCGCCAGGGCCTGACGCTCGCCCAGCGCCTCGGCGTGCCGGAGATCCTGGGCCGTGTGCTGGCGGCGCGCGGCATCGCGGCGGAGGGCGCCGAGCGCTTCCTCAATCCGACGCTCCGCGATCAGCTCCCGGATCCGAGCTCCTTCCGCGACATGGACCGCGCCATCGAGCGCGTGGTGCGCGCGGTGACCAAGGGCGAGCTCATCGCCCTCTTCGGCGACTACGACGTCGACGGCGCCACCTCGGCGGCCCTGCTGCGGCGCTTCCTCACCGCGGTCGGCGGCCGGGTCGTCGTCTATGTGCCCGACCGCATGAAGGAGGGCTACGGCCCCAACGCGGCGGCGCTCCTCAAGCTCAAGGCGGAAGGCGTCGGCGTGGTGGTGACCACCGACTGCGGCATCACCGCGCACGGACCTCTCGCGGCGGCGGCCGAGGCCGGTCTCGACGTCGTCGTCATTGATCATCACCTGGGCGAGCCCGAGATTCCGCGCGCGGTGGCGGTGGTCGATCCCAACCGCCTCGACGAGGAGTGTCCGCACGGCATGCTGGCGGCGGTCGGCGTCGCCTTCCTGCTGGCGGTCGGCGTCAACCGCGCGCTCCGCAAGGAGGGTTGGTACGCGTCGCGCGGCGAGCCCGATCTCACGCGGCTTCTCGACCTGGTGGCGCTCGGCACCATCTGCGACGTGGTGCCCTTGACCGGCGTCAACCGCGCCCTGGTGGCGCAGGGGCTCAAGGTGATGCGGAGCCTCGGCAACACCGGGATCGCGGCGCTCGCCGAGGCGGCCGGCATCGGCGAGCGCATCGACGCCTATCACGCGGGCTTCATCCTCGGACCCCGGGTCAACGCCGGCGGCCGCGTCGGACGCGCCGATGCAGGGACGCGGCTTCTCTCCACTGACGACGCCGGCGAGGCGCGGGCGCTGGCGCAGGCGCTCCACGAATGGAATGCTCAGCGCCGCGACATCGAGGCGCAGGTGCTGGAGGAGGCGATCGCGGCGGTGGAGCGCGCCGGAACCGATCTGCCGATCGTCTTCGGCGCCAGCGCCGGCTGGCATCCGGGCGTCATCGGCATCGTCGCCGGCCGGCTCAAGGACCGCTACAACCGGCCGGCCTGCGTGGTCGCTCTCGATGCCGGCGTCGGCAAGGGCTCCGGCCGCTCGGTCGCGGGCTTCGCCCTCGGTGCCGCCGTCATCGCCGCGCGCCAGGCGGGGCTCCTCGTCAACGGCGGCGGCCACGCCATGGCGGCGGGCTTCACGGTGGCGGAGGAGCGGGTCGAGGCGCTCCGCGATTTCCTTGCCGCCCGCGTCGCCGAAGTGGCAGGGGCGGGCGGTCTCGTCCCCGAGCTCGGCCTCGACGGCCTGATGATGCCGGCGGCGGCGACGCCGGAATTCGTGGGATTGCTGGAGCGTCTCGCCCCCTTCGGCGCCGGCAATGCCGAGCCGCGCTTCGCCTTCCCGGCGATGCGGGTGCTGCGCGCCGACGTGGTGGGGGAGAGCCATGTGCGCCTGGTTCTCGGCGAGGCGGCGAGCGGCCAGCGCCTCAAGGCGATCGCCTTCCGCTGCCTCGACAGCGAGATGGGCCAGGCGCTCCTCAACGGCCGCGGCCAGGGCTTCCACCTTGCCGGCCACCTCCGCGCCGACACCTGGCAGGGGCGGAACGAGGTCCAGCTCCTGGTCGACGACGCCGCGCCGGCTTGAGAGGGGGCCTCGGGCGGGTGGCCCCTTCGCTTGATTTATCGAAGGCACCCCTTTAGACCCTTCCGGCGCCTCGTCCCCATCGTCTAGAGGCCTAGGACATCGCCCTTTCACGGCGGTAACGCGGGTTCAAATCCCGCTGGGGACGCCATGTTTCTTGATTTTTTGGTCCAATTTTGGTCCAATCCGAGCGACGCAAAACGGAATTGGACCATGGCACGCAAGCGCACCGTTCCCGCTCACGATCCGGCAACCGACAAGCCTCTCTCCGACGGGGTCACCTACCGCGGGCCGGCACAGTACCGCGCCCGGAAGCTCGTCGATGGGCGTCGCCTAACAAAGACTTTCAGCACTGCGCGCCTGGCGGAGCGGTGGCTACATGGCGTGGAGGTCGATGTTGACCGTGGCGTCTTCGTCGATCGGTCGGAAGCGGAGCGCCAAACACTCAGGGACGTAATCAAACGCTACCAGGACGAAATTCTCGGTGACGACAGCGAGAAGCGAGGAGCTGAGAAAGAGCGCGGTCATCTCAAGGTCGTCCTCGACGATCCAGTATGCGGAATCCGAATGGCGTCCTTGAGGTCTGCGGATCTCGCAAAGTTCCGAGATAGAATGAGGTCAGTGGATTACGCGCCTGCAACCATCGTGCGGCGGCTCAATCTCATTCAGACAATTATCGAGCATGCTCGGCGGGAGTGGCTCATTCACCTGCCTACAAACCCAGCTCAGATGGTGAAGCGTCCCGCGGGGGCGGATCGAAAGCGCAATCGGGTTTTCGCTGCTGCGCCGAAACCCAGTGAACATAAGGCTTCGAAGGATGATTTGAGCGACAAGTCGGAGGAAGAGCGTCTCCTCGCGGCATGCGATAGCGATACAAACTCGTTGCTTGGGGCGATTGTGCGCTTCGCGATTGCAAGCGCAATGCGGCAGGGCGAGATCGTGGGACTCCGTTGGGCCGACATTGATCTCGGCAGACGCACAGCCGTAGTGCGTGGCGCCGCCGGGACGGTGACCAAGAATGGAGAGGTGCGCGAAGTACCGCTTCTGCCTGAGGCAATCGAGATCCTGAAAGAACTGACGCCATTGGACGATATCCGGGTGTTCCCGATCGACCAGAATGTGCTGAAGATGCGTTACCGGCGGGCGGTGGCGCGTGCCGGCATAGTCGGATTAACTTTTCATGATCTGCGCCACATCGGGACCTCGCGCCTTGCGAAGATCTTTGCCAATCCGCTGGACCTCAAGCGGGTGACCGGACACAAGGACTTGAAGGCTCTCGATCGGTACTATCATACAACCGCTGAAGAACTCGCGGCGCGTGCAACGGGTTGATCATTGGGCGCGCCGGATCGGGCGCGACGCTTCATTTGTTCGAGCTTCGTCGGTCGACCACGCTTTTTTGGTTTGCCTGATTCCTCAACTGGAACGGCAGATGACACGGTGGCCGACAAGTGGCGCTTGGGTCCGCACCGCTTATTCTGTTCGAGCCATGCTCGGATATCGGCGGGATCGTACCAGGCCTTTCCGCCGACCAGGACGTAACGTGGTCCACGGCCCAAGTGCGCCAAATGCGCTAGCGCTGCCGGATTCCGAAACTGAGGGAAACGGCGCGGGACCGCCGAGCGTTCGATGAAATCCTGTGGTGCTGATGTACTCGTTTGATCGGCAATCATCCGTCCACTCCATTCAAGGCGCCCCCGCTTGATGAAGTCGGCAGTGATCAGCTTCTGCGCGTCAAATGCTAGGACGACCGAATTAAGCGATTGTTAATTCGGGTTGAACTTTACGCTGATGCCAATTGGATCCCGCTCTGATTGAGGGGGATTCAATACTCCAATGTGCGTTGTTTTGCGCCCAACGGACTCTGGACGGACGCGAAGCCACTTCGGACGTTGGCCATGAGCAGACCTTGGCTCAAGGGCAATGAATGACGGCTCTGCGCCCATGGCATTCGATTTCTGCTCCAAGTCCCGCACGAAGACGTTGTAGCCGACCTTGCTAATGCGATCGGCGCCGATCCGGCCCTTATTGATCTGAATGAACCCAATCTGCAATTCAGTCGCCGGCTGACCTCCGGCCGAGGCGCCCGAGGCCGTTCCGCAGCAATTCTGGACAACGCAGCATTCGTTCTCGTTCAAGACCTCGCCGCCGCCTTTCTGTTGAATTCGCCGAAATGCGCGATCCGTAACGGCGGGCCGGCGAGAATCAACAAACAGGATGGAAGCGATGCCTGAAGCAAAACCCACGGTCTTGATCATCGATGACGATGCAGCGGTTCGTGATTCACTTGCACGCCTGCTGCGATCAGTCGGCGTGGATGCTCTGCTATTTGCCTCGGTTCCCGCCTTTCTTAGCTCGGAACACCCAAACGGCCCCACCTGCCTGGTGCTCGACGTAAGATTGCCGGGGCAAAGCGGTCTTGATCTTCAGCGTGAACTCGCTGCGGCTAATATCCAGCTACCGATCATCTTCATTACCGGCCACGGCGACATCCCGATGTCGGTGCAAGCGATGAAGGGCGGCGCTGTCGACTTCCTCACAAAACCTTTCCGCGATCAGGACCTTCTCGACGCGATTCATCTCGGGTTCGCGCGCGACCGTGCCCGTCGGGAGGAAGAAAAGGTTCTGGACGTGCTGAGGCAACGCTTCGAAGCGCTCACCCCCCGTGAGCGCGAGATCATGATCCAGGTTGCGCGCGGGCGCCTTAGCAAACAAATTGCCGCCGACATCGGAATCGGCGAAACCACGGTGAAGGTCCATCGCAGCCACCTGATGCAGAAAATGAAGGCCGCTTCGCTGATCGAGCTCGGCCGGATGGCCAACAGGCTCAAGCTGCTATCAGAGGAGCAGCCTTGCTAGCCTGATCAGTGTTCGCCCCAAACGCCCTCTGAAGCTTCGCCGCTATCACGAGCTGGCGCTCTGCAAAGCGAAACGAAACGATCATCCCGTACGGACTGTTGGTAGCTGCGCGAAGGCTCGCACCGTGGGATTCGACGGTCGCCGCCAAGGCACGTGTTGGGCTCGTGGTTGTGCGACTTTTATGTGCCTCTCGGCGGGCAGGCAACCCAGATCGTCGCAACCACCGTCGACATCGCCGAAGGTGCTCGCAAGCCGGAGACTCCGCTATCAAGTCGATCGCCCGCATCGCCCGGCTGCAGCGCATCAGGGACAGCGATACCGCCGAGATTCCTACCGACGAGATGCTGGCCGAGTTGCTGCAGGGCGGCAATCGGCGATCCTCGCCAATCCATCGTTACCGCCTCGCGCGGCTCAGCGGATCAACATGAAGACGTCGGCGACGGTGTTGAACGGGAGTGACCACTGCGTATTCCCGAAGTGCTGCGGAACGCCCTTGCCGTCTCGGCGGGAGGTCAGGTGGTGACCGAGTTGCGATATTTGGCGGGGGTCGTCGCGAGGGCGCGGCGGAACACGCGAGTCATGTGGCTTTGATCCGAGAAGCCGCAATCGGCGGCCACGACCTTGAGCGGGATGTCCCTGCGCGTGAGCTGACGCTTGGCGTGCTCGATGCGCCGTCGCATGACATAGGCGTGGGGCGGATAGCCGAATTCGGCGCGGAATTTGCGCATGAAATGGAAGACGCTGAGCTGCACCACACCGGCAAGCTCCGCAAGCGAGATGCTCCGGTCGAGGTTTTCTTCCACATATTGAGTAAGCAGGCGGCATTGCGTGTGCGAGAGCCCGCTGTGGGAGGTCGGTTCGCGGAAGATCACGTTGGCGTAGTGGCGGAGCACGTGGACGCAGGCCTGGGTCTTCAGCGAGTCAACGTAGAGCCGGCCTCCGAGCCCGCCCTGCCGCGATTCCCATGCAAGAGAGCCCGCGATCCCGGAAAGGACGGAATCTTCAGCCCTCAACACGTCGCGCAATTCGACGTCACGGACGCTGCTTTCGTACACCTGTGCGGCGACGTCCGCGACGACTGCCGTGGAGAGGTAAAGATGCGTGACCTCGATCTCCTCGCTCCACCGCCAGTGGGATTGGGCAGCATGCGTGAGGAGCGAGATGCTGCCGGGGGTGACGTGCTCGCGGTGCCAGTCGCCCGTGCAGCGCCGGTTCATCCGAGTGGCGCCGTCCTGATAGGCGACGATGAGGTAGTCGGACAGCCCTGGGATCGGCACGTCCAAGGCGGTATAGCGCCAGCCTCGGAGCCGCAGGCCGTCCCAGCCAAGCGGCGCACTGTCCATCGTCAGCCTTCCGGGGACCCACCTCGGCAATTCGTCCGGCGTGATCAACTCACTCATACGGCCAACTCCCGCATCGCCGCGGCCCGCCACGCACGGCCTTCTAGGTTGTTGTTGCAGGCAGTTATTTCTTGGGTCGGTCTTTCCTCTCACTTCGCGACTGAGCTTGGCAGGCCATGATAGCTGAAAGGATAGGATCTCCCCACCTAACTTGAAAGTTCGACTTCAGTTAGGCCTCTCCACCTCAAACCACCCTGCGGTCGTCACGGCGACCCGATGACGATCCCTCGAGCTTGCCTCCGAGGAGAGAGTCCCCGGCCGATCGCGCTCGGTCCCGCGCCTTTGGGCGCTCCTACGGGCGCGCCGGTCCCCCGCGGCTAATGCCGCCGTCCGGATACTCGACGGCGCTTCCCGCCGGCTCAAGTGCGGCTCCTGGCAGCCTGATTTTCGTCGTGTTCTTGTTTCTTGGCCTGCGGCCGCGACTTTTCGCGGGGACTTTGTCCCGTTTGCTTTTGGGGCTACGCCCCTGGGCCATCAAGGCCAAGCCCCCGCGCAATCGCGCGGGGGCGCCGCGGGGCGTTTCCCCGTCTTTCGCTCCCGATGGTCGCTGCCAAGACGGGTGATCCCCCTCTCCCCGCGGACGGCCTCTGACGGCCCTCTCCCCCTCATTGCCGGGTGGCTAGTCGGGTTGCTGCTGCGCGCAACCCGTATGAGGCAGGGGAAGACTATGAAGGCCGATGTTTATGAGCGGATCACATCACGCATTGTTTCCGAGCTCGAGCAGGGGGTGCGACCGTGGTTCAAGCCGTGGAACGCGGAGCATGCCGCTGGGCGAATCACCAAGCCACTGCGGGCCAACGGCGTGCCCTATCGTGGCATCAATGTCCTGTCTCTCTGGATCGATGCCGTAGCCAAGAATTTCTCTGCGCCGATGTGGATGACGTACAGGCAAGCCCTGGAGCTAGGCGGCCAGGTCCGCAGGGGCGAGCAGGGGAGCCTGGTTGTCTACG
>DATJOK010000229.1:0-46435 GCA_035507155.1 Allostellaceae bacterium
GCTCCACCAGTCCCGCCGGCATGCCCTTGGGGAAACTGAGACAGAGGATGTGCGGCGCGCGCACGCGCTCCTCCGCCATCAGGGCGCCGGAATTACGCAGACCCTCGGCGAGCCGCCGGGTCAGCATGCGGAGCCGCTCGACGATCGCATCCGAGCCCCAGCCCGCCACCAGCTCCATGCCGATCGAGGCCATCTCCATGGAGATGAAATGGTCGCGCTCGCCCATGTCGAAGCGCCGCGCGTTCTCCACGTATCGGGTGTCGCTGAAATAGGGCACGCGGTCGGCGGCGATCGCGCGCCGGCCATAGCTGGTCTGCTCCAGCGGCACGCCGTCCTGCCGGCGTTTCGCCACGTAGAGGAAGGCGCGGCCATAGGGGCCGAGCACCCATTTATAGGTGGGGAAGATCAGAAAATCCGGATCGAGCTGGCGCACGTCGAGCCTGGTGATGCCGGCCGCATGGGTCGCATCCACCAGGAACGCCGCGCCCTGCCGCTTGAGCGCCGCCGCGATCGCATCGAGATCGAGGGCGCCGCCATCGGACCAGTGCACCGAGGAGATCGAGGCCAATCCCACCGGCGCCGCGCCCGGCCGCTCGATGGCATCCAGTACCGCCGCGGTCCAGTCGGCATCCGCCGGCTGCTTCACGATCTCGACCGTGAAGCCCTGGGCCTCGGCGCGGCCCATCCATTCCAGCATCGGCGAGGTGTGGTCATTTTCCAGCAATAAAACGCGGGAGCCCCGCGGCACCTGCAGGATCTTGCCGGCGGCGGCTACGCCGTAGCCCACCGAGGAGATCAGCGCCACGTCATCGGGATCGGCGTTGATGAGCCGTGCCGCCGCCTTGCGCGCGCGCTCGTGCTGCTGCAATGCGAAATCGGGGGCGATCTTCCAGGGCTGCCCCTTGCGGCCGGCGCCGATGCGGCCCGCCTCCTGGCTCGCCTTCGGCAGCGGGCTCCAGGCCGCCGCGTTGAGATAGCAGACCTCCCGGGGAATATCGAAAAGTGCTCGCTGCGATGCCAGCATGTACGGTCTTCTCCCTTGTCCAGCCCCGGTCGAGCCTACAGGCTTTGGCCCCACCGGCCCAGGCCTCGAGAGGGTTGACCATCATTGGGCTGTCCCCGCATGGTCAGCGCATCATGGCCTCGAAATTCGCCCCCGGCGACATCGCCTATGCCAAGGACGGCCGGTCCTATACGGTGGAGGACGTGGACGCCGGCATCGTCTATTGCCGCGGCTCGAACGGGGCGGAGGCGGACTTCCCCGAGGCGGCGCTATCGACCGAGGCGGAATGGTCGGCGCGCTCGAGCGGTCGGCGGGATGTCTCCTATGCGCGGCTGAAGCAGGCCTCGGTCTACAAGGCGGCGGGCGTCCGGCTCGACCGCGCCGCCGCCGCCCAGCTTCTGGCCAAGTTGCAGCGGCTCTCACCGGGGCTCATCGATTTCGCCGCCTTCACCGTGGCGAGCCGAGCGATGACCGAGAACGGCGACAGCGACTTGGTGGGCGAACTCTCGATCGTCAAATGCCGCGAGCTCTTCGATGCGGCGACGCCGGAAGTGCGGGCGAGCCTCCTCGCCAATCTGCTGAGCACCCCGCCGGCGGTGCTGGTGGACGCGGCGCGGCTCGGCGACAATCTGATGCGGGCGATGCTGGAGAAGGGCCTGGCACCCCATACCGAGGCCTTCGAGGCATTCGGCAACCGCCGCCGGCGGTAGCGCGCCATGACCGACATCTATGTCGACGGCGATGCCTGCTCGGTGCGCGAGGAAGTCTACCGCGTTGCGGAGCGCCTCCATCTCAAGGTGTTCGTGGTCTCGAACGGCTCGCGCCCGATCCGGCCGCCGCGGGACCCCAACGTCCAGATGGTGGTGGTGAGCGAGGGCGCCGACAAGGCGGACGACTGGATCGTCGAGCGCATCACGCCGGCCGACGTCTGCGTCACCGCCGACATCCCGCTCGCGTCACGCTGCCTCGCCAAGGGTGCGCGCGCCCTCTCGCCGCTCGGCAAGCCCTGGACGCCGGACAACATCGGCAACGCGCTCGCCGGCCGCGAGATTGCCCGCCATCTGCGCGAGATCGGCGTGGGCTCCGGTGGGCCGGCGCCCATCACCAAGGCGGACCGCTCGCGCTTTTTGGGCGCGCTCGACCAGGCGCTGCAGGCGGCGCTCCGCGGCCGCTGAGGTCTGCCCCGCGATTGCTGGTCCAGGCGCTTTCCGTCAAACTCGGCCAAAGAAAGCCCGGCGCGAATCGGGCGTTCCCTGGGGGAGGAAATCATGCGCGTGATCCGATCGCTGTTCTATGGCGCGGCCCTGGCGGCGGTGCTGGCCGGGCCGGCGCAAGCGGCCGAGACCGTGAAGGTCGGGCTGATCCTGCCTTATTCCGGCGTTTTCGCCCGGCTCGGCGAGACCATGGACAACGCGGTGAAGCTCTGGGTCGAGCAGAACGGCGACAGCGCCGGCGGGACCAAGATCGAGATCATCCGCCGCGACGAGACCGGGCCCAACCCCGACACGGTGAAGCGCCTGGCGCAGGAGCTGATCGCCCGCGATCACGTGCAGATGCTGGCGGGCCTCGTGTTCACGCCGAATGCGCTCGCGGTGGCGCCGCTCGCTACCGAAGGCAAGGTTCCCGTGGTGATCATGAACGCCGCCACCGCGGTCATCACCACCAAGTCGCCCTATTTCACCCGCGTGTCGCTGACCCTGCCGCAGACGACGGAAATCTTCGGTCACTGGGCCGCGACCAAAGGTGGCGCAAAGACCGCCTACACCGCGGTCTCGGACTACGGTCCCGGCCACGACGCCGAGGAGTCGTTCAAACGCAGCTTCACCGAGGCCGGCGGCACCATCGTCGGCAGCGTGCAATTTCCGGTGATGAACCCGGACTTCGCGCCCTTCCTGCAGCGCGTCCTCGATCAGAAGCCGAACGCGCTCTATGCCTTCATTCCCGGCGGCAGCCAGCCGCCTGCCTTCGTCAAGGCCTTCCATGAGCTCGGCCTCGACAAGGCCGGCATTCGCCTGATGCCGAGCGCCGAGGCGATCGACGAGGCCGACCTGCAGAATCTGGGCGATCTCGCCTCGGGCATCGTCAGCGCCACCAACTACACCGCCGCCTTTCCCTCGCCCACCAACAAGGCCTTCGTCGCCGCCTGGAAGAAGGCTTACGGCGCCGACAAGGATCCCGACCTCTTCGCCGTCGGCGCCTATGACGGCATGGCACTCATCTACGACGTGGCGAAGAAGCAGACCGGCAAGTTCGACGGCGATGCCGCCATGGCCACCATCAAGGGCTGGAGCCACGAGAGCCCGCGCGGTCCGATCAGCATCGACCCGGCGACGCGCGACATCGTGCAGAACGTCTATATCTGTCGCGTCGAGAAGGTGGGCGACCGTCTTGCCAATGTGGTGATCGAGACCTATCAGGCGGTGAAGGACCCCTGGAAAGAGCGCAACAAGTAGTCATCAGGAGAGAGCGAGGAGATCGATGGCCGAGAGAACGAGACCGCCCTTCCGCGCCGACCATGTCGGCAGCCTGCTGCGCCCGCCGCGCTTGCGCGAGGCGCGCGCCGCCCGCGACAAGGGCACGCTCTCGGCGGCGGAGCTCGCCAAGGTGGAGGACGAGGCCATCCGCGAGGTGGTGAAGCTGCAGGAAGATGCCGGGCTCAAGCTCGCCACCGACGGCGAGTTCCGCCGCAAGGAATGGCACATGGACTTCCTCAAGCAGTTCGCCAACGTGCGCGAGGTGCCGTCGCAGATCAAGCTGCGCTTCCATACTCATGAAGGCGACACCGAGGTGACGCCGCCGAGCCTCCGGGTCGAAGGCAAGCTCGGACGACCGCATGGCATCTTCGTCGACCACTTCAAGTTCCTGCATTCCGTCACCAGGATGACGGCGAAGCAGACCATCCCGTCGCCCACCATCCTGCATTTCCGCGGCGGCCGCGCAGCGGTGGACAAGGCGGCCTATCCCGAGATGGACGCGTTCTTCGCCGATCTGGCGCGGGTCTACAGCGAGGAGATCGCCGATCTCGGGGCCGCGGGCTGCCGCTATCTGCAGATCGACGACACCAACTTCGCCTATCTCTGCGATCCCACCATGCGCGAGCAGGTGCGCACCAACATCGGCGAGGATCCGGACCGGCTGCCGGGCATCTACGTGAAGCTGGTGAACGACGCGATCGCGAAGCGGCCCAAGGACATGGCTGTCTGCATGCACATCTGCCGCGGCAACAACCAGAGCGCCTGGCTCGCTGAGGGCGGCTACGACCCGGTGGCGGAAGAGATCTTCGACGGTCTCGGGATCGACGGCTTCTTCCTGGAATACGACACGCCGCGCGCCGGCGATTTCAAGCCGCTGCGCTTCGTGCCCAAGGGCAAGATGGTGGTGCTCGGCCTCATCACCACCAAGCTGCCGGAACTCGAGCGCAAGGACATGCTGAAGCGCCGCATCGACGAGGCGGCCCGCTACGTGCCCCTGGAGCAGCTCGCGATCAGCCCGCAATGCGGGTTCTCCAGCACCGTCGAGGGCAACAAGGTCACCGTGGCGGACGAGATCGCCAAGCTGCGGCTCGCCGTCGAGGTCGCCGAGGAGGTCTGGGGCGGCGGCTGAGCTCAGGCCGCCGCGCGGCGGCCGAGCAACGCCGGCAGGACGAAGCGGTCGAGGGAGATCGGACCGGGGCCGCGGGTCAGGATGAAGAGCAGCATCGCCGCCCAGGTCAGGTGCTCGATCCAGCTCTCGGGATAGACGAAGAGCTGGATCACCAGCGCCTGACCCAGCATGGGGAGCGTGGCGAGCCGCGTCGCCAGCCCCAGGAACAGCAGCACCGGGCAGGTGAGCTCGATCGTCGTCGCCATATAGGCGGCGAGCTCCGGCGGCAGCACCGGCACCTGGTATTCCTGGGTGAAGAGAGTGACGGTGGTCTGCCAGCTCGCGATCTTCGTGAGGCCGGCGTTCCAATAGATCGCGCCGACGCAGATGCGGAACAGCAGCTGAAAGAGCGCCAGGGGGACGCGCTCCAGGGCGGCGCGGAGCGAGAGCGAGCGAGCGGCCAGCGCCGCCGTTACCGCGGTCGTCATGGTGATTTTCCTCAATCTGTCGCTTCACGGCCTCGATCAAAGGCGGTGACGGCGCCCTCGCGGAAGAGATCGGCGAAACCGGTGGCAAGATCGAAGTCCGGATCGAGCGCCAGCGCCGCCTCGGCCGCATCAGCCAGCGGCTCGCCGAGCGCCAGCGACGAGCGGAAAGCGAAAGGCGCGGGGTCGAGGGGCCGCATGACCACCTCATCGAGGATCCGCCGCACCTCGAGCCGGACGCCGCCGATGTCGAGATCGACCGCGTGCGGCTCGCTGCCCTGGCGGTTGGCGCGCCAGATCGCATCCACCGGCCAGGGCGAGGCAAGGAGGCCCAGCGATGGATCCAGGCGGAAGCTGAGTTCGGCCATCTGGATTTCGCTAACGACCGCCAGGGCGCTCGCCGGAAGCGGCGGCGCATCGGGCGCCTGGGCCGCGCGGCGCATCAGCCATTCGAGTCGCGCGACGTCCGCGAGGTAGGGGAGGTGAGCGCAGGGTGGAAATGATGCGAGGAACGCCGGGAAGCCCTCGCCATAGGCGGAGAGGCAGGCCTGCTGCGGCGGGAAGGCGCGGATGAACTCGTCGGCCGCGTAGAGGAAGAAGCGCTCGTCCACCAGCCGGCAGATGGCCGGGAACGCGTCTTTCAGCACCGTCTTCAGGGAGACGAAGGTGTTGTTGCGATAGACCTCGAGCCGCTCTTCCGCGGAAAGGCCGTCCGCCGCGACGAGATCGTCGAGATCGCCGGCGTCACGGCCGAGGATGGCGGCGTGCAGGCGCGCTTGCAATGTCGCGAGCTCAGGCATGAACCGATCCTGCCACCTCGTCGGCCCGCCGCGCTTCCTGCACCAGCACCGGCAGTCCTGGCAACTTGCTGTCCCATTCGATCAAGGTCGGCGCCTGGCGAAAGCGCCGCACCGCATGGGCGTAGAGGTCCCAGACCGCGTCGGCGACCGGGGCGCCGTGATCGTCGATCAGCAGCGGGCGGCCGCGGCGCTCGTCGCGAAAGTGGCCGGCGAGATGCATCTCGCCCACCGCCGCCGTCGGCAGCGCGTCGAGGTAGGCCACGGCATCGAGGCCGAAATTCTCCGCGGTCACGTAGATATTGTTGACGTCGCAGAGGATGCCGCAGCCGCTCCGGCGCGCGAGCTCGGCGAGGAACTCCGGCTCCGGTATTCTGGACTGATGGAAGCGCAAGTAGGACGAGGGATTCTCCACGAGAACCCGCCGCCCCAGCGTCTCCTGCATCACCTCGACGTTTCGGCAGACGACGGTCAGCGTCTCCTCGGTGAGGGGCAGCGGCAGGAGATCGTTCAGATAGACGCCGCCGTTGACGCTCCAGGAAAGATGCTCGGAGACGAGAGCGGGATCGATGCGGTCCGCCAGCGTCTTGAGCCGCGCGAGATGGTCGCGGTCGATGCCTTCGGCGCTGCCGAGCGAAAGCCCGACGCCGTGCAGGCTCACGGGGTAGAGCGCGCGCGCCGCCTCAAGCTGGCGCAACGCCGGTCCGTTCCCGATGAAATTCTCCGAGTGCACCTCGACGAAGGAGAGGGCGGGCCGCGTCGCCAGGATCTCGGCGAAGTGCGGTGCGCGCAGCCCGATGCCGGCTGTCGCGCGCGGCTCGACGCCGCCGTCAAGGAGAGACATCGACCCGCCCGTTCCTTCAGCCTTACTTGGCGGCGAGGCTGCCGCCGCTGATCTTCATGCAGGTGCCGGCGGGAACATAGATCCAGCTGTCGCCGGCGGCGGCGCGCTTGGACTCGCCGGCGCAGGAGTGGGTCGCGGTCTGGCAGTCGTTCTGGCCGCTGGCGGCGACGCCATAGCACTTCTCCGCCGTGAAGGCGGGCGCCGGCGCCGGACCCGCATTGGCAAGCGTCGGCATCATGACGGCCGCGCCGAGCGCGGCGGCGACCAGGAGGCCGGTCTTGGTGGCAGGCTTTTGCATGGAAGTCTCTCCGGTTAATCTAGTTGAACCTGCGGGACCGATCCGGCGTGCCGCCGAGCGCCCGCACCCATCTGTTCGCGGCGCGCTACCATTGGTTACGGGTAAGGATCCGAAAATCCGCGATGGCGCCAGCAGAGGCGGATCACGATGCTGCGAGGGAGCGCGACTGGTCGGGGTTAATGGCCGCGGCGCAGGACGGTGACCGTGCCGCTTATGACCGGCTCCTGCGCGAGATCCTGCCTTTCATCCGCGCGGTGGCGGCACGCCAGCACCGGGCGCCGGATCGGATCGAGGACGTCGTGCAGGATGTGCTGCTGACTCTGCACCGGGTGCGGCATACCTATGATCCGACACGACCCTTCACCCATTGGCTGGCTACGGTGGCGCGCCGCCGGTCGATCGATGCGCTGCGGCGGCGCGGCCGGACGGAAAAAAATGAGGTCATCGATCCGGTTGCCTATGAAACTTTTGCCGATCCGGCGGCGAACAGGGAAGCGGAGGTGCGCGAGCGCGCGTCGGGGCTCGGCAGCGCCATCGCGAGCCTGCCAAAGGGCCAGCGGGAGGCGATCGAGCTTCTGAAGCTGCGGGAGATGTCCCTCGACGAGGCGGCGCGGGTCAGTGGCAAGTCGATCGCGTCGCTCAAAGTGAGCGTGCATCGCGCGATCAAGGCGCTGAGGGCGCAGCTCAGAGGAGGATGATCGTGTCGGGGGCGACCGAGCAGTTGATCGATCGGCTGGTGGCGGAGGCGCGCCCGGTGCGCCGGCTGCGACCGCCGCTGCTGCGGGCGCTACTGTGGCTCCTCGCCGTTGCGGCGCTGTCCGCCATCGGCATCCTGCTCTTTTCCGATCTCGCGGTCTTCGCGCGCCGCGCGGCGGATCCCAAGCTCCGCCTCGAGCTCGTCGGCACCGCCCTCACCGGCATCGCTGCGGTAGTGGCCGCGTTCCAGCTGAGCCTGCCGGACCGCGCGTCGGCCTGGGCTCTGCTGCCGCTGCCGCCGCTGCTGCTCTGGATCGCCAGCAGCGGCTACAGCTGCTATCGCCATTGGATCGTCTACGGTCCCGACGGATGGGAGATCGGCGAAAGCGCCGACTGCTTCCGCTTCATCCTGGCGCTGAGCGTGCCGCTTGGCGTGAGCCTCTGGATCCTGCTGCGCCGCGCGCGCCCGCTCGCGCCCATCAGAGTCGCAGCCGTCGGCGGCCTTGGCGTTGCTGCCATCGCCGCATTCTTGCTGCAATTCTTCCACCCTTTCGACGTCACCTTCATGGATCTCGCGATCCATGCGGTGGCGGTCGGAATCGTGGTGGGAATGGCTTCGATCGGGGGCCGCCTCGCGCGGACGGGATAGGTCTCGCCGGATCCTCAGATCTTCGGCTGGAACAGCGAGCCGGCGTAGAGCAGGAATCCGAGCGCGGTGATGGTCAGCGCCACCGCATGCCCAAAGTCCAGCCTATGCAATGCCTTCTGCAACCTCGCCACGGCTTCATACTCCCTGATGACGGTGATGTCGGGGCGGCCCGTGGCCGCTTCTTTCGGGCCGCTGGCCCGCTTTGTCCGACGCCCTGGAATATGGAGAGGGAGGCGCTAATGAGAAATGCATATTGGACATGAATTCGATGAATTTTAAGTTGGTGGCAGTTTTGCAACACCTGCTCACTCGATAAGGGTTTGGCAACCATAAAACTTTCGCGCTTTCGCGCTGTCGCGATTGCGGATCAGGATCGCCCGCGGCGCATCGCCGCATGAAGAGCAGCGGCTCTCAGAGGGGCCTAAGGTCTCCCACCAGGACCGGCAGGAACTCGGCCACGGTGGGATGGATGTGCATGGCTCGCTGCAGGAGAGTGTAGGGTGCCTTGGCGTACATGAGGTCGAGGATGACGTGGATCGCCTCGTCGCCGCTGGTGCCGAGGAGCGCGGCGCCGAGGATCTGCTTGCTGTCGCGATCGACGACGATCTTCATGAAACCCTCGGTCTCGCCTTTCTCATAGGCGCGCGAGACATCCTCCATCGCGATCTTTCCGACCAGCGCCGGCCGCCCGCTCTTTCGCACCTCGGCATCCGTCATGCCGGCGCGGCCCAGCGGCGGATCGGTGTAGAGGGCATAGGCCGGGATGCGGTCGCGCACGCTGCGCGTCTCGCCGTCGAGGAGATTGGATGCCACGATCTCGAAGTCGTTGTAGGAGGTGTGGGTGAAGGCGCCGCGACCGTTGCAATCGCCGAGTGCCCAGATCCCCGACACGCTGGTGGCGAGCCGGTCGTCGACGATGATGTAGCCGCGGTCATCACGGGCGACGCCGGCGCGCTCCAGGCCGAGATCGTCCGTATTGGGCCGTCGCCCGGTGGCGACGAGAAGGTGCGAGCCCGCGATCTCGCGCCGGCCTTCCGGCCCCGTGATCTCGAGCAGAATGCCGTCGCCGCTCTTGCGCACGCGGGTGCAGCGGCTGTCGAGGTGCAGCTGCACACCTTCCTGCTGCAGGAACTTGGCGATCGCCGCGGAGACGTCCTCGTCCTCCCGGGCAATGAGCCGCGGCCCCATCTCGAGGATGGTCACCTCGCTGCCGAAGCGGCGGAACATCTGGCCGAACTCCAGGCCGATATAGCTGCCGCCGAGGATGACGAGATGGGGCGGCAGGAAATCGACATCCACCATCGAGCTGTTGGTAAGGCAGGGCACCTCCTCGATGCCCGGTATCGGCGGAATCGCGGCGCGGCCGCCGACATTGATGAAGATCTTCTCCGCTGTCAGCGCCGCGTCGCCGACCTGGACCTCATGCGCCGACAGGAAGCGCGCATGGCCGTCGTAGACGGTGCAGTTCTCCAGCGATCGGAGCGAGTGCTCGACGGCGCGGTTGGAGGCGCCCGCGACTTCGTCCTTGCGCGCCTTGACCCGTTTCATGTCCACCTTGACCGGGCCTTCGATCGCCACGCCGAACTCGGCGGCGCGGCGCGCGATGCGTGCGGCATAGGCGCTCGCCACCATGGTCTTGGTGGGCGTGCAGCCGGTGTTGATGCAGGTGCCGCCGAACTTGCCGCGTTCGGCGATGGCGACCCGCATGCCGGCGCCCGCGAGTCGCCGTGCCAGAGATGGACCGGCCTGACCGGTGCCGATGATGATGGCGTCATAGGCGGGCATGGCGGCACTCCCTCGTTGGGAATTCAGGCGCCGGCGTCGCGCTCCTCTTCCGCCGGCCGGAAGCGCAGCGCCACTCCATTGATGCAGTAGCGCAATCCCGTCGGCTGTGGCCCGTCATCGAAGACATGGCCGAGATGGCCGCCGCAGCGGCGGCAATGCACCTCGGTGCGGGCGATGAACAGGCTGCGATCCTCGGAGGTGCCGATGCCGTGCTCCACCGGCATCGTAAAGCTCGGCCAGCCGGTGCCGCTGTCGAATTTGTCGTCGGAGCGGAACAGCGGCAGATCGCAGGCGGCGCAGAGGAACTTGCCGCGCCGGTGCTCGTCGTTGAGCGCGCTGCTGTAAGGCCGCTCGGTGCCATGCTGGCGGAGCACGCGGAACTGCTCGGGGGTCAGGATGGCCCGCCATTCCGCCTCGCTCTTCATTGCTCGATCTCCGCCGCCGGCTGCCGTGGACTGCCAGGGTCACCCAAACCGAGGCTGCCGGTCAACGAAGGAGCGCTCGATCGTTCCGCGGGGCCATTTGTCCGGACCTTCTTGATTGCTGTTATCAGGGGTGGGCCGGCATACTCCGCCGATGGGGACCGGGCGCAACATCTTCCATCCCGAGTTCAAGGCAAAGCCCTACTGGTGGGAGGCGTGGGAGCCAACCGCGGCGCCGAGCGCGGATCCAGCCTCACGCGTTCCGGTGGCCATCGTCGGCGGCGGCTATGCCGGACTCAATGCGGCGCTGGAGCTGAAACGCAGCGGTGTCGAGGCCGTGGTGCTGGAGGCGCAGGATTTCGGCCTCGGGGCCAGCACCCGCAACGGCGGCCAGGTCAGCAGCGGGGTCAACATCGGCAAGGGGCTCGACGGCTCCGGCATGCCGCGGGATCCCGGCGCGCGGGCGCGGCTCGCGGCGGCCCTGATGGCGGATGCCTCGGAATCCTTCGGCTTCCTGGAGGATGTGATCCGTCGCGAGAGCATCGATTGCCGCTGGGAGCGGCGCGGCCGGTTCGTCGGGGCCTATGCGGCGCGTCACTATGGCGAGCTGGCGGCGCGGGCGGAGGTGCTCAACCGCGACAACGGTGCCGATGCGCGGCTGCTGCCGCGGGAACGGCAGCGGGAGGAGATCGCCAGCGACTTCTATCACGGCGGATTGCTGGTGGACCGCTCCGGCGCGCTGCATCCGGCGCTCTACTACAAGGGATTGCTGGAAGCCTGCCGCCGCCAGGGCGTGCATCTCAGCGCCCGCGCCGAGGTGACGCGGATCGAAGGCCGGCGCGGCGCCTTCCGCCTTCGGACGTCCCGCGGGGAGATCGCTGCCGAGGAGGTGGTCGTCGCAACCAACGGCTATACCGGCGATGCGACGCCGCGCCTCAAGCGGCGGATCATTCCGCTGGCGAGCCACATCATCGCCACCGAGGAGCTGCCCGTCGATCTCGCGCGGAGCCTCATCCCCAATCGCCGCACCATCAGCGATACGCCGCGCGTGCTCTGCTACTACCGCCTCTCGCCGGATGGCCGGCGCATGCTGTTCGGCGGCCGCGCGCGCTTCACCCAGGTGCCGCCGGCGGTGAGCGCGCCGATCCTGCATGATTTCATGGTGCGGCGCTTTCCGCAGCTCAAGGAGGCGCGCGTCACCCACGCCTGGACCGGCAATGTCGCCTTCACCTTCGATTATCTGCCGCATATGGGCGAGGACCGCGGGTTGCACTATGCGCTCGGCTGCAACGGCAGCGGCATCGCCATGATGAGCTATCTCGGCCATCAGATCGGCCGCAAAATCGCCGGCGGCGGTAACCGCGTCACCGCCTTCGAGGACCTGCCGATCCCCGGCCACGCCCTCTACACCGGCAATCCCTGGTTCCTGCCGCTGGTGGGGGGCTGGTACCGATTCAGAGACCGGATCGACCGCGCGCTCGGGTGAGGAATCGGCACATCGATGCCCTGTTCCGTCATGCCCAGCTCAAGGCCGGGCATGACGATGTAGAGGCGCATCGATCCACCACCTCGACAACCGATTTCGCTGAACCGGACACTCGTGGGTCAAGCCCGGCCATGACGATCTCGGAACGATCGTCACTTCTCCGGCCGCGCATAAGTGGCCACCAGCTGCTCGTCCATGCGGGGCGTGAAGGCGATGCCCTTGCGCGCGGCGGCGATCGTCATCTGGTTGTAGAGCGGGATGGCGGCGCCGAGCTCGATGCCCTTGGCCATTGCCGCCTTGAGCTTGTCCTCGCGGCTGGCGTCGAGGCCGAAGACCGCGCTCTCGATCAGCGTGTCGAGCCCGGCGTCGCGGAAGTCGCCGCGGTTGCTCGCTCCGAAATCGTGCTTCGGGTCGTAGCTGTGCAGCACCAGCGACAGCACGTGGGTCGCGTCGCGGGTGGAGCCGCTGGAGGAGCCGTAGAGCACCAGGGGCAGCGGATTGACGCCATTCTTGATCATCGGGAAGAACACCGCCCCGGGCGAGGTCTGCACCTTGGCCTTGATGCCAGCGCGGGTCAGCATCTGGCCCAGCGCCTGGCAGATCCGGGCATCGTTCACGTAGCGGTCGTTGGTGCAGCCGATGGTGAGCCCGAAGCCGTTGGGATAGCCGGCCTCGGCGAGGAGCGCCCTGGCGCCCGCTGGATCATAGGCCTCCACCTTGAGGTCGGGGTTGTAGCCGCCGAAGCTCTCGGGAACGATCTGGCTCGCCGCGATCCCCTGGCCATAGAGCACGTGCTCGATGAGCGCCTTGCGGTCGATCGCCTTGGAGATCGCGTGGCGCACGCGCGGATCGCGTAGCGGATTCCTGTCGAGCGAGTTGCCATCGGCATCGGTGAGGAGCGGCAGCTTCTCGGCCATGTTGGGCAGCAGATACATGACGCGGTCGCTGCTGCGGGCGAAGACCTCGGCCTTGCCGCTCTTCCTCAGGGTCTCGATCTCTTCCGGCGGCACGTCCTCGATGAGGTCGACGTCGCCCGCCAGAAGGGCTGCGATGCGCGAGCCGTCATTGGTGATGACGCGGACGGTGATGTGCTGCCAGGGCGAGGGCTTGCCCCAGAAACGGTCGTAGCGCTCCAGCTCCATGCGCTCGCCACGCACGAATTTCACCAGCTTGAACGGGCCGGTGCCGATCGCCGCCTTGCCGTTGGCGAAATCCGCCGATGTCGCCTCCGCTGCCGCCCTCGCGGAGACGACGAAGATGTTGGTCATTTGCCCGGGGATGACGGGATCAGGGCTGTCGGTGTGAAAGCGGAGGGTGAGGCTATCCACGACCTCCGTCCGGGTGATCGAGCGCAGGTTCGGCGTGTAGGGACCGGGATTGTTGGGAAGCGTCGGGATGCGTCTGATGCTGAAGGCGACGTCCTCGGCAGTGAAGGGTGCGCCGTCGTGGAAGGTGACGCCGGGACGGAGCTTCAGTTCCCAGGTGCGGTCGTCGATCAGTTTCCAGGACTGGGCGAGGCCCGGCGATGGCCGCGCGTCAACGTCGCGGTCGACCAGGCTATCGAAGACATAGCGCGCCGCCGCCATGTTGGGTCCGACGAACATCAGGTGCGGATCGATCACGAATTCCGAGCGCGCCCCCACCACCAGGGTCTGCGCCGCCGCCGGCGTCGCAAGAGAGATCGCCACCGTCAGCGCCAGGGCAAGCCTTCGCATCGTCACCAGCCGAGTGCGTAGGAGGGGCGGCGTGGATCGGCAGCACCAGAGATGAGGCCGCGGTTCCTGTCGGCGACGATCGTGCAGACGCTGCCGGCGAGCCAGGTCCAGTCCGGCCAGCGCTCCACCTTGTGGCCGAGCCTGGCGAGCGCGTCGCCGGTCGCCTCGCCGATGCGCCCCTCGATGTTGAGACGGCCCGGATAATAGCTGTGCGGCTCGAAGGAGGAGGGGAAGCTGTAGGAGGCGAAGCGCGGTGCCTCGACGGCGGGCTGCGGATCCATGCCGAAGACATGGATGTTGAGGAAGACCTGCAGCATCGCCTGCGTCTGCACGTCGCCGCCGGGGGTGCCGAAAGGCATGACGAAATGGCCGGGCTTGAGGGCGAGCGCCGGGTTGGGCGTGAGGCGCGGCCGCTTGCCCGGCGCCACGCCCGAGGGATGGTCTGGATCGGCCCAGTTCTGGCTGCCGCGGGAAGAGGCGATGATGCCGAGGCCGGGCACGACAGGCGCGTTGTAGGAGCCATCGCTGGGCGTCGCCGAGAAGACGTTGCCCTCGTGGTCGACGACGCAGACATAGGATGTGTCGAGCTCCGGCGCCTGCCAGATCGTCTCCGGCTTCGGCGCCGGCCGCGGTGCTCCAGCGGCGCCGAGCTCGTCGCGGGTGCCGGAGGGCGGCATCTCCGTCCAGGCGCGGTCGCGGCGGATCAGCTTGCGGCGCTGGGCGGCATAGTCCGCCGAGAGCAGCGCGTCCATCGGCACGTCGACGAAGCGGGGATCGCCGAAATAGGCGTCGCGGTCGGCGAAGGCGAGCTTCACCGCTTCGGCGAGGTGGTGCAGATACGCGGGCGAATTGTGCTCGAGCCGCGTGAGCGCCGCGGCGTCGACGAGGTTAAGCGCCTGCAGTAGCGAGGGGCCCTGGCACCACGGCCCGCAGCCATAGACAGTGATGTCGCCGAAGCTCGTATGCACCGGCGCCTCGACACCGGAGCGGTATTCCGCCAGATCCTCGGCGCCGAGCAGGCCGCCATTCTCCTTCTGGAACTTGACGATCGCCGCCGCGATGTCGCCGCGGTAGAAGGCATCGCGCGCCGCGCGCAGACCCGCCTCGCGGCTCTCCTTGGCCCGGCGCGTCTCCTGGTCTGCCATGTGCTGGAGTGTGCGGGCGAGATCCGCCTGCACGAAGATGTCACCCACCTCGGGCACCTTGCCGTTCGGCAGGTAGATCGCCGCGTTCGAGGGATAGTCGCGATACTCCTGCTCGTGATCGGCAATGATCTCGTGCATCAGCGGATAGACCGGGAAGCCGTCGCGGGCGAAGCGGATGGCGGCGCGCGCCACCTCGCCGAAGCTCATGGTGCCCCAGCGCTCGAGCGCGGTGATCCAGGCATCGGGCGCTGCCGGCACCACGGTGCGGAGAATCCCGCGCGGGATCTTGCCGCCGCACTTCTTCTGGAAGTAGTCGCGCTGCAGCGCCTTGGGCCAGGTGCCGAGACCGCTGATGGTGATCACCTGGCGGTCGCGCGCGGAATAGAGAATGATCGGCGCCACGCCGGCGACGTCGACATATTCCGGCTGCACCACGCCGAGGGCGATGCCTGCGGCGACGCCGGCGTCGATGGCATTGCCGCCGGCCGCAAGGATCTCGAATCCCGCCTGCGCCGCCAGATAATGGCAGGCCGACACCATGTGTCGGGTTCCCATCACGGTCGGGCGGTGCGCCGATGGCATGCGATCTCTCCCCCTATCGCCTGCCCCAAGCTTCGACGCTGGGTCCCCCTCTGACAACTGCTATTTCCTCATGGGCGGGAGCCGCAGAGTTTTCGAATGTCGTGCGGTCCGGAACGCGTCACCCGACCCGCGCGCGCTTCTTTCCGCCAAGCCCGGCCGCGGCGATCACCTCGGGCAACGAGGAGGGATTCTGTGGCGCCATCACGTGGGCGCCGGCAATGCCGGGAATTTCCGCAAGCTCCTGCATCAGCTCGATGCAGATGCGGCGACCTTCCGCTGCGGGATCGCTCGCCTGATCCAGCCGCGTCACGATAGCGTCGGGAATGATGGTGCCGAAGAGATTGCTCTGCATCCAGCGCGCCGAGCGCGCCGAGGGGATCGGCGCCACCCCGATCAGGATCGCAAGCTTCTGCGCGAGGCCGAGATCGACGAGCGCCACCGCGTAGCGACGCACGATGCCAGCATCCATGCAGAACTGGGTCTGGGCGAAGTCGGCGCCCGCCTCCACTTTCGCGATGAGGCCCGCCGGGCGCCACCCTGCCGGCGGATCGACCGGCGTGTCGGCGATGCCGAGCAGCAGGCTCACTGGTCCCTTGATCTCGGTGCCGGACGGCAGCTTGCGCTCGGCCCGCATCCGGTGCGCGAGCGCGATCAGGCCGCGGCTGTCGAGGTCGAAGACCGGCTTGGTCTCGGGCTGATCGCCTTTCTTCGGGTCGTCGCCGCCGAGCACCAGGATGTTCTCGATGCCGAGCGCCATGGCGCCCAGCAGATCCGACTCCAAGGCGAGCCGGTTGCGATCGCGGCAGGTCATCTGCAGGATCGGCTCGACGCCGGCGCGCTGCATCAGATGCGCCGCCACCAGGCTCGAGAGATGCGCCTTGGCGCCGGCGCCGTCGGTGACATTGACCGCCGCCGCGAGGCCTTTGAGGCGCGCCACGCGCTCCAGGAAGACCTGCGGATCGGTGGCGACCGGCGGCGTCAGCTCGGCGGTGAGGATGAACTCGCCGCTCGCGAGGCGGGATCTGAGCTCGCCCTGGGCCGGCTGGTGACTCTCGGGGCTCACGCGCGCGGGGGACTTTCAAAGGAGGGAGCGGAGACCGGTCCCTGCATACTGCGGTCTCGGTGCGGCGCGTGTCTAGCGGTCGGGATTGACGCTGCGAGGTGCCTGGGCGAAGCCGCTGTCGATCCGCTGGCGGCGCCAGGCGGCGGTGCGAACGGTGCCGCCGAAGGTGAAGAAGTGCAGGCCGTCGACCATCGCTGGCCGCCGCGCCGCCGCCAGCGCGGCGATCACCGGCTCCGGTCCCGCCTCGGCGACAAGGCGCGCGATCGCTGGCTGGCGGCCCACCAGGGAGCGGATCGAATTGCCGATGCCACAGCGGATGGCGAATTTCGCCAGGCTCGCCACGCTGGCGGGTCCGGCGAGGCCGATGCGCACGGGCACATCGAAGCCTTCCTCGCCGAGCCGCCGGACCCAGTCGAGGATCGGCGCCGCCTCAAAGCAGAACTGGGTGACGATGAACGGCGCGAGCCCGCTGCGATGGGCAAGCGCCAGCTTGGCGCGCAGCGCCGCGTCGAGTGTCGGCGCAGCGATCTTCGGATGGCCCTCGGCGTAGCCGGCGATGCCGATACGGCGGACGCCATGTTGCTGCAGGAGACCGGTCTGCAGGATCGCGAGACAGTCGTGGAACGGGCCTGCTGGCGTGTCGGCGTCGCCGGCGATGACGAGCGCCGCCTCGACATCCGCTTCGCCGCGGGCACGCGCCAGGAAGTCCTTGAGCTGGGTGAAGCTCGCGAGGCGGCGTGCGGCGACATGCGGAACCGGCTGGAACCCGGCGCGCCGGAGCCGTGCCGCCGCCGCGACGATCGCGTGATGGCTGTCGCCGGCGGCGTGGTTGATATAGACGGCAGCGTCCGGTTCGAGGGTATCCGGAAGTCCATCGAGCGCTGCGTGGTCGCGCGGCGACACCTCCAGGGAGGAGCCACGCATCAGCGCCGCCATTCGCTCGCTTCGCTCGCGGTCGAGGGTGCTCGACGACGGGATGGCGTCGGCGATCATCAGACCGAATCCCGCTTGCGGGAGATCACGTAGGACTCGTCCCAGAACCAGAGCCCGCCGTGCTTCTGCAGCACTTCCTTGGTGGCGTCGAGATAGGCGCCGCTGTGCACCACCTCGGAGAGCCGCTGGTCCTCGATCTGCGCCACATAGATGGCGGCATTCCAGGCGGCGAACAGGGTCGAGGTGCCGATGGTCTGGCTGATCTCGGTGGGCAGCGTGTGCATGTCGTAGCGGAACAGCGAGCGCGCATCCGCATAGGCGTTGAAGTTGAGATCGCGGCCGGCGACGCCGAGCTCGGTCTTCACCGCGCGCAGCAGCTGGTGCCGGTCGGTGGTGAAGGGATTCTCTCCCGGCCAGATCCTCTGGATGATCTCCAGGCCCGGGTCCTGGCCGTGGGAATGAATGCCGATGAGCCGGCCGCCCGGCGCCAGGCTGCGGGCCAGCGGCGCCACCACCTTGCTGGCCTTGAATTCGACCGGCGCGCGGGCGCGATAGGGTTGCGAGGCGATGACCAGATCATAGTCGGCGCGCGCCTGGCCGCGCCGCGGCCGCACCTGGTCGAGCAGGAACTTGTGGTCCTCGCGGTAGAGCACCAGGACCACCGGCTTCTCGTAGATCGGATTGCCGGAGGTGGCGCTCACCTTGGCGCGCCAATGCTCTGACAGGAAGGGCTGCAGCGCGGTGATCTGCTCCTCGAAGGCGTGGCTGGTGTTGCCGAGCAGCGGCGCCTCGTGCCAGACGAGGCTGGTGGCGGCGCTCACCGATTTCGGCGTCAGCCAGGGTGCTTCGGCGTAGTACATGTTGGTGATCACCAGCACCGTCGCCGGATGCTCGAAGAAGCGGTCCGGCATCTTCTCCAGAGTGAGGCGCACGTCCTCGAGGCTGATCTCCTTTCCGACGATATAGAACGGCATGGTCGCGAACTGGTTGTGCATGGCGCGCATCACCCGGGCCAGCACCGTGCCGTCGCCCATGCCGGCGTCGAAGATCCGCACCGCCGGCGGCCGCGGATGGATGTTGGCAAGCTCCATGGTGACGCGCTGGGCCACCACCCATTTCTCGCTGCAGGTGGTGACGAAGAGCAGATATTTCTGGCGATTGTCATAGAAGCGGAAGCCGCGCTCGGCGCCTTCCGCTTCCACCGTGCTGGGCGCCGTCGCGGTGATGCGTGGCAGGGTGATGGTCCCGTTGGCGCGACGCGGGGCGGGAAGCACCGCGTGCTCGTTGTCGCGGGGCGCCATGAAGGCGCGCACGCGCTCGGCCGTCTCGGTGGTGACGCGGCCGCCGAACCGCAGCCGGCTCACCAGCTTGCCGTCGTTGACGGCAAGCCGCCCGAAAGTCGATTCCGCCATGCCGACCTGGCGGCAGTATTCAGAGATCTCGCGCAGTAGCGTTTCGCTGCTCACGGCGGTCCCCTCCCGATCAGCCCTTTTTACGGGCATTGTTGAACCATTCCAGACTCGCAGCGGAAGGGCGTCAACCACAAACTCGCCCATTCGATAAGTGGGCAACAGTATGGGCAATTGCCCACAGTGGAGTGGGCAAAGCCGACCAGGCGTCGCTTTTTGGATACAATCAGTTACGGCGCCTAGACCGAATTCGCGGGAATCGGCAGAGGTGGCCTTGACCGGTCGCCGCTGGCGCTGAATGATGTATCCAAAGCGATGGTTACCGAGCCGTTGCGAGGGGGAGAACGCCAGAAATGCCGCCCGGCGGCCGGATCGTCCTGAAACTGCGTGAGCTGATTCTGAGCGGCGCGTTGCCGCCGGGGCAGCGCGTGGGCGAGGTGGCGCTCGCGGAGCGGCTCGGCGTCTCGCGCACTCCGGTGCGCCATGCGCTGGCCGTGCTGGCGCGGGAAGGCCTGCTGACCGCCGCCGGCGCCCGCGGCTTCCTGGTGCGGGAGTTCACCCTCAAGGACATTCTCGACGCGATCGAGTTGCGCGGCACGCTCGAGGGAATGGCGGCGCGCCTCGTCGCCGAAGCGGGGCTCGACAGCGAGGTGGAGCGGCGGCTCGAAGCCTGTCTCGCCGAGGGCGAGGCGATCCTCAGGGATGCCGACTGGCCGGCGGACGGCGACCAGCGCTGGGCCGGCATGAACGAGCTCTTCCACCGCCTCATCGTCGAGGCCGCCGGCAACCAGGCGCTCACCCACGCGCTCTCCTTCAACGACACGCTGCCCTTCGCCTCGGCGGGCGCGCTCCTCGGCGGCGACAGCGAGGACGATGCGCTCCGCCGCCGGCATCGCGACGTGCTGGCCCGCGCGCAGCAGCAGCACCGTGCCATCCTCGACGCGCTCCGCCAGCGTCAGGGTGCCCGCGCCGAGGCGCTGATGCGCGAGCACGCGCTCGCCGCCCGCGACAACAACGTGCTGTTCCAATCGAGGATTCCCGCGATCGCCGAGCGCCGCCCCGCGGCGGTGCCGATCGCGCTCCGGATGTGAAGGACGAGAGAAGGAGGGAGAGGTCGATGACCCAACGCACCACGCCGCCGTTCCGCGCCGACCACGTCGGCAGCCTGCTCCGGCCGCCGGCGCTGCTCCAGGCCCGCGAGCGGCGGAAGCGCGAGGAGATCACCGCGGCGCAGCTGCGCGAGGTCGAGGACCAATCGATCCGCGACGTGGTACGCCTTCAGGAGCAGACCGGGCTCAAATCGGTCACCGACGGCGAGTTCCGCCGCGCCTCCTGGCACATGGACTTCCTTTACCAGATCGGCGGCGTCACCAAGGTGCAGGACAACCTCAAGGTCCAGTTCCGGAATGAGAAGGGCGTGATCGAGTTCACCCCGGCGGCGCTCCGCATCGTCGACAAGCTGAAGCTCGCCAAGCCGATCTTCGGCGAGGATTTCGCCTTCCTGAAATCCGCCGCCAAGGGCGCGACGCCGAAGCTCACCATTCCCTCGCCCAGCATGATGCATTACCGCGGCGGCCGCGCGGCCATCGACGAAAAGATCTATCCGGAGATGGGGGCGTTCTGGGCCGATCTCGGGCGGGTCTATGCGGAGGAGATCGCGGCGCTCGCCAAGCTCGGCTGCACCTATTTGCAGCTCGACGACACCAGCTTGGCATATCTCAACGACCCCGCGCAGCGCGAATACATCACCAAGCTCGGCGGCGAGGGCGAGCACCAGCATCTGACATATATCAGGCTCATCAACTCGGCGCTTGCCGGGAAGCCCCAGGGCATGACCGTCTGCACTCATATGTGCCGCGGCAATTTCCGCTCCTCCTGGGTGGCGGCGGGCGGCTACGACCACGTGGCGGAGGCGCTCTTCGGCGAGCTCAAGGTGGACGGCTATTTCCTGGAATACGACGACGCCCGCTCCGGCGGCTTCGAGCCGCTGCGCTTCGTCCCCAAGGGAAAGATCGTGGTGCTGGGCCTCGTCACCACCAAGACCGGCGCGCTGGAGAAGAAGGACGATCTGAAGCGTCGCATCGACGAGGCGGCGCGCTACTGTCCGCTGGATCAGCTCGCCCTCTCGCCGCAATGCGGCTTCTCCAGCACCGTCGAAGGCAACAACCTCACGGTCGAGGAGGAGAAGCGCAAGCTCGAGCTCATCGTCGAGACCGCGCGCGAAGTATGGGGCTGAGCCTCACACCAAGCCGCGGCGGCGGTAGCGCCGCTGCACCAGGGTGTTGGCGCCTGCCGTCAGCACCAGGGTCGCCGCCATCAGCACGAAGGCGAGCGCGCCGCCGAGCGGCCAGTTCGCCTGCTCGGAGATCTGAGTGTAGACCAGCGGCGCCATCATCTGGAACCGCGGCCCGCCCAGCAGCACCGGCGTCGCGTAGGCGTTCATCGCGAGGATGAAGCAGAGCATCGAGCCCGCCACCACGCCGGGCAGCGACAGCGGCAGCGTCACCTTCCAGAACGCCTTCAGCGGTGGCGCGCCCATGCCCATGGCGGCCTCCACCAGGGCCGGATGGATGCCCTCGATCACGCTCTGGAGGGTCAGCACCATGAAAGGCAGGTTGAAGCCGATGATGCCGACGATGACGGCGAACGGCGTATACATGATGTCGACGGGCGTCCCGATCAGGCCGAGATAGAGGAGCGCCGCATTGAGCGCGCCCTTTGAGCCGAACATCACGATCCAGCCCGCGGCGCGCACCGCGTTGCCGACGAAGAGCGGCATCACCACCAGCAGGATCGCCCAGCTCTTGAAGCGCGACTGCATGCGCGCCAGCAGGTAGGCGGCGGGGTAGCCCAGCAGCAGGCAGAAGGCGGTGGTGAGCGCCGCGATTCCCGCGGTCAGGAATAGCACGTTCCGGTAATAGGGGTCGCTGAAGACCTTGAGATAGTTCTCCGCCGTCAGCGCCTCCACCATGAACTGGCCGGGAATGAACCGGTTCAGGCTGTAGCGCAAGAGGATCGCCAGCGGCAGCACCAGCAGGACGATGACGAAGAGCGTCGCGGGTCCTACGAGCGCGGCGGCGGTGAGCTTGGATTGCGAGTTCATGGCGCGGCGCCGGGCACCCCCTCACCCTTCCGCTGACGCGGGTCCCTCCCTCTCCCCGCCGGGGAGAAGGTTGGGGCGAGGGGGTCTCGAACCTGCACGAGTCCCGGCTAGGCCTTGAACTCCTTGTCCCACCACTCCTTGAGCTGGGCGTCGTTCTTGGCGAGGTAGTCGTAGTCCTCGACCTTGAGATTGGCCTGCTCCTCCGGCGTGAACCCCACGCGCTTCGCCATCGCGGTGGCGAGCTCCACGTCGGTGACGGTGGGGTTGTAGCCCATGTCCTCGATGAAACCCTCCTGGGGCTTCGGATCCAGCATCGCGTTCATGAAGGCGTAGGCGTTCTCCTTGTCGGGGGCGTTCTTCGGAATGGTGAAGTCCGAGATGTAGGTGACGACGCCCTCCTTGGGCGCCGCGATCTCGACGGGGACGCCGGCGTTCTGCCACATCACGCCGCGCGCCTTCCACATGATGCACATCCAGATGTCCTCGGTCTTGAGAGCGGCCGCCATCGCCTCGTTGGTCGGCATCACCTTGCAGTCGAGCTTCTTCAGCTCCATGAGCTTGGCCTTGCCGGGCTCGAAATTGCTGAGGCTCCCGCCGCTGATCATGGCCGCGGATTCGATCGTGGTCTGGTACTGGATGTCGATGACGCCGATCTTGCCCTTGTACTTCGGATTCCAGAGATCGTTGTAGGAGGTGGGCTTCTCGGTGATGTACTTCGGATTGTAGAGGATGACGCGGCCGGAGAAGATGTGCGGCACGGCATAAGGTACCGAGATGGTCTTGATGAGGTACTTGGCATTCGGGATCTTGCTCATGTCGAGCTCGAGCAGGGTTCCCGCCTTCCACATCTCGTAGCTGCCGGCGCGCGAGAGAGCGGAGATATCCATCGTGCCCCGCGGCAGCCGGGCTTCCGCCATCATCTTGGTCTTGCGCGGCGAGTCGTTCCCCGTGTCGTAGACGGTCTCGATCCCCTTGGGCGAGAGCAGCGGCGCCGCGATGTTCTTCTGGATCAGATTCTGGTAGTCGCCGCCCCAGGTGCCGACGATCACCTTGCCGCTGGCGCGGGCGCGGCGCGGCAAGACGGTGGTGGCGACGCCGGCCGCCGCGGCGCCCTGCAGCAGCCGGCGCCGGGTGAGGAGAAGCGAGGATGTCGTCGTGGTCTTGCGGCTTTTCATGGTTCGTCTCCCTGTTGTCCGTCCAAGTCGATCTCTGATCACGCGATGAGCTGACAGGCCTCCGGGTCCCAGGCGATCTCGACGGCGGCGCCGATGTCGAGGGGAACGGCGCTTTCCGGCCTGGTGTTGTGCATCTCCACGGCGACGAGATCGCCGCTCGCCAGCCGCACGGCGTATTCCGTGGTGGCACCCAGATAGCTCACGAATTCGACGGTGCCGTGGAACACATTGGCAGCGCCATTGACGATGCCGAGTCTGATGCGCTCCGGCCTCACCGCCACCAGCCGCTCGCTCCCTGCCGACGTCGGCACCGCGATCTCGAGCCCGCTCTCGGTGCGGAAGCGCGCCGGCGCGGTCATCGTGCCCGGGAAGAAATTGCTGCGGCCGATGAAATCGGCGACGAAGCCGTTGCGGGGCGCATTGTAGAGCTCGCGCTGGGTGCCGATCTGCTGCACCTCGCCATCCCTCATCACGGCGAGCCGGTCGGCGACCGAGAGCGCCTCCTCCTGGTCGTGGGTCACCATGACGGTGGTGAGGCCGAGCCGGCGCTGCAGCTGCCGGATCTCCACGCGTACCTCGTTGCGGAGCTTGGCGTCGAGGTTGGAGAGCGGCTCGTCCAGCAGCAGGATCTCCGGCTCGATCACCAGGGCACGCGCCAGCGCCACCCGCTGCTGCTGTCCTCCCGAGAGCTGGCGCGGCATGCGCTCGCCGAGACCCTCGAGGCGGACGAGGCGGAGCGCCTCGCTAACGCGGCGCTCCACGTCGCTCCGCGCGAGCTTGCGCATCCTGAGGCCGAAGGCCACGTTCTCGAACACGCTCAGGTGCGGAAAGAGCGCATAGCCCTGGAAGACGAGACCGGTGTTGCGGTGATAGGGCGGCAGCTCGGTGACGTCGCGGGTGCCAAAGAAGATGCGGCCGCCGGAAGGCTCGATGAACCCCGCGATCATGCGCAGCGTCGTCGTCTTGCCGCAGCCGCTCGGCCCCAGCAGCACCAGGAACTCGCCTTGGGCGATGGCCAGGGAGATCTCCCTGACCGCCACGTGGTCACCGTAGCGCTTGCTGATACCGTCGAGGCGGACGCTCGACATCAGACCACCTGGCTCAGGCGCACGAAGCGGTTGGTCGCCGCCATCGCCGCCATGACGATGACGATCTGGATCAGCGAGACCGCGGCAATCGTCGGATCGATCTTCCATTCGAGATACTGCAGGATCGCGATCGGCAGCGTGGTGGTGCCGGGCCCGACCAGGAACAGCGACAGCTCCAGATTGCCGAAGGAGACGGCGAAGCTGAACAGCGCGGCCGCCACCACGCCGGGGCGGATCGCCGGCAGCGTCACCTTGATCAGGGTCTGCATCCGGTTGGCGCCGAGGTTCATCGCCGCTTCCTCGATGCTGCGATCGATGCCGACGAGATTGGCGGCGATGAGCCGCACGGTCCAGGGGATGCTGATGAGGATATGGCCGAGGCCCAATCCCGCGACCGCCCCCGTCAGCGGCCAGTCGGTGGCGACCTCGACATCGACGAAGAAGAGGTAGAGCGCGGTGCCGATCACCACCGCCGGCACCACCAGGGGCGAGAGCAGCAGCGTATTGAGGAGCTCGCGCGCCGGCAGCTCCGCCCGCACCAGGGCGAGGCTGGCGGGAATGCCGAGCAGCAGGCCGCCGATGGTTGCCGCGAGCGCCACCTCGGTCGAGGTGACAAAGCCGTCGGCGAATTGCGGCTGCAGCCAGAGCTGGCTGAACCACTTGAAGGTATAGCCTTCCGGCGGGAAGGACAGGATCTCGTTGCTGAAGAAGCTGATCCAGCAAACGAAGAGGATCGGCAGCAGCATCAGCGCGAAGCAGAGCGCCGCCACGGCGCGGAGCGCCAGGCGGCCGAGTTCTCGCTGCAGCCGCGCTGGCGTCACCGGCCGAGCCGATTCTTGTGGAACCGGCCGCCTTTCATGATGGCGGCGAGGTGGGCCCCCTGCTCCTGGAAGAGGCCCAGGTCCTTGAGGGGATTGCCATCCACCACCAGCAGGTCGGCGAAGGCGCCGGGCGCGATCCGGCCGAGCTCGCTCTCCCGCCGGAGCAGGCGTGCGTTCACGGTGGTGGCCGAGCGGATGATCTCCATCGGCGACAGCACTTCCGAGCGGATCAGGAACTCGCGCGACTGGTCATTCTGCAGCGCCCCCAGCAGGTCGCTGCCATAGCCGATCGGCACGCCCGCGGCCTTGGCGGTCTCCAGCGAGCGGATGCCTGCCGCCAGCACCCTCTCGTTCTTCTCCAGGCTCACCGGCGGCAGGCCCAGGTCCTTTCCGCGCCGCTTCATCGCGTCATAGGCAATGAGCGTCGGCACCAGGAAGGCGCCCTTCGCGCGCATCAACTGCGCGGTCTCTGCGTCGACGAAATTGCCGTGCTCGATGGTGCGCACGCCGCACTCGACGGCGCGGCGGATGGCGTCGGCGCCATAGGCGTGCGCCGCGCAATAGCTGCCCCAGGATTCGGTCTCGCCGGTCGCCGCCAGGATCTCCTCGCGGGTGAACTGGGTCGCCTCCAGCGGGTCGTGCGGCGAGGCGACGCCCCCCGACACCATCAACTTGATATGGTCGGCGCCCTTGCGCAGCTCGTCGCGCACCGCGTGCAGCATCTGCGGCACGCCGTCGGCGATGCGGGAGATATAGCCGACGCCGCTGCAGCAGGAGCACGGCGCGTCGCTCTCGGTGCGCTTGCGGAAATCGCCGTGGCCGCCAGTCTGGCTGATGCTCTGTCCGGCGATGAAGAGCCGCGGCCCCACCATCTGGCCGGTCTCCACCGCCTCGCGGATGCCCCAGTCGGCGCCGCCGGTGTCGCGCACGGTGGTGAAGCCGCGGTCGAGCATGGCGCGCATCAGCGGCCCGGCCCGCGCCGCCATCAGGGTGATCGGCATCTCCGCCATGCGGCCGATATTGACCTCGGAGAGATAGACGTGGATGTGGGCGTCGATCAGGCCCGGCATCAGGGTCTTGCCGCCGACGTCGATCACCTCGGCCGCGGCGGCGCGGATCGGGCGCTCGGAGACCTCGCGGATGCGGTCGTCCTCGACCAGCACGCTGATGCCGTCCTGGAGGTCGTTTGCCTCGGGATCGAGCAGGCGGCAGTTTTGGAATAGGACGAGCATCCGAGATCTCCCTGCAACAGCGGGCATCCGCGCCGAGGAACCGGAAGCAGGATGCATTCTTCGGGCCAGCCGGCGCGATACTAGTGCGACCGATGCCGCTTCACCAAGGGGGTCCGGCATTGCCGCGCGGATAGCGGCCCCTTAGTCTCGCAGCTGCGGGCGGCGCTGCCCGTCTCGAAGGGAGGATGCCGATGCCGCAGCTCAAGGGAAAGGTCGCCTGGATCACCGGAGCCGGCAGCGGCATCGGCGAGGCCGCGGCGCTGGCGATTGCCGGCGAGGGCGCGACGGTGGTGCTGACCGGCCGTCGCCGAGATCCGCTGGAGAAGGTTGCCGGGCGCATCCGCGATGCGGGCGGCACCGCTCATGTGCAGCCCGGCGACCTCATGGACGCGCGCGCTGTGGAGAGGATCGCCGCTTTCATCAAGGAGACGCTCGGCCGGCTCGACATCCTCGTCAACAATGCCGGCCTCAACATCCTCGAGCGCGACTGGAAGCGGCTGACGCCAGCCGGCGTCGACGAGCTGATCAAGGGGAATCTCAGCAGCGCCTTCTATGTCGTCACCGCCGCGCTGCCGATGATGCGCGCGCAGAAGGACGGCGTGCTGATCCACACCGCCTCGCGCGCCGGGCGCTGGGTGCACCCCATGAGCGGTCCCGGCTACACCGCCGCCAAGCACGGCGTCGTCGCCATGAGCCACAGCATCAACATGGAGGAGTGCGTCAATGGCATCCGCTCCTGCGTGGTCTGCCCTGGCGAGGTGGCGACGCCGATCCTCGACAAGCGCCCGGTGCCGGTGAGCGCCGAGGAGCGTGCCAGGATGGTGCAGCCGGAGGACTGCGGCGATCTCATCCGCTACGTCGCCTGCCTGCCCCGGCATGTCTGCATCGACGAGGTGGTGATCAGCCCGACCTGGAACCGTGGCTACGTCGCGGCCCTTTCGGCGCCGGCGGTGGCGAGGCGGTAGGCGCCGCTGGTCGGAAGCCGCGGCATGCGGAGCTGCTTATGGCGATGCCGACGCTCATCGGACCGAAGGACCTGACGCGGGACGTCGTCGACGAGGAGTTTCCGCGCAAGACGGCCGGCGCCTACGTGATCGGCACGCGCGACCTCGATCAAGTCATGCGGGTTCCCTATGCCGGTCGCTCCGACGACGATATCGCAAATCGACTCAAAGTGCATATTGGCAACTACGAAGCCTTCTCATACGTGGTCGCGGACTCGCCGAAGCAGGCATTCGAGCTGCACTGCGAGATCTATCACGCGCTGATGCCGTCGAAAAACACGCGTCACCCCCACAAGCCCGCAGGGGTCGACTGCATCTGCCCGGTCTGCGGCAAGTAGCGCGGCTACCCGCCGATCGCGCCCTGGGTGTTGACGTAGAGCGCGTAGATCGACTGGCTCCCCGCCATGAAGAGCCGGTTGCGCTTGACGCCGCCGAAGCAGAGGTTGGCGGCGCGCTCGGGAAGGCCGATATGGCCGATGGGCTCGCCGGCGGGATTGAAGATGCGTACGCCGTCGAGCTCGCTGTTGCCCATGCCCCATCCGGCCCAAAGATTGCCGTCGACATCGCAGCGAAAGCCGTCGGGCGTGCCGTCACCGGCATGGATGTGGATCCTGCCGTTGGCGAGCCGGGTGCCGTCGGCGACCACGTCATAGACCCAGATGTTGCGCGGCACGGTGCCGGACTCGACGATGTACATCTTCGTCTCGTCCGGCGAGAAGCAGAGCCCGTTCGGGCGGTTGATCTCGCCGGTGACGGCCGTCGCCTTGCCGGTCTTGCCGTCCACCCGATAGACGTTGGTGGGGAGTTCCTGCTCGTCCACATGGCCCTCGTAATTGCCGAGGATGCCGAAGGGCGGATCGGTGAACCAGATCGAGCCGTCCGACTTCACCACCACGTCGTTGGGGCTGTTGAGCCGCTTGCCCTCGAAGCGGTCGAGGATGACGGTGATGGTGCCGTCATACTCCGTGCGGGTGACGCGGCGCGTGTCATGCTCGCAGGTGACGAGCCGGCCTTGACGGTCGCGGGTATTGCCGTTGGCGTTGTTGGAGGGCCGGCGGAAATCGCTGATCGCGCCAGTGGACTCCTCCCACTTCACGATCCGATTGTTGGGGATGTCGCTGCAGAGGAGATAGCGGCCGTCGCCGAACCAGACCGGCCCCTCTGCCCAGCGCAGCCCGGTGGCGAGGCGCTCCACCGCCGCCAGCGTCACCCGGTACCTGGTGAAGCTCGGGTCGAGGATCCGGACCGCCGGATCGGGGTAGTGGGTCGCAGGCTGCCACATCGGATCGGCTCCGTCGGAAAAGATCGGGCGCGCGCCACCCGTCGGCGGCGCGCGCCCAGCATATCGCCAGCCTCGTGCGAAGTCCCTACCGCTTGATGTCGGAATAGGGATAGACGAGGTCGCCGGTCTTGTACTCCGGCGGGTAGAGCACGGGCGTCTTCTCGCCGGTGCGGAACTGCTCCACATCGCCGTCCTTGACGTCGCGGAACTGCACGAACAGCACCCTGGGCTTCGCCCATTCGCCGTTCGCCGCGAAAGCGACGTCGCCAACGATGGTGTGGAAGGTGTTCTTGTGGATGTAGTCGGCGATCTTGCCCTGGTCGAGGCTGCCGACCTTGGTCACCGCCTCGCCGAGGATCTGCATCTCCGCATAGGCGAAGGGCGGCAGGTAGTAGCCGAGGGGATCGACGCCCTCCTTCTTGGCGCGCTCCTGGTAGCGGCTCAGGAACTCGTCGATGCCGGGGAATTTCATCGTCTTCACCGGCTCGTAGACGTCATAGGCGACGACGCCGTTGAGGAGGTGGCCGAGCTGCACCTTGATCGGCGTGAAGGCGAGGCCGATCATACCGCCGCCGAACATCTTGGGCTTGAGCCCCACCTCGTTCGCGGCGCGCACCATGCCGACGGAGTCCGGCGGATACGAGGCAACGTAGACCACGTCGGGATTGGTGGCCTGGATCGCGCGCACGATCGGCGTGTAATCCGTGGTGTTGGGCGGGTAGGTCTTGTCGTAGACCACCTTGAGGCCGAGCTTCTTCACCGTCTCGCGGGCGCCCTGCAGCGAGTTCTGCGAGTATTCCGCGTCGGCGCCCACCAGCGCGATGGTCTGCGGCTTCGGGTTCATCGTCATCGCCGTCTCCAGGAAGCCCTGGGACGGACCGTGCTTGGTGTCGGTGCCGTTGGGCAGGATCTGGAAATAGCGGGGATAGTTGAAGGTGTCGTTCACCCCGGTACCGAAGAGGGCCATGAAGACCAGGTTGCGCTGCATCACGATCGGCATCGCCGGCGCGATCTGGTTGGTGGCGTAAGAGGAGATCACCAGGTCGACCTTGTCGATCTCCAGCAGCTTCGTATAGATCCCCGGCACCGCGGAGGGGCTGGACTGGTCGTCGTAGTAGACGAGCTGCACCGGCCGGCCCAGGAGGCCGCCCTTGGCGTTGACGTCCTCGCTCCAGATCTGCAGCGCCAGCAGCGCCGGCTTGCCGCCGCCGGCGAGACCGCCGGTCAAAGACATGCTGAGGCCGATCTTGATGGGATCGGCAGCCTGCGCCGGCATGGCGGCGGCGATGGCGACGAGCAGGCCCAGCACGAGAGCGTGGATGGGCCGTAACAGAGACCGTCTCATAGGTGCTTCCTCCCTCTGATCATTCGATCGTTATCTCTTCTCCCTCTCCGCCGGGGCGGAGAGGATTGGGGCGAGGTGGGAAGCCCGGTGCTTCCCAATGCCGCCCACCTCATCCTAAATCCTTCTCCCCTCGAAAGCGGGCGGAGAAGGACTTTATAGCATCAGTGCATCCCTCCTACCGTCGCGACGATCCGCCGGCTGGCCTCCGCCAGCTGCCCTTTGCGGCGCGCCAGATCGGGATAGAGCAGTTTTCCCGCCCGCTTCATCACCCGGCCGGCCACCAGCACGGTCTCCACATTGGCAATGCCGGCGTGGAGCACGATGGCGGCGACCGGGTCGGTCACCGGAAAGAGGTTGAGCGCATCGGCGTCCAGCAGCACGACATCCGCCTGCTTCCCCGGCGCCAGCGAGCCAATCCGGTGCTCGAGGCCCAGCATGGCGGCGCCATTGATGGTGGCCCATTCCAGCGCCTCGCGCGCCTCGACGGTGACGCGGGTTGGGCCGAGCCCGGTCTCGCGGCGGATCGCCAGGCTGTCGGCATGGCGGAGCGCCTGCAGCGCCACCCGCGTCACCGTGAACATGTCGCCGCCGATCAGGGATTCGATGTCGACGCCGAGGGTCGGCCTGGCGCCGAGCTTCCGGAGCGGCCCGGTGAGGCAATCGCCATAGCCCATCTGCAGCTCGATGTCCGGCGTCACCGTGACGGTCGCGCCGGCGCCGGCGAGCCCTTTCAGCGTCTCGAAGTCGATGCTGTTGCCGTGTACGATGTTGACGTGGCCGTCGATCAGGCCCTCGCTCAGCAGGCGCGGGAAGCCATCCGGCACCAGCATCTTGCCGCCGCCCACATGCATGCTGACCAGCATGCCCATCTCGCGCGCGAGCTTGAGGTCGGCGCGGCTCACCTCGTAGGTGGAGTAGGCGGGGCCCAGCACCGCCATGCCCAGCGTCACCAGCGCGTCCTTGGATGGCAGGCGCTCGCGGGCGAGGCGCTCGATCTCGGCGCGGGGATGCGGGATCTCGCTGAAATGCCGCTGGCCGGGCTTCGGATCGGGTTTCGGCGAGCCGTGCAGGAAGACGGCGCGGATGCCGGACTCCTGCAGCGCGTCGATGGCGCGCTCCGTATGCGCCGGCGTCGGATTGTTGTGGCACCAGTCGACGAGGGTCGTGGTGCCGGAATGGAGCTGGTTGAGCGCGCCCACCAGGGTCGAGACGTGGATGTCCTCGGGCGTGAAGGCGGGCGCCACCGCCGCGTGCATGTTGTGGAGGTATTCGAGGATGGTCCAGTTGGCAGCGATGCCGCGGAGCGCCGTCTGCCAGGTGTGCTGATGCGCGTTGACGAAGCCTGGCATGACGATGCGGCCGGCGGCATCGATCACCTCGGCATCACCGGCGTCGATCGCCGGCGCCACCGCGGCGATGCGGTCGTCCTCGATCAGGAGATCGCCCTTCGGCAGATCGGGCACGCCCCGATCCATGGTAACGATCGTGCCGGACTTGATCAGCAGGCGGCGCATCGGTGGGCGAGATCCCAATCGCAGGAGAGACGAATGTCTTAAGTTAGCATGCGATCAGGACCTGGGGAAATATGGTGGCGTCCTTCGAGACGGCCGCTATTGCGGCCTCCTCAGGATGAGGTCCTTTCTTACCGCCATCCTCCAACGGTCCTCAGCCTGAGGATCGCGCCTTGGCGCGCGTCTCGAAAGACGCACGATGCCGATGCAAGCGCTCAGATCACGCTGTCCGGCGGGAAGTTGGGCGTGCGCTTCTCCTTGATCGCCTTCACCCCCTCCGGCAGCTCGGCGCCGTCGAAGCCGAGAAATTCCAGCGCCAGGGAGGCGTCGAAACTGGGGCCGGCGCTCCTCAGCCAGTTGTTGAGGGCGTATTTGGTCCAGCGGATGGCGCTCTGGGCACCCTCGGCGAGGCGCACGGCGACGTCGAGGGAGCGGCGCTCCAGCTCGGCGTCGGGCACCGCGAGGGAGACGAGGCCGATGCGCTCCGCCTCCTCGCCGGTGACGGGCTCGCAGAGCAGCAGGTGGTATTTGGCCTTCGCCATGCCGCAGAGCAGCGGCCAGATGATGACCGCGTGATCGCCGGCCGCGACGCCGAGCTTGGTGTGGCCGTCGATGAGGCGCGCTGATTTCGCCGCGATCGAGATGTCGGCGAGGATCGCCAGCACCAGTCCGGCGCCGACGGCGGTGCCGTTGATGGCGGAGACGATCGGCTTGCTGCAGTTGATGACGTTGTAGACCATGTCGCGCGCCTCGCGCCACACATGCATCCGCGTCGCGAAATCGGCGATCATCCGGTCGACGAGGCCGAGATCGCCGCCGGCAGAGAAGGCCTTGCCGGCGCCGGTCAGCAGCACCGCGTTGACGCTGGGATCGGCGTCGATCTCCGGCCAGATCGTCGCCAAGGATGAATGCATGGCGGCGTCGGTGGCGTTCAATTTCTCCGGCCGGTTCATGGTGAGGCGCAGAACCCGGGGATGCGGCCGGTCGATCAGCAGGCCCTCGAAGCGGCGATAGCGGTCGTCCATGTCAGCTCCTGAAATGATTCAATGCGTACCGGCGATCCGCGCCGTCACCTCGCGCACGAGCACGTGGCGCTGGATCTTGCCGGTGGGGGTGAAGGGAAGCTGCTCGAAGAGCTCGAGCCGCTCCGGCCGCTTGTATGTCGCGACGCTGTCGCCGAGGAAGGCAAGGAGCTCCTCGAGCGTCGGCGGCGTGCCGGGCTTCGGCACCAGGCAGAGGCAGTTGCGCTCGCCGAGGCGCTGATCGGGAATGCCGACGATGGCGGCGTAGAGCACCTTCGGGTGCGTATAGAGGATCTCCTCGATCTCGCGCGGGAAGAACTTCATGCCGCCGCGATTGATCATCTCCTTGAGCCGGCCGACGATGCGGAGGTTGCCGTCGCCGTCGATCATGCCGAGATCGCCGCTGCGGAACCAGCCGTCCGGCAGGAAGGCGTCCGCATTGGCCTTGGGGTTGTTGTGATATCCCAGATGCACCGACGGGCCGTCGCTGCAGATCTCGCCCTCCTCGCCGCGCGGCACTTCCTTTCCTTCGAGATCGACGAGGCGGAGACCCATATGGCTCGCGGGCCGGCCGACCGAGCCCGCGACGCGCTCGGGATCGTCGCCGGGGCGCGTATAGGTCTGGTAGCCGGTCTCCAGCATGCCCAAGAGCTCCAAGAGCTCGCCGGGCGCGGCGCGGCGCCATTCGCGGATCGTCTCCACCGGCGCCGAGGCGCCACCGCTCACCACGATGCGCAGGCTGGAGAGATCATGGGAGGAAATGTCCGGCTCCTGCAGGATGGCGGTCAAGGAGGCAGGGGCAGTCGGGATGTAGGTGACCCGCTCCTGCTGGATGAGGTCGAGTGCCGCTCCTGGGCGGAAGCGCTCCTGCAGCACCGCCTTGCCGCCGGCGAGGATCGCCTGCACCAGCGTCAGATAGCCCCAGTTGAGGCCGCAGGGCAGCCAGGTCATCAGCACATCCGCGGGGCCAAGGCCGAGATCGCCGTTGAGGATGCGCGCAGCGGCCAGCGTGGTGTTGTGGCTGTGCATCACGCCCTTGGGATTGCCGGTGGTGCCCGACGTGAAGGCCATGCGCATCACCGTGTCGGCGCTCTGGCGCGTGGGCGCGAAGTCCGCTGGCGGTCCGCTTCCCGCCGCGACGTTGTCGAGGCTGACCATGCCCGGAAGCGGCGCGCCGCGCAGTACCCCCACGATCTTGAGGCTCGGCACTTTCCTGCGCAGCTCCTCCGCCATGGCGAGGTGGTCGAAGTCGCGGAAGCGGGCACAGCAGACCAGCATCCTGGCATCGGCGAAGCGCAGGATGTACTCGAGCTCGCGGCTCCGGAAATCGACGCTCACCGTCACCGCCACCGCGCCCAATCTTTCGAGAGCGAAGAAGACGAAGGGGAACTCGACCCAGTTCGGCACCTGGATGCCGACCACATCGCCCTCGCCGATGCCGAGGCCGCGGAGCCGCGCCGCCATGCGGTCGATGCCGTCGCTGAGCTCGCGATAGGTGAGCCGGCGTGTGCCGTCGGTGACCGCCTCCTTGTCCGGCGTCTCGGCGACACGACGGGCCAGCACGTCGGCGAAGGTCTCGTCGCTCCAGAGCCCGGCGCTCCGCCAGCGGCGGGACATCTCCGGCGTCAGACGGGTCTCGAATGCCATGGCGGATCTCCCTCAGCCCGCGATGATCTGGCCGCCATCAACCTGCAGCACCTTGCCGGTGATGTAGGCGCCGTCGGGACCGGCGAGGAAGCAGACGACCCGCGCCACCTCTTCCGGCGTGCCGATGCGGCGGAGCGGGATGCCGCGGACGACGCGCTCGCTCGCCTCCGGCCCCCATTCGGCGAAGGCGGCGCGGCCCATCTCGGTGTCGGTGAGCCCGATCGCCACCGCGTTGGCGCGGATCCGGCGTCGGCCCTCCTCGCGCGCCACCACGCGGATCAAGGCCTCGAGCCCGGCCTTGGCGACGGCGCCCTGGGCGTTCCGCGACTGGCACATCTGCGCCGCGATCGAGGAGATCGCCACGATGGCGCCGCCGCCGCGGCGGAGATGCGGCAGCGCCGCGTGGATCACATAGAAGGCGCCGGAAAGATCGACGGCGAGATAGCGGTCCCAGTCGGCGATCGCGAGATCCGCCGCCTCGCTCCAGGCGCCCATGGCGCCCGCCGCCTGCACCAGCACCTCGATGCCGGCGAGCTCCTGCGCCGCGCGGTTCACCGCCGCCCCGACCGCGGCGGCATCGGCGAGATCCGCTTTCAGCGCCAGCCCGCGGCGGCCCTCGGCGCGGATCGCAGCCTCGACGTCCGTCGCCTCGGCATCGCGGCTCCGGTAGAGAAACGCCACGTCGGCGCCGCGGCGCGCCAGCTCCAGCGCCACCGCGCGGCCGACGCCGCGGCTGCCGCCGGTGACGAGCGCGCGCTTGCCGGCGAAGTCGGTACTCCCTGCTGCGTTCATCGCGTCCTCACAACGTCAGATACTTCGCTTTCACCGCCTCGCGCTCGCCGCGGAAGCGGGCGACCGGGGCCTGGTAGACCATGCGGCCCTTGACCATGACGTAGACGGTGTCGGCGACCGCCTCGGCGAGCTTGAGGTTCTGCTCGACCACCAGCAGCGTGACGCCCTCCTCGCGGAGCTCGCGGATGAGGCGGGTGAGCTCCGCCACCACCAGCGGGGCGAGGCCTTGGGAGGGCTCGTCGAGCAGGATCACCTGCGGGTCGGTAGCGAGCGCGCGGGCGAGCGCCAGCATCTGCTGCTCGCCGCCGGAGAGCTGCATTCCTTTGTGGTCGCGGCGCTCGGCGAGGGACGGGAACAGGCGGAACAGGCGTTCGACGGTCCATTGCGGCGCGGTGACCCGCTGCGCCACCCGGATGTTCTCGACAACCGTCAGGTCGGAGAAGATCATCCGGCCTTCCGGCACGTAGCCGACGCCGACGCGCACCACGTGATGCGGTGCCCAGCCGGCGACGTCGCGGTCGTTGAGCAGGATGCGGCCGGCGCTCGGCGGGGCCAGGCCCATGATCGAGCGCAGCGTCGTCGTCTTGCCGACGCCATTGCGGCCGAGCACGGCGGCGATCTCGCCCTTTGGCACCTCAAGGTCGACCCCCTGCAGGATGTGGCCGTGGCCGTAGTGGGTGTGCAGCCCTTCCAGGCGCAACATCACTCGGACTCCCCGAGATAGGCGCGTTGCACCTCCGGATCGGCGCGCACGCGATCCGGCGGCCCGTCGGCGATGACGCGCCCGCGATGGAGGACGGTGATGGCATGAGCGAGCTTGAACACCACCTCCATGTCGTGCTCGACCAGGATCACGCTGAGATCGCCCTCGGCCAGCATCGCCTTCAGGATATCGACCGCGCGGTCGGTCTCCTCGACGGAGAGGCCCTGGGTCGGCTCGTCCAGCAGCAGGAGGCGCGGCTGCTGCGCCAGCGCCATCGCCACCTCGAGGAGGCGCTGGTCGCCATGCGACATCAGGCCCGCGAGCGTGCCGGCGAAGCGGGTGAGGCGGAGCCGCTCCAGCGCCCGGTCGGCGACCGCGCCGGAGCGGCCGAGCACGCCGCCGCCGCCCAGGAAGCGCCAGCGCCCGTCCTCCCGTGCCTGCGCCGCGATCCGCACGTTCTCCCGCGCGGTCAGGTTCGGAAAGACGTGGCAGAGCTGGAAGGTGCGGGCGATGCCGCGCTGCGCCACTGCGTGCACCGGCAGTCCGGTCACGTCCTTGCCGGCGAAGACGACGCGGCCGGTGCTGGGCGGCAGCACGCTGGTGATCAGGTTGAACAGCGTCGACTTGCCGGCACCGTTCGGACCGATGACGGCGCGGATCTCGCCGGGCTCGACCGCCATGTCGACGGCGTCGACCGCGACCAGCGCGCCGAAGCGCTTGCCCACGCCCTTGCATTCAAGCAGCGGCATCGGGCGCCCCCGCCGCGGCCGGGCGCGCGTGCGCCGACGTCTGTCTGGCAGTCCGCGCGGTGAGCAGGCCCCAGATGCCCTGGGGCGCGAACAGGATGAAGCCGATGAAGGCGGAGCCGAAGAACAGCGGCCAGAGATCGGTCACCTGGGAAAGCTCGTGCTCCAGGAACAGGAACGACGCGCCGCCGAGGATCGGCCCGATGAGGGTGCCGGCGCCGCCGACGATCACCATGATGAGGACGCGGCCGGAGGCGAGCCAGAAGAAGAGCTCCGGCGAGGCGAAGCCGGCGAAGGGCGCATAGAGCGCTCCGGCGAGACCGCCGAAGCCGTAGGCGAGCACCACGGTGGCGAGCTTGTAGGCCCGCGTGTTGTAGCCGAGCGCGCGCGTCTTCGCCTCGTTTTCCCGGATGCCTGACAGCACCGCGCCGAAGGGCGAGCGCACGATGGCGCGGCAGAGGAGGTAGGAGCCGACGAGGCAGAAGAGGACGAGATAGTAGTAGCCGAGCTTGCCCTGGAACCAGGTGATGCCCAGAGGGCCGGGCGGGCGCGGAATGCCGTCGATGCCGTCGGAGCCGCCGGTCCAATCCTTGAAGCGGTAGAGCATGGCGTAGCCGAGCTGGGCGAAGGCCAGGGTCAGCATGGCGAAGGAGACGCCGGTGGAGCGGGTGCAGACCCAGGCGATGGGGAGCGCGATCAGCACCGTGATGCCGACCGCCAGCACGATCCCGATCGGGAGCGGCAGGGCCAGCCCCTTCAACAGCAGCGCCGCCGAATAGGCGCCGAGCCCATAGGCCGCGGCGTGGCCGAAGGAGTAGAGCTTGCAGTAGCCCACCATGAGATCGAGGCTCATGGCGAAAAGGCCGAAGATCAGCGCCTCGATGATGATGGTGAGGGAGTATTGCGGCACCGCGAAGGGCAGCAGCAGTGCCACGGCGGCGCCGATGAGGAGGGCAATCCGCCGGTTCATCTCATTCCTCCCGGCCGAGCAGGCCGCCGGGCCGGATCACCAGCACGCCCAGCATCAGCAGGTACATGAGGGCGAGCGCCAGGTCCTGGAAATAATAGGAGCCGAACACCTGCACGAAGGCGACCAGCAGGCTGCCGATGATCGAGCCCAGGAACGAGCCCATGCCGCCGATGATCACGATGACGAAGGCGTCGATCACCACGTTGGTGCCCATGCCCAGGAACGCCGTCACCAGCGGCCCCGCCAGCACGCCGCCGAAGGCGGCCATGGCGCAGCCGAGGCCGAAGACCGCGGTGCGCACGAAATCGACGTCGGTGCCGAGCGCATGCACCATCTCGGAGTTCTGCGACACTGCGCGGATCAGCAGGCCCGCGCGGGTACGCTCCAGGAATTGCCAGAGCAGTAGCGCGGCGCCGACGCCGAGCGCGATCAGGAACAGGCGATAGAGCGGAAAGGGCTGATTCAGGATGATGACGATGCCGCGAAGAAAATCGGGGATGCGGGAGCCGAGCGGCTGCGCGCCCCAGATGAGGCGGATCACCTCGCTCAGCACCACCGCGAGGCCGAAGGTCACCATGAGATAGGCGCCACCGTCGCGGCGTCCGTAGAGCCGGCGCAGGAAGATCCGCTCGAACGCCATGCCGACCGCGCCCACCACGATCGGCGCCAGCAGCAGCGACAGCAGGAAGTTGCCGCTCAGCATCAGCATGGTGTAGCCCACATAGGCGCCCAGCATATAGATGGCGCCGTGGGCAAAGTTGACGATCCGCATGATGCCGAAGATCAGCGTCAGGCCGCAGGCGATGAAGAACAGCAGCGACGCCTGGGACAGCGCGTTGAGGCACTCAGTCAGGAAGAAGCCAAGAAAGTTCATGCGGCAGGCGCCTTAGACGAAAAAAGCGCGTTGCCCGGAGCCATCCGACGGCTCCGGGCAGCGCCGCGTCACGAGCTGTAGGACGAGCTGCGGCAGTCCGGCGTCGTCATCTCGCGCGGGTAGATCTTGACGATCTCCGGGATCGGCTCGCTGTATTTCGGATCCTGCGCCACCTTGACGACGAAGCCCTGGTTCTCGCCCTGGTGATCGCACTTCCGCATCAGCACCGGTCCCTTCACGCTGGTGACGTCGAGACCCTCCATCGCGGCGACGATCTTCATCGGCTCGTCGCTGTCCGCCTTCTCCATGGCGGCGAACAGGATCGCCAGCGCCTGATAGACTTCGCCGTCGGTCCAGTCGGGGATCTCGTTCTTGTATTCGCCCATGAAGGCCTGGACGAATTCCTTGTTCTGCGGAATGTCGTAGGTGAAGGGGTAGCGCGAGGAGCCGATCAGGCCGAGGGCATCCTTGCCAAGCACCTTGATGTCGGACTGGGCCACGATCTCGGTATAGAACTGCACCCGCTGGGCGAGCCCGTACTGGCTTGCCTGTGAATAGAAGGCACGCGCCTCGTCGCCCTGCAGCGCGATGTAGCAGCCCTCGGCGCCGGACTGCAGCACCTTGGTGATGTAGGTGGAATAGTCCTTGTTGCCGACCGGCGTGAAGATCTTGTCGACGACCTGCTTGCCGAACTTGGTCATCTGCTCGTCGAAAGCCTTGACGCTCGACTGGCCCCAGGAATAGTCCGAGGCCAGCGCCACGAACTTCTTCTGCGGCGAGTCCCGGAGATAGAGCGCCACGCCGCGCGCCCCCATCGGCGCCGAGGTGTTGGCGCGGAAGAAGCGCGGCACCAGCAGCTCCGCGGTGAGCCTGCCGTCGCCGTTGCCATCGGAGATGAAGAAGGCGTTCCACTCCTCGAGCTTGGGCATGATCGCCGCCGCCTCGGAGGAGACGATGACGCCGGTGAAGATGCGGCAATTGTCGCGCTCCACCATCTCCTGGCACTTGCGCACGCAGATCGCGGGATCGCCCGTCGTGTCCTGATAGACGAACTCAACCGGGCGCTTCAGCACGCCGCCCTTGGCGTCGGTCAGCTTCTTCACCAGCTTGCAGGTGCGCATGGTCTGCGCGCCCAGCACCGCGTAGCCGCCGGTGATCACCGTGGGGATGCCGATCTTGATCGGCGTCGCCGCGGTGGCGCGGGTCAGATAGGCGGGTGCGGTGATGAAGGCCGATGCGGCGAGCGCCCCCTTGAGGACCCTGCGCCGCGTCGTCATCCGGATAGCAGACGTCTCCTTGTCTGGCATTTTCCTCTCCCTATGAGCATTGTGTTTGTTCCCGCCGGCGCCTCATTGGACGCCGGCGCCTTCCGCTGATTCTAGTCGAGCGTCACCGTGTCGAATTCCGCCGGCAGGATGATTTCCAGAACCTCGCAGTCGTCGGAGTAATCGAGCACCTTGTGCCTGATCCCGGGCGGCTGGATCCACGCGGTGCCCTCGCGCATCACCTGCACGCCTTGTCCCTCGAACTCGTTCTTCATCCAGCCCTTGAGCACATAGACCATCTGGAAGTCGACGTCGTGGTAGTGGAGCCTCGAGACCTCATCGGGGTCGCAGGGCGGGATCATGCGGATCACATGGGCCTGCACCATGCCGCCGGTGGCGTCCTTCATGCCGAGGTCGCGGTATTTCGCGTACTCGCGCAGCCCGGCCAGGAAATCCTCCTCCCGGTGATGACTGACGGTGAATTTGTGCTTCGTCCGCGCCTTCGCCTTGGGCTTGGCCTTCGCCTTCACCTTTGCCTTCGGCCGCGCGGCGGCGCGCCGCCGGGTGCTGGTCTTGGGGCGTGCGCGCGACTTCGCGGCCGGCCGCGCCTTGCGTCTTGCCTTTGCCATGGACTCCTCCTTTTGCGGTCTCGTCAGGCCGCGCCTTGCGGCCGAAGCTCGATCAGGTCGGGGCAGCAGTTGGGCTCCGCCTCCGCCGCATAGACCACCGCCTCGGCGATCTCTTCCGCCGTCAGCGGCCCGTATTTTCGCGTCTTCATCGCTTCCAGCACGGCGGGGTGGCGGCTCGCGTCGCGGATGTGCGTGTCCACCATCCCGGGCGCGATCTCCGTCACCTTGATGCCGTGTCCCTGCAGCTCCAGGCGGAGACCGCGGGTAAGGGCGGAGAGCGCGTGCTTGGTGGCGCAATAGACGACGCCGAGACGATAGACGTCGCGCGCCGCCGTCGAGGTCATGACGATGATGTGGCCGCGCTTTCTCTCCACCATCGGTCGCGCGATCGCCTGGGCGATGCGGAAGGCCGCCAGCACGTTGGTGCGGAACATCTCCTCGCATTCGTGGTCCTGCATGTCGAGGACCGGCGCGTAGGTGAGGACGCCTGCGTTGTTGAGGAGGATGTCGACGTCGGCCGCGGCGCCGGCGAGCTCGCGCACGAAGCCGGCGTCATTGAGGTCGCCGGCGATCGTCTCGATGCGGCCGCCGGCGGATTTCGTCTCGGTTCGCAGGCTTTCGAGCGCTGCCTTGCGGCGGCCGGTGGCGATGATCTCCGCGCCGCGCGCGGCGAGGGCCAGCACGCTCGCGCGCCCGATGCCCGCGCTGGCGCCAGTGACGAGAACACGCTTCCCAGTCAGACCTTGGCTCATGGTCCCTCCCGCGGATTCTTATTGTTGTTTTCACGACTATACAGGCCGCATGGGCTGCGCAAAAGACGGTAGTCCCCCGGCGCGCAGGAGGCGTCTCCCGGCTTCGAGAGCGGCGAGCCTCGCAGTGCAACGGGCGCGTGTGAGGCGCCGCGACGCGGCGCCGGTCTCAGGCGCGCTGGGTGACGCGGTCGATCTCCGACATTTCCTCCGCGGTCAATTTCCAATCCACCGCCTTCACGTTCTGCTCGAGCTGCTCGGGCTTGGTGGCGCCGGCGATCACGCTCACTACGGTCGGGCGGCATGCCAGCCAGCTGAAGGCGAGCTCCAGCATCGAATGACCGCGGGTGGTGGCGAAATCGCCGAGGCGCTCGACGATCTGCCAGTTGACGTCGTTGATGTAGCGGTCGGCGAGGCGCTGGGTGTTGGTGAGCCGCGCGCCCTCCGGCATCGGCGCGTTGCGCTTGTACTTGCCGGTGAGGAGGCCGCTCGCGAGCGGGAAGAACGGCAGCAGGCCGAGACCGTAGGCCTGCATCGCCGGGATCGATTCCTTGTCGAGGCCGCGCACCAGCAGGCTGTACTCGTCCTGGCAGGAGATGAAGGAATTGAGGTTGAGACGCGCCGAGGTCTCCTGCGACTGCGCCACCAGCCAGGCCGGGAAGTTCGAGCAGCCGATGTAGCGCACCTTGCCGGAGCGGACGAGGTCGTCAAGGGTGCGGAGCGTCTCTTCGATCGGCGTCAGCGGGTCGGGCTGATGGATCTGGTAGAGGTCGATCCAGTCGGTCTTGAGCCGGCGCAGGCTGTCCTCGACCGCCGACATGATGTAGCGGCGCGACGCGCCCTTGAGCTTGCCCTCGGTGTCCATCGCCATGCCGCATTTGGAGGCCAGCACGATCTCTTTGCGCCGCGACCCCATCACCTCGCCCATGGCGGTCTCGGAGCCACCGAGATTGCCGTAGATGTCGGCGGTGTCGAACAGGTTGATACCGAGGTCGAAGGCCCTGTGGATGACCTTGCGGGTTGCTTCCTGATCGATGCGGCCGCCGAAATTGTTGCAGCCGAGCCCCACCACCGAGACCCTGAGGCCGGACTTGCCGAGATTGCGCAGTTCCACCGCCGAACTCCCCTATGCGTCGAGGTTGATCAGGTGATCATCGCAAATGGGACCGACGGCGTCCATGGGCCGGCTTATTCTTGTACATCGACCCTGCGTCCTTCGACTCAAGCCCTTCGGGCTTGGCTCAGGATGAGGGCTTTTCTTTATGCCATCTCATATCATCCTCATCCTGAGCCACGATGCGGAGCATCGAGAGTCGAAGGACGCAGGATTGCTCGGCGCCGCGCCCTCAGCTCCCCGGCAGGGCGTGGATCTCCGGGAAGAACAGGTCCTTCCAATCTTTCGGCACCTTCTTGATGCTGCCGACCTCGGCCATGAAACTCGCATACTTCATGGTGTGCTCGGGCGTCATCGTCCATTTCACCTGCGGGCCCGCGATCACCTTGTAGACGAGGTCGGGCGACAGCTTGGATTTGGAATCCTCGATCCAGAGCTGCGCCGCCGCGTGCTTGTCGGCGTTGAGGATGTCGGTCGCCTCCTTGAGCGCCGAGACCAGAGCGCCATAGAGCTTGGGATTGTCGTCGTGGAACTTGCGCGAGGTCCAGGCGACCGTGAAGCTGTGCGATCCCCCCAGCACGTCGAAGGAGTTGAGCACGGTGTGGATCGCCGGGTTCTCCAGCTGCTGGGTCTGGAAGGGCGGCACGCTGAAGACGCTGTCGAAGGTGCCACCGCCGGAGAGCAGGCCGATGGTGGCGTCGGGCGGCGACAGCGAGACGGTGAGCGGATCGAGCTTGGCATAGTTCGCTTTTCCAAACTCCTTGGCCGCTGCCATCTCCAGCGTCACCGCCTGGACCGACACCTTGACCGCGGGAAGCGCGATGCGGTCGCTGTCGGTGAAATCCTTGATGGTCTTGATGCGCGGATTGCGGGTGTTGAGCAGGAAGGGTTGCGAGCTCAGCGCCGAGATGCCCTTCACCTCCTGCGAGGTGCCTTGGGTCTTGGCCCAGAGCGTCACCAGGCCGGGGACGCCGCCGGAGACCACGTCGACGCTGCCGGAGACCAGCGCGTCGTTCATCGCGTTGGGGCCGTTGAAGGTCGCCCAGGTCACCTTGACGTCGCCGAGCCCGGCGGCCTTGGCGTATTTCTCGATCAGCTTCTGGTGGTCAAGGATGTTGAACTGCACGTAGCCGAGGGAGAACTGCTTGGCGAGGCGGATCTCCTGAGCTTCCGCCCCGGCCGGGCGCGGCGTCAGGGCGATCGCCGTCAGTGCGGCAGTGACGGCGACAATGGCGCGGCTGAGCCTGATCGGCATGCGTCCTCCCCTGGATTTCTCGCTTGGTTCCGAGTTCGAGGCGAGCATGATAGCCTTGCGCTTTCGGCGCAACCCGCAGCAGGGCGCTTTCATGCCGAGCTTCACCCGATGAAGACCGATGTGGCCGTGATCGGCGGCGGCGCGATCGGCGGCGCCATCGGCTATTTCCTGCGCGCCCATCCGCGAGCCCCGGAGGTCGCGGTCATCGAGCGCGATCCCGCCTTCCGCCTCGCCTCGACGCCGCGCGCCTCCGGCGGCGTCCGCCAGCTCTTTTCGCTGCCGGAGAACATTGAGCTTTCCAAATTCGGCCTCGAGTTCTTCTCCCGCTTCGAGCGCGACATGGCGGTCGATGGCGCGCCGGCGCCGATCGGTTTCACCCGCGGCGGCTATCTTTTCATCGTGCCGCCGGCGGCGATCCCGGTGCTGGAGGCGAATTTCGCGATCCAGCAGCGGCACGGGGTCGACGTCCGCTGGCTCGACCCGGCCGGGCTCAAGACGCAGTTCCCCTCGATGCGCGTCGACGATCTCGGCGCCGGCGTCCACTCGCCGACCGACGGCTGGCTCGATCCGAGCTCGGTGCTGCAGGGCCTTCGCCGCAAGGCGCGCGCCCTCGGTGCCATCCTCGTCACCGGCGAGGTGGTTGGGATCGAGCATGACGGGAGGCGCGCGCGCAACCTCCGCCTCAAATCCGGCGAGACCGTCGAGGCCGAGCTCTTCATTAACGCCGCCGGCGCCTGGGCCAGCGAGATCACGGCCATGATCGGCCTCGCGGTGCCGATCGAGCCGATGCGGCGCTACGAGCATTATTTCGAGCCGGGAACGCCGATCGAGAAGCTGCCCTATGTGAAGGACGTGAACCGCCTCGCCTTCCGGCCCGAGGGCAAGGGCTATACCGGCGGCGTGCCCGATCTCGCCGAGCCGCGCGGCTTCAATTTCGAGGTCGATCACGATTATTTCGAGCGCGTGGTGTGGCCCGCGGTGGCGCACCGCTTCCCGCCGTTGGAGACGCTGAAGCTGAAGAACACGATGCCCGGCCTCTACGATCAGAACGAGCTCGACGGCAACCCGATCCTCGGCCCCTGCGGCCTGGAGAACTTCCACCTGGCCGCGGGCTTCTCCGGCCACGGGCTGATGCACGCCCCCGGCATCGGCCGCGCCTTCGCCGAGCTCATCCTCGACGGCGGCTACCAGACCATTGATCTCACCCGCTTCGGTTGGCAGCGGGTGGTGGAAAACAAACCCTATCGCGAGCGGGGGATTCTGTAGACTGCAGAGGCATCGTGCGTCCTTCGAGACGCGCGCTGCCGCGCGCTCCTCAGGATGAGGCGCTTTTCATCGTGGCATTCTCACTTCGCCTCATCCTGAGGGGCCTGCGAAGCAGGCGTCTCGAAGGACGCACCGCCGCCGATCCAGCCCTCACGCCTTCACCAGCACCACCAGCTTGAAGTCGGGTCTGCCGGCGAGAGTGAAGGTGATCTGCTCGTAGCGGAGGAGGCCGTCCTTGGGATGCTGGAAGCGGCGCTCGCCGCCTTCGCGGGAGACGACGCCGTGCTCGCTCCAGAGCTCGGCGAAAAGCGTGCTGCGGCGCCGGAGGTCCTCGACGAGGGCGCGAAGCTCGGGGTCGTCCAGGTGGCGGCTGGTATCGGCGCGGAATTCCGCCACCACGCGCCGTCCACGCTCGCGCCAGTCGGGGATGAGTCGGCGCGCTTCGGGCGCCAGAAAGATGTAGCGCAGCAGGTTGCGCTCGCCGCTGTCGAGCCAGCCCACGAAGAGATGCTCCGCCGGCGGGTTCCAGGCGCTGGCGTTCCAAGCGCGGTCCAGCACATAGGCGGGCAGCACGATCGCGCCCAGCGCCGCGACGAGCGCCGGGGGCGCTTCCATGGCGTCACCGGGATCGGGGCTCGGATCGCGCTTGCCGGCGAGCTCGAAGAGATAGGCGCGCTCGGCGGCCGAGAGCAGCAGCGCGCGGGCAAGCCGCGCCAGCGCCAGAGGCGAGACCGAGACGTCGCGGCCCTGCTCGATCCAGCTGTACCAGGTGGCGCTGATGCCGCTCTGCTCCGCCACCTCCTCGCGGCGCAAACCCGGCGTGCGCCGGCGCCGGCCGTCGGGGAGGCCAAGGCTCGCCGGCATCAGGCGTGCCCTCTGGGCGCGCAGGAAATCGCCAAGCGCCCGGCGCTGGGCGGCGGAAAGGGGGCTCAGCATGGCACTTTATATACCAGGATAATTATGCTCCTGGTACCAGTGTAACAGCCGCGCTATCACGGCTCCAGCGGCGAACGTACCGTCGCGGCAGATCCCAGGGGAGTGCGATGACCGCAAAGACCCATGAGAGCGTCGTCACCGGCCAGTTCGGCCCGCGTGCAGCGGCCTACGTCACCAGCGCCGTCCATGCCCAGGGCGAGGATCTCCAAGCCCTGGCAGAAATGGTGAAAGGTCATGGCGCGGCCCGCGCCCTCGATCTCGGCTGCGGCGGCGGCCATGTGAGCTTCCACGTGGCGCCCCATGTGCAGGAGGTCATCGCCTACGATCTCTCCGAGGAGATGCTGTCGGCGGTCAGGCAGGCGGCGAAAGATCGCGGCCTCGGCAACGTCATGACGCGCCAGGGCGCGGTCGAGCGGCTCCCGTTCGAGGATGCGAGCTTCGATTTCGTGCTGAGCCGCTTCAGCGCCCATCACTGGCGCGATTTCGCCGCCGCTCTCAAGGAGGCGCGGCGCGTGCTGAAGCGCGGCGGCACCGCCGTCTTCATCGACGCGGTGACGCCCGGCCAGGGCCTCCTCGACACTTATCTGCAGGCGATCGAGCTGCTGCGCGATCCTTCGCACTTCCGCGACTACTCCCGCGCCGAATGGCGCCAGGCGCTCACCGACGCCGGATTCGTGCCCGACGCCGGGACGCCGCGCCGGATCGCGCTGGAGTTCTCGTCCTGGGTCACCCGGATGAACACGCCGGGGCTCCACGTGCAGGCGATCCGCTCGCTGCAGGCCAAGGTCTCGAAGGACGTGCTCGATTATTTCGAGACCAAGCCCGACGGCAGCTTCATGCTGGACTGCATGACCTTCGTGGCGACGCCGGCCTAGAGCATGATCGGGTCGAGATGAATCGATAGGGGATTCCCTTGGGGCAGGAAATCTGATTCAAACTGCTGGCTGGGGTTGGAGGCCGGCCTGCATGACACGACCCTATTCGACCGATCTTCGCGAGCGCGCCGTAGCTT
>DATJOK010000230.1:0-3683 GCA_035507155.1 Allostellaceae bacterium
GGACCGCTATCTGAGCGCGCTTGACGCCGCCGGCGCCGTCATCGCCATCACCGCCGACCATGGCATGAACGCCAAGACCGACGCCGCGGGGAAGCCAAAGGTCATCTTCCTGCAGGACTGGCTCGACCAGCGCCTCGGCGCGACCAAGTCCCGCGTCATCCTGCCGATCACCGATCCCTACGTGGTGCATCACGGCGCGCTCGGCTCCTTCGCCACCGTCTATCTGCCGGAGGCTGACCGTGCCGGCGCGCTCGCCGACATCGCCGAGATCCCCGGCATGCTCCGGGTGATCGACCGCAAGGTCGCCGCCGCCGAGCTGGAGCTGCCGGCGGACCGACTCGGCGACATCGTGGCGATCTCCGACCGCGACACGGTGATCGGCACCTCGATCTCGCGCCACGACCTCAGCGGCCTCGACGCGCCGCTCCGCTCCCATGGCGGCCTCTCCGAGCAGAAGGTGCCGCTGATCCTCAACCGCCGGGTCCGCGGTCTTCCCGCCGGCCACCGGCTCCGCAACTTCGACGCCTTCGACCTCGCGCTCAACCGCGCGCAATAAGGAGCAGCCCATGCCGCCCGTCGCCCTTGCCGGCAAAGCCGCGATCCGCCAGGAGGCCATGCGCATCGCCGGCGAGCGCGTCGGCGGGGCGCGCGTCATCGAGGTGATGAACCCCTATACCGGGGATCTCGTCGGCACGGTGCCGAAGGCGGGCGTCGAGGACGTCCGCCGCGCCTTCGCGGTCGCCGCCGCCTATCGCGCCGATCTCACCCGCGACCAGCGCTCGCAGATCCTGCGCCGCACCGCCGACCTGCTGGTGGCGCGCAAGGAGGAGATCTCCGATCTCATCACCGCCGAGTCCGGCCTCTGCAAGAAGGACACGCTCTACGAGGTGGGCCGCGCCTACGACGTGTTCCTGCTCTCGGGTCAGCTCGCGCTGGCGGACGATTCCCAGACCTTCTCCTGCGACATCACCCCGCACGGCAAGCGCCGGCGCATCCACACGCTGCGCGAGCCGCTGCGCGCCATCAGCGCCATCACGCCGTTCAACCACCCGCTAAATCAGGTGGCGCACAAGGTGGCGCCCTCAATCGCCACCAACAACAAGATGGTGCTGAAGCCCTCGGAGAAAACGCCGCTCACGGCGCTGCTGCTGGCGGACGTGCTCTACGACGCCGGTCTGCCGCCCGAGATGTTCCAGGTGGTGACCGGCGATCCCCGCGAGATCGCCGACGAGCTCATCACCAACCCCGAGGTGGAATTGGTGACCTTCACCGGCGGTGTCGGCGCCGGCAAGTACATCGCCGAGCATCTGGGCTACCGCCGCTGCGTCCTCGAATTGGGTGGCAACGACCCGCTCATCGTCATGGAGGACGCCGACATCGAGGAAGCGGCGACCCTGGCGGCGGCCGGCTCCTACAAGAATTCCGGCCAGCGCTGCACCGCAGTGAAGCGCATCCTCGTGCACAAGGACGTGGCCGAACGCTTCACCGCGCTCCTCGTCGAGAAGACCAAGACGGTGAAATACGGCGATCCCAGGGATCCCAAGACCGACATGGGCACCGTCATCGACGAGGAGGCGGCAAAGCGGATCGAGCGCCGGGTCGATGACGCGATTTCTCGCGGCGCGCGGCTCCTCTGCGGCCACCGTCGCGAGGGCGCGCTCTACGCGCCGACCGTGCTCGATCGCGTGCCGGTGGATTGCGAGCTGGTGCGCGAGGAGACCTTCGGGCCGGTCTCGCCGGTGATGGCCTTCGGCGACATCGACGAGGCGATCCGGCTCTCCAACTCGACCGCCTACGGTCTCTCCTCCGGCGTCTGCACCAACCGCCTCGACTACGTCACCCGCTTCGTGCGCGACCTCAAAGTCGGCACCGTCAACGTGCGCGAGGTGCCGGGCTACCGGATCGAGATGTCGCCCTTCGGCGGCGTCAAGGATTCGGGCCTCGGCTACAAGGAGGGCGTGCTGGAGGCGATGAAGAGCTTCACCAACGTCAAGACCTACTCGCTGCCGTGGCTCTAGGCCGGGACCGCCAGCCCCACCAATCGGAAGGCGACGTCAACAGCTCGAGCCGCCGCGCGGAATGGGCGGCGCGCCACCGCAACCCCGCCATCGACGCGATGCTGGCGGAGGATGCGCGGCTCTTCCTGCACCAGTCGGTCTCGACCCCCTGCCTCTCGGCGATCCGCAAGGCCGAGGGGATCTGGATCGAGGATCTCGCCGGCCGGCGCTATAGGGATTTCCACGGCAACAACGTCCACCACATCGGCTACGGCCATCCGCGCCTCATCACGGCGATCAAGCAGCAGCTCGACACCCTTTCCTTTACGCCGCGGCGCTTCACTTCCGAGCCGGCGGTCGCGCTGGCACGGAAGCTCGCCGGGATCGCGCCGGGTGGCCTCGCCAAGGTGCTGTTCACCACCGGCGGCTCCGACGCGGTCGAGGTGGCGCTGAAGCTGGCGCGCGCCGCCACCGGGCGGCACAAGATGCTCTCCTTCTGGGATGCGTTTCATGGCGCGGGCTTCGGAGCATCCAGCGTCGGCGGCGAGCAGCTGTTCCGCTCCGGCCCGATCGGGCCGCTGCTGAGCGGCACCGAGCATGCGGCGCCCTTCGCCTGCTACCGCTGCGCCTACGGCTATCCCGAGCGCGACGGCAAGCCCGATCTCGCGCTCTGCCATACCGCCTGCGCCAACTATGTCTCCTACGTGCTGGAGCGCGAGGGCGACGTCGCTGCCGTCATCGCCGAGCCCGCCCGCGCCGTCCCCTATTTCCCGCCGCCCGGCTACTGGCAGGCGGTGCGCGCGGCCTGCGACCGCCACGGCACGCTCCTGATCTTCGACGAGATCCCGACCGGCCTCGGCAAGACGGGCCGGATGTTCGCCAGCGAGCACGAGGGCGTGGTGCCGGACATCCTGGTGCTGGGCAAGGCGCTGGGCGGTGGCGTGCTGCCGATCGCCGCCACGCTCTGCCGGCCGGAGCTCGATGTCGCCGGCGACTGGGCCTTCGGCCACTATACGCACGAGAAGAATCCGGTGACCGCGCGGGCGGCGCTGACGACGATCGAGATCATCGAGAGCGAGGGGCTGGTGGAAAACGCGCGCGAGGTCGGCGAATTCGCGCTGGCGCGGCTTGAGGAGATGAAGCGGAAGCATCCGATCATCGGCGACGTGCGTGGCCGCGGATTTCTCATCGGCATCGAACTGGTCAGGGATCGTGCCAGCAAGGCGCCCGCCGGCGATGCGGCGGAATCCGTGCTCTACCGCTGCCTCGATCGCGGCCTCAGCTTCAAGACCACGATGGGGAACGTGCTGACATTGACGCCGCCGCTCGTCACCACGCGCGCGGAGATGGAGCAGGCGCTGGAGATCGTGGAGGCGTCGATCAGCGAGGCGGCGCGGGAAGCGGGGCGGGCGTGAGCTTGAGTCCCGGCCCCACCCCCCACCCCAACCCTCCCCCTCAAGGGGGAAGGGGGATTCTCGTTGCTTCAGCTTGTTGCCCCTCCCCCCTTGAGGGGGAGGGCAAGGTGGGGGGTGGGTTGCAGCGCTCCTCCGCACCTTCCCAATGACCCCCGCCCTCGGCCTCGATCCGCGCATCATCGCGCTGGTGCTGCTGGCGGCGCTGCTGCACGCGTCGTGGAACGCGCTGCTCAAAGTCTCGAAGGACCGGCTCACCACCACCGGGCTCATG
>DATJOK010000231.1:0-6624 GCA_035507155.1 Allostellaceae bacterium
ACGGCGAAGCGCTCCAGCAGCGCGTGCAACCGGCCGTCGGCGATCGGCGCTCTCGCCATCGGGGCGGGCACCTGCGCGAGCCCCAGGCCCTGGATCGCGGCGCCGAGGAGGGTGGGATAGTCGTGCGCGATCAGCGGCCCGGAGACGATCACCTCGACCGGCTTGTTGCCGTCAACGAAATTCCACGGCGCAATCGACCCGTTGGTGCGGCGGAAGCGCAGGCAGGCATGCCGGCGCAGATCCTCGATCCGCTCCGGCCGCGGCCGGCCTCGGAGGTAATCGGCGCTGCCCACGACCAGGAACGGGAAGGGCGGCGTCAGCCGCACGACCGCCATGTCCGGCGCGATGAACTGGCCGAGACGGATGCCGGCGTCGAAGCCGCCCGCCGCCAGGTCCACCATCTCCTCGCTGGCGGCGATCTCCAGCTCGATCTCCGGATAGGCCCTGCAGAAAGAGGCGATCACCGGCTCCAGGATCAGCGGCACGACCGCGCGGGGAACCGCGAGGCGGAGGCGCCCGGCGGGACGCTGCCCGAGGTCGCGCGCCGCCTCGCCGGCGGCGACGAGCTCGTCGAAGGCGGGCTTCGCCCGGGAGAGGAAGCGCTCGCCGGCCTCGGTCAAGCCCACGCTCCGCGTCGTGCGGATGAAGAGCGCCGCCCCGACGCGCGCCTCGAGCGCGCGGATCGCCTGGCTGACCGCCGACGGCGTGACACCGAGCTCCGCCGCCGCGCGGCGGAAATTGCGATGGCGGGCGACGCTCAGGAACGACGCCACGCCGTCGAGCGCGCCCTGCCGCATTGTGAAGTTCTGCTTCATACCCCGTCGACATTATAGCGGATAGTCGCCGCGAGGAAGCGGCGGTACATCTCACCCGCGACCGAAGCCTCGGAGGAACCCGGCAATGAGCGACGAGCTTGATGGCGTGCGCGAGCACTATCGCGCGACCGGCCTGACCGAGCGGCTGAAGACGGCGCTCGCCGCCCTCGGGCCGGAGGATCGGCGGCTCGCGCCGGAGCAGCTGGGCACCCTCGACCAGTTCCACACCCGGGGGCTCGCCGCCACCGCCGAGCTTGCGACCTTGGCGGGGATCACCGCGGACATGTCGGTCCTCGACATCGGTTCGGGGGTCGGCGGACCGGCGCGCTTCCTGGCCGCGACCCATGGCTGCCAAGTCACCGGCGTCGACCTCAGCGAGCCGTTCGTCGACGCCGCGCGCTACCTGACCCGGCGCACCGGGCAGAGCGGGCAGGTGACCTTCGAGACCGGGAGTGCGCTGGCGCTTCCCTTCGACGAGGGCCGCTTCGATGTCGCGCTGCTGCAGCATGTGGCGATGAACATCGCCGACCGTGCGCGGCTCTATGGCGAGATCCGGCGCGTGCTGCGGCCGGGCGGCAGGTTCGCCACTTTCGACGTGGTGCTGACCGGCGGCGAGCCACACTATCCCGTGCCCTGGGCGCGGACGCCGGCGACGAGCTTTCTCCTGACCGCCGCCGCGACGCGCGCGGCGATCGAGCCGGCGGGCTTCCGCGCGCTCGCCTGGCAGGACGACACCGAGACAGCCAAGGCCTGGTTCCAACAGCTGCGCGCGTCCGGGCCGCCGTCCTCGCCCAATCTCGGCGTGGTGATGGGGCCGGACTTCGCGCAGCTCGCCGCCAACCTCGGGCGAAATCTCCTGGAAGGCCGGCTCGGCATCCTGACCGCCGTGTTCGAAGCCGTCTGAGGGAGATCCGTCGATGACTGCCGCCGTCGTTCCCCCCGGCCTTGCCGCGCCGAGTACCGCTTGGCGCAGCCTGCTGTGGATCCTGCCGCTCACGCTGCTGTGGGTCGCGTTCATCTCCTGGCAGCCGGTCATCTGGGCCAGCGGCGCGCAGACCACGGCGCACCAGCTGATGGCCCACGGGCTCATCGCGGTCGGCCTGTGGCTCGGCCTCGAGCGCGCCGACCTGACGCCGGGCCAGCGCCGCGCGACCTGGCTCGCGATCATGATTCCCTACACGCTGTGGTTCGTCGTCGCCTGGAGCGCCGCGATCAACGGCGTCCTCATCGCGGGCGCTTCAGCGGCGCCGTTGCTGCCGCTGGCGATCTTCCTGCCGCTGATCGTTGGTGCGCCGCCGCTGCTGCTGTCGAAGCGGGTGGGGCAGGTGCTCGACGCGATGCCGGCGGCCTGGCTCGTCGCGCTGCAGGCTTACCGCGTCTTCGGAAGCTGGGCGCTCGCTGCCTGGCTGCACGGGTCGCTGACCGGCGTGTTCGCGCTGCCAGCGGGAACCGGCGACGTGCTGACCGGCCTCTTCGCCGTGCCGGCGGCAGTCGCCGTGGCGGCCGGCACGGCGCAAGGCCGAAAGGCAGCGATCGCCTGGAACATCTTCGGCCTCGCCGATTTCGCCGTCGCCATCACCATGGGGATGATCACCGCGCCCGGGCGGTTCCAGCTGATCATTCCCGGCGTGCAAAGCATCAACGCTGGCGCCTATCCGGGCGTACTGACCCCGGCCTTCGTCGTGCCGTGCTCGATCCTGCTGCACGCGCTGTCGCTGCGCCAGCTGTGGCGCCGGCGCGACGCGGCGCGGCGGTAGGCGCGCGCCGCAACCGAGAGGAATCCCCATGTCGATCGCAACGATCTTCCGCATCCATCTCGTGCTCGGCTACGTGCCGTGGCTCCTCTGCTTCGGCGCCTATGCCTGGCCCAGGCTCAGGTCGATGGCCCCAGTCGAGGCGCAGCGCGCCATCGCGACCCTGCACAGCTTCCGCTTCTTCGGGCTGGTCTTCATCATTCCGGGCGTCGTCGGCCCGGATCTCCCCGCAGACTTCGCCGGTTTCGCCGCCTACGGCGACTTCGCCACCGGGCTTCTCGCCATGCTGGCGCTTCTGACCGTGAGGATCCGCCCGCTCTTCTGGTCATTCGTCGTCGCGTTCAATGTCATGGGCGCGGTCGACATCCTCGTCGACTACTATCACGGCAATGCGTTCAACCTCCCGGCGCTGGCGGGAGAGCTGGGCGCCACCTACGCGATCCCGATCATCTACGTGCCCTTGCTGATGATCACCCACGTCGCCGCGTTCTATCTGCTCGGTCGGCAAGCAGCGGAGCCACGCGCACGACCGGCGTGACGGGCGATCAGCGGAAGTTCAGCGGCGCAACAGCATTGCGGCCCCTGATGCCAGGAGCCTTGCCATGAGCCGCAGGGGATAGCCCCGGCAGCTGGGCAGGTCGCTCGGCAGAATGACGCCGTCGGGCTTGAACTTCGTGCAGATCCGCATCTGCAGGGGTGGCAGGTCTCCCCGGAACCGGGCTCTATAGGCCGAAACCCAGAACGGGCCCTTGTCGAAGCTCACGAACATTGCCGAATTGCAGCAGGTTGCGACGACTCTGTTCGTGGCCGAGTTCTCCCTGATCTTGTAGCTCTTCAGGAGTGCGCTCCCCCTTGAGCACGCGATGCGGTCTTTCCGATAGAGGGTGTAGGCCGTCCCGCCGTCGGGGTCGCGCACGGGGCCCGCACCGGGCAACGCCTCAATTTGGCGCGAGCCTGTCTGACAGTCGTCGCAGTAACAGACGGCACTGACGATGGGCGCGCCGAAGGCTTCGAGTTCGACGCTGCCGCATGAGCAGGACGCGGTCGGATATGGATCAGCGGCCATCGCCCCCTGCGGCAGTCACCGCGATCTCGGTGACCTCACGCCGCTTGCACGATCCTGACCGCGGCGCCCTTGCCGCGCACCTCCGCCTCCTCGAACTCGGCGGCGGCGATGGCGCGGTCGAGGGCGGCGCGAAGCGCCTTCGCGGTCTCCAGCGTCAGCTCGATCCCGGCGCGTGCGCCGGGGTCCAGATCGCCGTTGACGAAGTCGAGGGTGATGACGTCGCCCAGATGCGCGTGGCGCGCATGGTCATAGGCGACCACCGCGTGCGAGAGGGCAAACCACTCGTCGCCGCGCTTCGCCATGCCCTCGGCGGATGTCACCTCGATGATGGACGTGCACATGGGGGCGCCTCCTACTTCTTGAGCTGCTTGCCGAGGAACGCGTAGACCTTGCCCCAGGCATCCATGCACTGCTCCGGCCGGTAGAGCGGCCGGTGCCAGTAGAAGAATCCGTGGCCGGCGCCGTCGTAGCGATGGAACTCGTAGCTCTTGCCGTGCTTTTTGAGCTCTGCCTCGTGCTGGTTCACCTGCTCGGGGCTGGGCGCCCGGTCGTCGTTGCCGAAGATGCCGAGGAGCGGGCAGGAGAGGTCCTTCGTCATGTCGATGGGCGCCACCGGCGTCTTGGCGTTGAGCTCCTCCTTCCCCATCACCACGCGGCCGCCCCAGAGCTCGACGCAGGCGTCGACGTCCTTCTTCTGGCAGGCATAGAGGAAGGCGTGCCGGCCGCCAGAGCAGGAGCCGAAGAGACCGACCTTGCCGTTGTGGTTGGGCTGCGAGCGCATCCACTTCACCGCGGCCTCGGTATCGCCCACCATCTGGGCATCGGCGATGCCGCCCTCGGCGCGGACCTTGGCCGCGACGTCGTCGGGATTGGCCTCGCTGCCGCCCTCGCGCTGGTAGAGGTTGGCGCAGATCGCGAGATAGCCGTGGTGCGCGAAGCGGCGCGTGGTCTCGATGTAGAGCTCGCTCCAGCCCGGCAGGTGGTGGATCAGCACGACGCCCGGAAAGGGTCCGGGACCCGACGGCTTCGCCACATAGGCCGTCACCGGCGTTCCCTTGTCGCCTTTGATGGTCACGTTCTCGCAGGTCATGCCTCGATAGAATGACATCGCTCTTCCTCCGTCTGCGTCGGTCTCGCGCCGTCTTCGGTCGCACCTCAGTATTCAGCGATCGCCTGTCCGGCGCAACAAGAGGCGCAGAACCGGAAGCGGATCGCTGCGACAGCCTGCAGCGCTTCTGGCGCAACGTGGTGCAGCCGAGGCGCGCGGTCGGCTGAGCGATCCGAGACAAGTATCGCCGGAATGCTTCCAGCTTGACAGGTAACCTCTGGGTTCCTTATAAAACAGGGAACCAAAAAGTTACCTGTTGTGGGCATGAACGAGAACGCAGTGTTTCGCGCTTTGGCCGATGCCAGCCGCCGGCGGCTGCTGGACCGGCTCTATCGCAAGAATGGCCAGACGCTGGGCGATCTCTGCGCCGGCCTCGACATGACGCGGCAGGCGGTCGCCAAGCATCTGGCGATCCTCGAGGAGGCGAATCTCGTCTCCTGGAAGCGGCAGGGGCGGGAAAAGCTGCACTTCATCAATCCCGTGCCGATCAACGAGATCGCCGAGCGCTGGATCCGGAAATTCGAGCGCCGCCAGCTGGCCACGCTCTCCGCACTGAAGAGCAAACTGGAAGGAGAAGACCGTGAGTGATGCAGGGAAGAGCAGCTATATCTATGTCACCTATATCCGCACGACGCCCGAGCGTCTGTGGACCGCGCTGACAAGCCCCGAATTCGCGCAGCAGTACTGGCGCGGCGCGCGTCCGGAGGCCGATTGGAAGGTCGGCGGCGCGTGGAAGCTCGTGTTGCCCGACGGCCGGGTGTGCGACACCGGCGAGATCATCGCCTTCGAGCCGTCGCGGCGCCTCGGCATCCGCTGGCGCAACGAGTTCCGGCCGGAGCTCAAGGCGGAGGGCTGGTCGCTCTGCACCATGGAGATTGAGACGGTCGATGATGCGGTGAAACTGACCGTGACCCACAGCATCGATCGCGAGCAGTCGAAGTTCATCGGCGCGGTCTCGGAGGGCTGGCCGCAGGTGCTGTCCAATCTCAAGTCGCTGCTCGAGACCGGCTCGGTCATCCTGGGGCCGAAGTACCTCCCGAAATGACCCGAGAGGGCGCGGTCATGGGCCGCGGTCGGCTTGATGGAACGGCGACGGTCGCCCGCGAATTGATTCCCGACGGGCGATGGGAAAGCTTATGCAAGCCGGCACATTCTGGTGCAGCCTGAAGAAGTTCGTCAGCGACGACAGCATGTCGATAGCGCTGTTCGGTCTGTTCCTGCTGTGTGTCGCCGGCCAGGCTCTATCGGGGTGGTTCGCATACAACGGTTCGTTGCAGGCTGGACATCTCCGCGAGATCGCGTTCTCCGCCTATCTGGGGACCGGCAACTTCCTCGATGGCATGTTCAGCAATTGGCAGGCGGCCATCCTGCAGCTGGCCGCGCTGATCGCGTTCGGAACGGTGCTCCGCCAGAAGGGCGCGGCACATTCCCGCAAGACGGCCTCCAGCAGCGTTCGGACCATGAATTGGAAGTTCGGGCCGCGACCGACGGCGCAGGAGTGGCTTTACGCCAACTCTTTGTCGTTGGCTTTCTTCGGCATGTTCGCGGCGACCTTCGCGCTGCATGCCTTGTTTGGCGAGTGGAAATACAACGAGGATCAGGCGCTGCGGCATCTGCCCGCGATCTCGCTCGGCTCCTATGCGAGCTCGTCCAGCTTCTGGTTCTCGGTTTTCCAGTGCTGGGAGGCGGAATTCTTGGCTATTGGCATCTATGTCCTCCTCAGCATCTTTCTGCGGCAGGAACGATCACCTGAATCCAAGTCGGTGCGCGCGAGCAACGAGCAGACTGGCGGGGCCAACGAGTAGTCGATCGCATCGGAGGCCCACGCTGTTCACTCGTCGCATGAGTGTGCATGCGGCAGGCGTCGGTCTTGTCTCCTAT
>DATJOK010000232.1:0-7980 GCA_035507155.1 Allostellaceae bacterium
GCGATCGTCGAGCGCTATGGCGAGGTGCAGGGGCGCTTTCAGGAGCTCGACGGCTATGCGCTGGAGGCGCGGGCGCGCGAGGTGCTCGCGGGCCTGAGCTTCACCCAGGAGCGGATGGACGGCGACGTCGGCCTGCTCTCCGGCGGCTGGAAGATGCGCGTGGCGCTCGCCCGCATCCTGCTGATGCGGCCCGACGGCATGCTGCTGGACGAGCCCAGCAACCATCTCGATCTCGAAAGCCTGATCTGGCTGGAGGGTTTCCTTAGGGGCTACGACGGCGCGCTGCTGATGACGTCCCATGACCGCGAGTTCATGAACCGCATCGTCGGCAAGGTCATCGAGATCGACGGCGGCGCGCTCACGACCTATTCGGGCAACTACGATTTCTACGAGCAGCAGCGCGCGCTCAGCGAGGCGCAGCGCCAGGCGCAGTACGAGCGCCAGCAGGCGATGCTCGCGAAAGAGATCAAGTTCATCGAGCGCTTCAAGGCGCGCGCCTCGCACGCCGCGCAGGTGCAGAGCCGGGTGAAGAAGCTGGACAAGATCGAGCGCGTGGAGCCGCCCCGGCGCCGCCAGACCGTCCAGTTCGAATTCCGCGCCCCGCCGCGCTCCGGCGACGACGTGGCGAGCCTGGAGAACGTGCACAAGGGCTATGGCAGCCAGCCGATCTATAGCGGGCTCGATTTCCGGGTGCGCCGCAAGGAGCGCTGGTGCGTCCTCGGCGCCAACGGCGCGGGGAAGTCCACGCTCCTGAAGCTGGTGGCGGGTGCCACCGAGCCGGACCAGGGCAAGGTGACGGTCGGCAGCAGCGTCAGGATGGGCTATTTCGCCCAGCACTCGATGGACCTGCTCGACGGCGACGATACGGTTTTCGAATCGCTGGACGAGTCATTCCCGCTGGCGGGGCAGGGGGCGCTGCGCTCGCTCGCCGGCTGCTTCGGCTTCTCCGGCGACGACGTCGAGAAGCCCTGCCGCGTGCTGTCCGGCGGCGAGAAGGCGCGTCTGGTCATGGCCAAGATGCTGTTCGATCCGCCGAATTTTTTGGTGCTCGACGAGCCGACGAACCACCTGGACATGGCGACGAAGGAGATGCTGGTGGCGGCGCTCAGGGATTTCGAGGGCACCATGCTGTTCGTCTCGCACGACCGCCACTTCCTGGCCGCGCTCTCGAACCGCGTGCTGGAGCTGACGCCCGACGGCGTTCATCAGTACGGCGGCGGCTACACCGAATACGTGGCGCGGACGGGCCACGAGGCGCCGGGCCTCCACCCCGGCGGTTAGCGGGGCTCATGAGGTCCGCGGCAAGCGATATCATCCGTCGATTGTCCGCGGGTGGGCGTTTGTCGTGAAGCCGGCGCCACGGCAATGTAGCGGACGATCTGAGGAGCAGATGACATGACACGAGTGCTGTTGGTCGGCCTGGAGCCTGAAGCGGTGGATTACTCCGATCCTGCTCTGCCGCCAGGGATGGATGCGAAGAAGATCCAGGCTGCGATCGATCTGGGCCTGAAGCAGATGACGGACCGTGGATGGCAGGCCGAGGCATGCCTGATCCAACACGACGCCACGGCGGGGCCCGCCGTGGAGCGGCGCTTGACCGCAGCGACATATGATTGCGTCGTCGTCGGGGCCGGGGTTCGGCTCCCGCTCAGGAGCCTGCAGTTATTCGAGACCGTCATAAATGCGGTGCACAAGGCCGCGCCAAACACCTGCATCGCGTTCAATACGGTCCCGGAGGATAGTGCGGACGCCGCGGCGCGCTGGTTGCCCGTCGCTCATTCCTAGGGAGAGAACGAGGCGACGCTTCCCGGTCTCATCTGGGCCTCCTGCTTGTCCCTCGCGCCCGCGGCTTGCCTCCGGTCAAGTCGCGCTCTGTCCGCCGTCTGCAATGAGCGCATGACCGGTGACGTAGGACGCCCGGTCCGACAGCAGGAAGAGGGCGACCTCCGACATCTCCTCTGGTTCCGCGAGCCGGCGCAGCGGGATGGCTCCGAGGGGCGCGTAAGGGTGCGTCTCCGTCCCATCGGCGCCAGCCCTGATATTCTTTGTCGTCAGCGGCGTGCGGGTGATCGAGGGGTTCACCGAATTCACCCGGATGCCGTGCGGCCCGAGCTCCACCGCGGCTGCGCGCATCAGGGCCGAGATGCCGCCTTTGCTGGCGCTGTAGATCGACGAGCCGGGGAAGGCGATGTTCGCCAGCACCGAGCCGTTGAAGACGATGGCGCCGCCGCCCTGCTGTTTCATCTGCGCCGCCTCGGCCTTCAGACAGAAGAATGCCGCCTTCAGGTTGATGTCGACGACCCTGTCCCAGGCGGCCTCGTCCAACGTCTCGATCGGGCCGCTGGTGGAGAGCCCTGCGTTGTTGAATGCGCAATCGAGCCGGCCATAGGCCGTCACGACCCTGTCGATGATGCCGGGGATACCGGCGGTTTCCGCCAGATCGGCCCGAATGAAGATCGCGGCGCCGCCGGCAGCCTTGATCTCGGCGACGACCGCTTCGCCCTCGGCCGACTGGCGGCCGGTAAGCGCGACTTTGGCGCCCTCGCGGGCGAACAGCAGCGCGCTGGCGCGGCCAATGCCGGACGTTCCGCCCGTGATCAGCACAACCTTGCCTTCCAGCAAACCCATGATCGTGCGTTCTCCTCTGGTCGATGGTTTCCTCTGAGGTGCTTGCGCAGAGTCTCCTCACCGAGACGGTCGCGAGGGGGCTCCGGCTACTTCGGCGGCGCCGACCCGCTTGAGCACCCGGAGCTGGACGGCGTGAACTGGATGGCCCGCAGTCCATTGGCAAAACGGAAGTCGCGATCGAGCCGCCATCCCAGCCTCGCGTAGAATTCTTTGGCGCGGTCGACGTCCGATACGGGCATCACGACGACCTCGACCTTCATGTCCATTTTCGCGACGACCGGTTCGTCAAAGGCGACACCAGCCTTGTCCATGGCAGCCTCGGAGCGTTCGGTTCGACGGGGAACAGCCGGCAGGGTAGGGATGCTCCTCGTCGAGGGGGACCCGCCGCGCGCCGGGTGGCATACACCGCCGCGCGAGCTGACAGTTGAGCATCGCCCCTGGTTTCTTTGTCTCGACGTGTCTTGACGCCAATACGCGTCGCTTGCGGTCATCGCCAGCGATTGGCGCTGGCACCGTCTCGATTGCAATGGAGCTTGCCGCCGAGGCGTCGAACACGGCATTCGAGCGCCTCTGCGACCTCGTCTCGCCTGGTGCCCATGAGCTGGTCAGGACAGCCAAGGACGTGTCGGCCGGGGCCGTTCTCGTGCTCGCCCTCGGCGCGGGGCTCATCGGCGTGATCACTTTTGCGCCCTAGATATTTGCGCTGTAAGCGGAGCTGCAGCGCCGGCTCCCTTGCGGTTCGGAACGGTGCGACGGATGACAAGGGTGCTTGACATCCACGCCCCGCGGTGACAAGTTTGCTTGTCTCTCCTCCGCGCGGACCACTGCGCCCATGCCCACCCGCCGCCAGGTCGCATTCATCAGTTCCATTGCCGTCGCCGTCATCGGCGCCATCGTCATCTGGTTCGGCGCGGCGGCCGTCATCCTGGTGATCTTCGGTCGCCACGAGCCGGCGGCAGCGCCGTGGCTGGCGCTCGCGAAGTTCGCGAGCTTGGCCTGGGCAGCGGGGATCGGGTGGGCGGTCTCCTGGCGCCGGATGGACGAGATGGCGCGGGAGGCGCGCAAAATCTCCTGGCTCATCGGATCGACCGGGGCGATCGTACTGACCGCGCCCATCATGATGCTCTGGCTGCTGAACGGCGGCGCCTTCCTCACCCGCTTCGTCGATGGCCGCGGCACGCCCGGCGCCTACTTCGCGCTCGGATGGATCGGTCTCGTCTTCGCCCAGCTGCTCGGCTCGCTGATCGCGTCGGGCGTCTGGCGGGCGAGGATGCGCTAGCGGCGCCTCTCGCCCCGTGAAAAATCGCCTCAAGGCGCTCCGGGCCGAGCGCGGCTGGAGCCAGGCGGAGCTTGCCGAGCGGCTCGACGTCTCGCGCCAGACCGTGAATTCCATCGAGACCGGCAAGTACGACCCGAGCCTGCCGCTCGCCTTCAAGATCGCGCGCCTGTTCGGCCGGCCGATCGAGGCCATCTTCGGGGATCGGTGAGGAGCGTGCCGGATTCCGAGGCGCGTTTGCCACGTCTCAGCTGCTGATCCGCTTGAGCGTTGCCGCCACGACCTCGCGCAATATGGCCGGTTTTCGCATGACCCGTGCCATGAGCATCGCTCCCTCTAAGGCCGCGATGATCTCGACGGGCTTGGGGGCGCTCTCAGCGGGCCGGAGCGCCACGTCCAGCCATTTCGAAAGCAGGTCGAAAAACGCGGTGACTTGCGGGACAACCTGGGGCGGGAGGCTGCCGCTCTCCGCCGCGAAGATGCCGCAGAGGCACATCTGATCGTCGGCCTCATTTGCCTTTATGAAAATGTCCGCGAGGTGCTTGACGGCCGCCCGCGGCTGACGCTTGGCAGGATCTCCCAGATAGGCGGCCATCCGGTCGACGTACCGATGCGCCAGAACCTCGGCCAGTTTCTCCTTGGTAGGAAAATGATAGTGAACGCTGGCGCTCTTGATGCCGACATCTTGGGCGAGATCGCGAAAGCTGAAGCCGTTGTATCCGCCACGGCGCGCTCTGCTCTCGGCGGCATCCAGGATGGCCTCTTTCATGTCGGTCTCCGGGTGTCTATCACCCGATAGATAGAGCGTCGCCGGGCGATTGGCAAGCCTGCTATGGCGATCGACAGCGAGCGTTCCAGGTCGGCGAGGGGGGCGGGCGATCGGAGAATCTACCTTCTGATAGATAGTTCTTGACTCAGTGTCGAGCCGGACCCTACGTTATGACTATCTACAGATAGGTAGATGAATCTTCAACGGGAGCTTACCGATGGCAAAGCGCGTTCTCATGGTTCTCACCTCTCACGACGTCATGGGCTTGAGCGGGAAGAAGACCGGCAACTGGTTCGATGAGGTCGCCACCCCCTATTACACGTTCAAGGAACGCGGCTTCGACGTCGTGCTTGCTTCCCCGCTGGGCGGTGCGGCGCCCATCGATCCCCTGAGCTTCGACAAGGCGTTCACGACGTCGAACACCGATCGTTTCGAGAAGGATCCGATCGCGCAGCGCGCTCTCGCGAACACGCAGAAGCTCAGCGAGGTGAACTATCACGACTTCGACGGCGCGTTCTTTCCGGGCGGCTATGGCCAGCTTTGGGACCTCGCGAGCAATTCTCTCGCGATCAAGCTGATCGAGGACATGATCGGAACGGAGACGCCGGTCGCGATGGTCTGCCATGCTCCGGCGATCCTCCGCGACGCGAGGAAGCCGAATGGCGAACCCCTGGTGAAGGGCCGAAAGGTTACCGGTTTCACCGACGCCGAGGACGAGGAGCTCGATCTTTCACGGCATCTCTTGTTCTCGCTGGAGAAGATGCTGATCGGCAATGGTGGCGATTTCATCCGGTCGGGCAAGAACTGGAACGCCAATGTCGTCGAGGACGGGGCCCTGATCACCGGGCAGAATCCCGCTTCGGCACATCCCATCGCGGAAGTTCTCGCAGATCGCCTGAGCTGAGCACGGCGGCGCAGGGAGACCGCTGCGGTCTCCCTGTCGCGGGCCACGGGCGGCCTGCCGATGTGGGCTCCTAGCGCCGCCTGGCGCGCTCGTGCCGCTTCGGCCGAGGCTTGAGCAGCGCGCGGATCTTGTCCGCGTCCGCGGGCGTCGCCGGGTTGTAGATCACCATGGTGAGATCGGGCCGGCCGTCGACCGCGAACGCCGAGAACTCCATCGAGAGCCGGCCGGCGACAGGGTGATGCAGGACCTTGAGGCCGTCGCCGTGGCCCTGCACATCGTTGTCGCGCCACATCGCCGCGAATTCGGGGCTGGTGGCGCAGAGCTCGTCGACGAGCGATTGGACGTTGCGCGCGGCGCCGGCGCGCGCCACGTCCGCGCGGAACGATGCCACCACGTATCGCGCGACGCTCTGCCAATTGGATTGCGCCGCGCGGACGCGCGCGTCGCGGAACATCATGCGCAGCACGTTGCGCTGCCCCTCCGGCAGCGTGCTGTAGTCCGTCATCACCGCCGCCGCGGCCTTGTTCCAGGCGATCACGTCCCAGGTTGCGGTCCGGATGAAGGCGGGGCTGTGATCGAGCGTGTCGAGCACGCGCTGCAGCCGCGGCGTGATGCCTTCGGGCGCACGATAGCGGAATTCCGGCGGGCGGCCCAGGCCGAGCAGAAACAGGTGCTCGCGCTCCACGTCGGTCAGCATCATCGCCCGGGCAATGCGGTCCAGCACGTCGGCGGAGGGGGCGCCGCCGCGCCCTTGCTCCAGCCAGGTGTACCAGGTGGCGCTCACATTGGCGCGCTGCGCCACCTCCTCCCGCCGAAGCCCCGGCGTGCGCCGCCGCGTCAGCGGAAAGCCGAATGCCGCGGGATCGAGCTTGGCGCGGCGGTCTCTGAGATAATTCCCGAGCGGATTCGCGTCCGGCATCCTGGTAGCCATTATACCTGTATAGCGACACTACTTTACCCGGAATCGCACCGTAGCAATATCTCGCTCGTCTGAACAGGGAGTGTTGCTCATGCGGGTCTTCATCACCGGCGCGGCCGGATTCATCGGCACCGCCACAACGCGGGAATTGATCGCCAACGGGCATCAGGTGCTGGGCCTTGCCCGCTCCGACGCCAATGCGAAGGCGCTCGAGAAATTGGGCGCCGAGGTTCATCGCGGTTCCCTTGGGGATCTCGACAGTCTCCGGCGCGGCGCGACGGAGACCGACGGCACCATCCATCTCGCCTTCATCCACGATTTCTCCAAATTCGCGGAGAACGGAGAGATCGACAAGCGCGCCATCGAGGCGATGGGCGATGCGCTGCAGGGATCCGGCAAACCCTTCATCGTCACCTCGGCAACCGGCCTCGTGGCACCGGGAAAACTGGCGACCGAAGACATGCGGCCCGCGGTCAGCGCCCATGTTCCGCGCGTCTCGGAGCAGGTGGGCCTTGCCCATGCCCCGCGCGGCGTGCGCGCGATGGTGATCCGCCTGCCGCAGGTGCATGGCGGCGATGGCAAGGCCGGCCTGGTCACCTATCTGCTCGACATCGCGCGCCGGAAAGGCGTCGTCGCCTATGTGGGGGACGGCAGCGATCGCTGGGCCGCCGCGCACCGGCTGGATGTCGCGCGTCTCTACCGGCTCGCCTTGGAGAACGGTGTCGCGGACGGGGTCTACCATGCTGTTGCCGAAGAAGGCGTGCCCATGCGCCAGATCGTCGATGTGCTTGGCCGCGCCTTGAACGTGCCGGTGGCCTCGATCGGGAAGGAAGAAGCCGGCGCCCATTTCGGGCCGCTGGCGATGTTTGCCGGGCTCGACATGCCGGCATCGAGCGAGAAGACGCAGGCCGAGCTGGGCTGGAAGCCCACCGGGATCGGCCTCATCGCCGACATCGGCCAACCCGGGTATTTCATCGTCTGAGCCGCTGTTGCGTCTCTCTCGTCACGAGTTACGGCTCAGGCGCGCTCGGTGCCGGCCCAGCTCCGTTCGCCCCCGCTGGCGCGGAGCGGAGCGGTATTCGCGTGGAGAGGACCGGTCTTGCGCTTGAACAGCGGCAGGACGGCGGCACGACACTCGTCGCCGCCGCGGGACGTTGACAGGCTCGTGACATAAAAACTTCGCTCACGCGTGACCGGGTGCGCGGCGCTTGCGCGACCGCGGCACGGCTGCTCCCTCGCGCGGCGCATCGGTGCTCCGGTGTTTGACGTGCTCGATGAAGGCGCGGAGCTTCGGCAGCACCTGGCGCTTGCCGGGGTGATAGAGGAATGCGCCCGGTGTCGTAACGGCGAAGCGCTCCAGCAGCGCGTGCAACCGGCCGTCGGCGATCGGCGCTCTCGCCATCGGGGCGGGCACCTGCGCGAGCCCCAGGCCCTGGATCGCGGCGCCGAGGAGGGTGGGATAGTCGTGCGCGATCAGCGGCCCG
>DATJOK010000233.1:0-2318 GCA_035507155.1 Allostellaceae bacterium
CCGGCGGTGCGCGTGCAGCAGAACTACGAGGACAACGCCGACCTCATCAACATGTGCCTGATGCGGATCCGGGTGCCGCGGCAGTGGCGCGGCGACTATCTCGCCATGGTGGGCGCCGCCCGGATCGGCGAGCGCGAGATCCGCCGCATGGGCGAGGAGCTCGGCTGGGACGAGGTCTCGGCCCATGCGGCGCAGTGGTTCGACTTCAGCGAGCGCCGGATGATCGAGGCGATCGGCGCCATGCGGAGCGGCCGCGCCCGCATGACCTGCACCCATGATCCGCTGCCGGGAACGCCCGCCGGCGGCATTCCCGCCACCGCCGACGTCGCCGTCGACAGCGCGGCAGCGCGGATCACCGTCGACATGACCGACAACATCGACGTGCTGCCGGTGGGCGTCAATCTCAGCGAAGCTTGCGCCCGGACGGCGGCCATGGTTGGCGTCTTCAACAGCCTGCCGCAGACCGTGCCCGCCAATGCCGGCAGCTTCCGCCGCGTCGAGGTGAAGCTCCGCGAGAACTGCGTCGTCGGCATCCCGCGCCACCCCACCTGCACCTCGGTCGCCACCACCAACCTCGCCGACCGCGTCACCAATGCGGTGCAGCGGGCGATGGCGGTGATCGATCCCGGCGCCGGCATGGCCGAGGGCGGCGCCGGCATCCCGCCGGCCTCGGGCGTGATCTCCGGCCACGACCCGCGCCATGGCAACGGACCCTTCGTCAACGAGGTGATCCTCGCGGCCGGCGGCGGGCCGGGCATGCACTGCAACGACGGCTGGCTCTCCCTCTTCACCATGGGGAATGCCGGCATGCCGTTCTACGACAGCGTCGAGGTGGACGAGCTCCATCACCCGATCCGCATCGAGACCCGCTGCATCGTGCCGGACAGCGAGGGGGCGGGGAAGTTCCGCGGCGCGCCCGGCATCCTTACCGAGTTCCGGCCGGTCGATTGCGACATCGAGCTCGGCTATGTGAGCGACGGCACCATCAGTCCTGCGCTCGGCGTGGCGGGTGGCGAGGCGGCGCTGCCGGCGCGGCAGATGCTGCGCGCCGACAGCGGCGAGCTGACGCCGCTCGGCACCAGCGAGCAGGTGGTGGTCCGCCGTGACCAGACCATCGTCTCCTATTCGAACGGCGGCGGTGGCTTCGGCGACCCCGCCGAGCGCGACCCCGCTCGAGTGGCGAGGGACGTGCGCGAGGGCTGGATCTCTCGCGAGCGCGCCCTCGATGTCTATCGGGTGGCGCTGACCGACGCGGGCGAGGTCGATGGGGCCGGCACGCGCCGGCTGCGCGCCATCAACGGGAAAGGATGATCTCATGACGGGAAAGACCGTGCTCATCACCGGCAGCGGCATCGGCATCGGCCGCGGGACGGCGCTCGCCTTCGCCCGCGCAGGTTACACGGTGATCGGTACCGACGTGCTGGTCGCCGAGGGCGAGGCGGTGGCGGCGGAGATCCGCAGGGAGGGCGGCCAGGCGGAGTTCCATCCCCTCGACGTCACCAGCACCGACCGCGCCAACGCGGTGGTCGCCGACGTGGAGAAGCGCCACGGCGCCCTCGATGCGGTGGTCGCCAATGCCGGCATCGCCCACCGGGTGCCCTTCCTGGAGATGACCGACGAGCTCTGGGATCACACCTTCGACGTCGATCTCAAGGGCATCATGCGGGTGGTGCGGGCGGCGGTGCCGGGCATGCGCGCCAGGAAGAGCGGCGCCATCGTGGCGATCGCCTCCACCATGGGCCACGTCTATGGCTGGCGCGAGCACGCGCATTATTCTGCCGCCAAGGCTGGCGTGGTGGGCTTCGTGCGCGCGCTGGCGACGGAGCTGGCACCCTTCGGCATCCGCGCCAACGCCATCGCGCCGGGCCTCATCCGCACCGCGCAGACGCTCTCCGAGCGGCATTCCCTCGGCGATGCCGGCCTCAAGGAGGCGGCCACCTACATTCCCTTGGGCCGCGTCGGCGATCCCTCCGACATCGCCGATGTCGTGCTGTTCCTGGCCTCGCCCGCCTCGCGTTACATCACCGGCCAGGCAATCATCGTCGACGGCGGCATCCAGGTCGGACGGCACTGAGACGGCAACGAGGCGCGATCAGAACTCCTGCAGAGTCTCCCGCAGCGTCTTCCGGGCGTAATGCCGCCGCACGGCGCCGCGGCGCTGCAGTGCCGGGACCAGGCCGTCGGTGATCTCGGCGATCGTCCGGCGTGACAATGGCTCGGTGATGAGGAACCCGTCGCCGCCGATCTCGGCCATCGCGTCGGCCATCTCCGCGGCGACGCTCTCCGCGGTTCCGATGAACGGGATGCCAGTCACCTCG
>DATJOK010000234.1:0-8977 GCA_035507155.1 Allostellaceae bacterium
GAGGCGGTGGAGATGCGTCCGCTCGTCGCTCATGTTCATCGCTCGCTGGGCCTGTTCGAGCTCAGGGCAGGCGATCCCGAGCGGGCGGAGCGGGCGCTGCAGGCGGCCCGCGAGCTCTATGTGAAGCTCGGAATGGAGGTCTGGGAAGCCCGTCTCCATGCGCTCGCGTCGCGCTGAGCCCGCGCGACCGGAGGACCCGATATGGCTCGCTATGTGCTGGTCAATCGTCTGTCGGGAAAGCGCACGGAGGGGTCGCGGCGCGCGAGCCAGGGCGCGGTCGACGAGGCGCTGGCGCGGCTCGCCAACGTCAGGATCATTTCCGCCCATCGGCCGGACCGCGACGATCATCGGCATGTGATCGTGTTCGAGGCGGATCCCCGCCAGGTCGAGGCACGCCGCCGCGAGCTTTCCCGGGACATCATCATCGAGCCGGTGATGCGCCGCCGGGTGCGGGCACTGCCCCCGATCGTCGACCTGGAGACGGCGGAGAATTCGCCGCCGCTCCGCGTGACGAAAGCCGGGCAGACCTATCGGGTCGCGGTGAAAGGCGGCGAAGAGCCGCTGCCGGGCTGTCTCGTCTATTTTTTCGTTCGCAAGTCCGGCGGGCCGCTCCGGGTCGCCCTCGGCAAGACCGACGGGCGCGGTCGCGTGCGCCAGCCGCTGCCGCCAGGCTATCGCGTGCAGGCGCTCCGCATCATCCCCGACGCCGGCTTCTGGAGCGTTCTTGCAGAGGCGCCACCGTCGGGCGGTACGATCACCTGCATGCCGCTGCCCCGGGCCGACGCCGCTGGCCGCGGCTGGTGGCATCGCATGATGGCCGGCGCGGCGGGCGGCCGGAAGCGCGGGCAGGGCATCCGCGTCGGCGTCGTCGATTCCGGCTGCGGCCCGCACCGCAACCTCGCTCACGTCACGCGGATCGGCGCCTTCATCGACGGCAAGCGGCTGCCGGCACGGGACGCCCGCGACGAGCACGGGCACGGCACCCACACGACGGGCATCATCGGCGCGCGGCCGCATCGGCGGGGCGACTATGCGGGGATCGCGCCCGACTGCGAGCTCTTCCACGCCCGCGTCTCGCTCGACACGCCCGATATCGTGCGCGCCATCGACGCGCTCTCCCGCGACTACCGGTGCGACATCATCAACATCAGCCTCGGCGAGTCCGATCCCTCGGAGGTGGAGGCGGAGGCGATCCAGCGCGCGCTGGAGCGCGGCTCGCTCTGCATCTGCGCCGCCGGCAACAACGGCCGGCGCGGCGCCATCGATTTCCCGGCGGCGCTGCCGGCTTGCGTCGCCGTCTCGGCGGTCGGGCATTTCGCCTGGGCCCCGCCGGGGAGCTGGGCGCACGGCCACTGGCAGAAGCGGCGAAGCCGCCAGGGTCGGCACGGCCTCTTCTTCTCAGCCACCAGCAGCTACGGCAAGGGCGTCACCTGCACCGCGCCGGGCGTCGGCATCATCTCGACGATCCCCGATCGCGAGCGCCGCAAGGGCCGCTACATGGAGATGAGCGGCACCTCGATGGCGACGCCGGCGGCGGCGGGCATCCTGGCCCTCATTCTCGCGGCGAGCCCCGCCTATCGGAGGGTGCCACGCGGGCCCAAGCGCGCCCGGCTGGCGCGCAAGCTGCTGCAGCGATATTGCCGCTCGGTGGCGCTCCACCGCATGTATCAGGGGCGCGGTCTGCCCGCGCTCGGGCGCGTCGCTACTCCGCGTCCGGCTGCTTCATCGGGTGCGCGGCGGCGAAAGCGGGGAGCGCCAGGCAGGTCTCGAAGATCCGCATCACCTTCGGGTAGGGCCCGACGTCGCACTTGAACATCTGCGCCGGGAAGACCTGGGTGACGAGGCAGATGTCGGCGACGGTCGCCGAGTCGCCGTGGCAGAAGCGGCCGCTTTGGGGATGCTCGCCGATGAGGCTCTCCATCGCCTCGAGGCCCTTGCCGAGCCAATGCTGGATCCAGGCGAGGCGCTGCTCGTCGCTCAGCTTCAGCACCTTCGTGAGATAATTGCGGATGCGCGGCACGATCAGCGGATGGGAATCGGCGACGTTGATGAGGGCGAGGCCGCGCACCCAGGCGCGCGCCAGCGGGTCCTTCGGCAGGATCGGCGGCTCCGGGTATTTCTCCTCGAGGTATTCGAGGATGGCGAGGGACTGGAATAGCTTGGCGTTGCCGTCGATGAGGGTCGGCACCACCGCCTGCGGATTGACCGCTGTGTAGCCGGCGGCGAACTGGTCGCCTTTCTCCAGATGGAGAAAGCTGTCCTCGCGCTTCAAGCCCTTGATGTTGAGTGCGATCCGTACCCGGAAGCTCGCCTGGGAGCGGTAGTAGGTATAGAGCTTCATGGCGTTCCCCCTTTCTCGATCGGATGAGCGGCGCCGTCGCTTGCCGCAGCGGCTCGATAGTAGGGGCTGCGGAAACCGCGGTCGATCTCACAAAGTGGTGACGCCGGGAAGGCAGCCCGCGATCAGCGATGCCGCGCACCGGGAAGCGCCGATTTCGTCAGCCGCTGCAGCGGGGCGCGCAGCGCCGGCGTGCAGGCGAGGATGGAGTTGCCGCGCCGGAGCCCGTCGTCCGCCAGGAAATCGCTGCTCCAGCCGCCGGCCTCGCGCACCAGCAGGATGCCCGCCAGCACGTCCCAGGCGTTGATGTGCGGCTCGAAATAGCCGTCGCTGCGGCCGGCGGCGACATAGGCCATGCCGAGGGCACCGGAGCCGGAGCGGCGGAAGCTGGCGCCGGCTCCGAGGATGCGGAGCAGATTTCGGGCGTAGAGCGTTGCCGGCCGGCGCGTCGACCAGCCGAGCTCGACGATGGCGCGCTTGAGGCTGCTCTCGCCGCTGACGCGGAGCCTGCGGCCGTTGAGGGTGGCGCCCTTGCCGGCGCGCGCGACGAAGAGCTCGTCGAGGATCGGATCGTAGATGACGCCGACCTGCAGCTCCTCGCCCTCAAGAAAGGCGAGGGAGATGCAGAAATGCGGCACGCCGCGGGCGAAATTGGCGGTGCCGTCGATGGGATCGATGACCCAGGTGCGCGCCCCGCCGCGGCCGCCGCCTTCCTCGCCGATGAAGCTGTCCTCGGGAAAGAGTTTCGCGAGGCAACGGATCACCAGCCGCTCCACCGCGCGGTCGGCGGCCGTCAAAAAATCTTGGGGTCCCTTGAAGGTGAAGCGGATGCCGGCGCGGAAATGCCGGCGCATCAGCCGTCCCGCCGCCCGCGCGACCTCGGAGGCGGCGCGGGCGCGGCGGTCGATCTCGCGCGCGGAGAGCCCGCGCGGTGATCTCGGCTTGCCGCCGCGCCGCGGCGGGCGGGCCGTCAAAGACCGACGCGCTCCATCATGGCGGCGGGATAGCGGGTGCCGGCGGCGGCGTTCACCGGGAAGGCCTTGTCGAGCGCCGCCAGGGTCGCGGGCTTCGGCGACAGCGCCGCTGCCGCCACGTTCTCCTCCAGCCATTTGCGCTGCTTGGTGCCGGGGAGCGGCACGATGAAGCCCTGCTTGCTGAGCACCCAGGCGAGCGCCAGCTGCGCCGGCGTGCAGTTCTCGGCGGCGGCCAGTTCTTTGAGCGTCGCCACCAGCTGGAAATTCTGCCGCGCATTGTCGCCCTGGAAGCGCGGCATCTGCCGGCGGCGGTCGTCGGCGTCGAGCGCGTCGGCGCTGGCGATGGTGCCGGTGAGGAAGCCGCGGCCAAGCGGGCTGTAGGCGACGTAGCCGATGCCGAGCGTCTGGCAAAGGCCGAGGAGCTCGGTCTCCGCATCCCGCGTCCAGAGCGAGTACTCGGTCTGCAGCGCGGTCATCGGATGCACCGCATGGGCGCGCTTCAGGGTTGCCGGCGCCGCCTCGGAGATGGCGAGATGGCGGATCTTGCCCTGCTGCTTCAGCTTTACCATCGCGCCCACCGTGTCCTCGATCGGCACCGTCGGATCGACGCGGTGGATGTAGTAGAGATCGATGGTGTCGACGCCGAGGCGCTTCAGGCTCGCCTCGCAGGCGCTCAGCACGTAGTCCGGCCGGCCGTTGGCGCTGGGCTTGCCGTCGGCGGCGCGCGTGTTGCCGAACTTGGTCGCCAGCACCACCCGCTCGCGCCGTCCCTTGATCGCGCGGCCCACCAGCTCCTCGTTGGAGCCGTTGCTGCCATAGGCGTCGGAGGTGTCGATGAGGTCGACGCCGAGATCGACGGCGCGCTCTATGGTGGCGACCGCCTCCGCCGGATCGGGCTTGCCGTAGATCGGCGTCATGCTCATGCAGCCGAGACCGATGGCGCCCACTTCGAGTTGGCCGAGCTTGCGTCGCTTGATCATGAAATCTCCCTGGCGCTGGCGGCGCCCGATGTCCTGCGGATGATGCGGTGCCACCGATCATCGCCCGTCGCCACCGCCGCTGTCCACGGCGGAGTCTGCGATCTCGCCGCGATATCATTCACGGCTGCGGCAGCCATAAGAAAATCGCCTTATGGAGGCGGGGCTTCGAGGCTGTATGCTCGCCCCGCGATCAAGGAAGAGGTAGGCGATGGAAGCGATCGAGGTGCTGACGGGCCGGGTGTCGCCGGCGCAGCTGGTGGAGCCGGGACCGAGCGCGGCGCAGCTGGAGCAGATCCTGGCGGCGGCGAACCGGGCGCCGGATCACGGCCGGATGCAGCCCTGGCGCTTCCTGCTGATCGAGGGCGAGGCACGCGCCCGCTTCGGCGAGCTGATGGCGCAGTCGCTCAAGCGCCGCGAGCCGGACGCGCCCCAGGGCAAGCTCGACAGCGAGCGCAAGAAGGCGCAGCGCGCGCCGCTCGTGGTCATCGTCGCGGCGATGGTGAAGGAGAATCCGAAGGTGCCCGACATCGAGCAGATCGTCGCCGCCGGCGCCGCGGCGCAGAACATGCTGCTCGCCGCCCATGCGCTGGGCCTCGGCGGCTTCTGGCGCACCGGCCCGATCGCCTATGACGCGGCGGTGAAGCGCGAGCTCGGATTCGACGATGCCGATACCATCGTCGGCATCATCTACCTGGGCTCGATCGGCCTTCCCGGCCAGGCGAAGCCTGCCGACGTCGCCGCCGTCACGCGGCGCTGGTAGGGTGACTTACTCCGCCGCCACCGCCCGCGGCACGCGCTGAGGCGTCGTCGCCACGGTGAGCAGCGTCAGGAAGGTGAATCCGGCCACCACCAGGAAGACGGCGCGCGGCTGGCCCTGGTCCATCATCCAGCCATAGGCGAGCGGGCCGATCACGCCGCCGATGTTGAAGCCGGTGGAGACGAAGCCGAACACCTTGCCGAAGGAGCCGGGCGGCGTCACCGAGCGCACGATCATGTCGCGGGACGGCTGGATGATGCCGTAGAGCAGGCCGCCGACGCCCATCAGCAGCACCAGCGGCCCGGTCGCGAGATGGATCGTGCCGACGATCAGGATGACGGCACCGCTCACCGCGAAGCCCACCGCGGCGACACGGGTGTGGTGCCGCGTGCGGTCGGCGATATAGCCGCCCACCAGCACGCCGAGCGCGCTCATGAAGAGATATGACGAGAGCGCGATGTTCGCGGTCTCCATCGGCGTGCCGTAGAGCGCGCCCAGCGCCACGATGGAGAATCCGTTGATGCCGCCACCCACCAGCGCCACCAGCAGGAAGAACATGAGATTGCGCAGGATCGGCGCGCTCAGCAGCAGCCGCCAGCCGGTGTGGCCGCCCTCGGCGGCGTGGCGCGGCTTCGCATGGGGCGCCACCACCAGGGCCTGGCGCTGCACGAACAGCACCAGCGCCACCACCGCGCCGACGACGCCGGCGGCGAGCAGCGCACCGTGCCAGCTCCAGAGCTGCGCCGCCACCAGCATCGAGGCCGGCGCCGCCGCGGTGCCGAGCAATCCTGCGAAATTGTGGATCGAGAAGGCCTGGCCCATGCGCTTGCCGGCGACGGTGTGGGAGAGGATCGAGTAGTCCGAGGGGTGGTAGATCGTGTTGGCGAGGCCGGCGAGGGCGAAGCACAGGATGAGCGCCCAGTAGGAGGGCGTCATCGAGGCGGCGGCGAGCGCGGCCGAGCCCAACAGCAGCCCGCCGATCAGCAGCCGCCCGGCGCCGAAGCGGTCGACCAGGAAGCCCGCCGGCGCCTGCAGCAGCGCCGAGACGATGTTGAAGCTGGCCAGGATCAGGCCGAGCTGGGCGAAGCTCAGGCCGTAGTCGCGCTGGATGAAAAGGAAGAGGGGCGGCAGCACGAGCATGTGCACGTGGCTGACGAAATGCGCGGCGCTGATGAGGCCGATGACGCGTCCGTCGCTGGCGCGCCGAGGCGCGCCCAGAGTTTCCGTCGCGTTTACCATCGAGGCGTCCGCCCCCCGGCCTAAGTGGCCCCTGCTGCCCGCAGAATGGGCAATGGGACGGATTCCGGCAAGCGCCCCCCGCGCATGCCTGATATGGCCGGCAGAGAGGCAGCCGCAGCAGGACACCGACCCCTCCCACTCGTCGTGCCCGGCCTCGAGGCGGGCATCCCCGTCTCGCGAGCGCGCGATGACGGGGCGCGGATGGCCGGGTCAAGCCCGGCCATGGCGACCGGAAACGGAATCGATGGGCTTTGAGGCCATCCGCCGCCCATCCTCCGTTGACACCTCGCGGCGTTTCGCCAGAGACTGCATCACGCGCCAGAGAGCGCCACGAGAGCCGGCGAAGCCGGACCATACAGGGAGGCAATGCATGACGACCTCGCGCAGGAGTCTGCTCAAATATTCGGCTGGCCTGGCGGCGCTGAGCGCCATCGGGAGGCCCGCCTTCGCGGCGGCGCCCACCGGCCCGATCCGCATCGGCGTCCTCTACGACCTCTCCGGCCCCTTCGCGGCGGCGGGATCGGTCGCCTCCTCGATCGGCGCCCAGATCGCCATCGATCTCACCAACGAGAAGGGCGGCGTCCTTGGCAAGTACAAGGTCGAGCCGGTCAAGGGCGACAGCCAGAGCAAGGCCGACGTCGCCATCAACGAGGCGGAGCGCCTCATCCACCAGGAGAACTGCGACATCGTGCTGGGCGTCTATTCCAGCGCCCACGCGGTGCCGCTCGCCGAGAAGCTCAATCAGGAAAAGAAGATCCTCTGGATCACCACGGCGGTCGCCACCTCGGTGGTGAAGGGCAAGAACCTGACTTATGTCTTCCGCGCCACGATCCACTCGGATCAGTACGGCGAGGCCGGCATCAAGTTCCTGCACGAGAACGCCAAGGCGAAGCTCGGCATGGATCCGAAGGACGTGAAGCTCTCGATCATCCACGAGGACGGGCCCTACGGCACCGGCGTCAGCGACGCGGATGTGGCCTTTGCCAAGGAGCTCGGCATGCCCGTCGCCATCCGCGAGGCCTATTCGGCGACCTCGCCCGACCTCTCCTCGCTGGTGACCAAGCTGAAGCGCGCGCGCGGGGATGTCATCATCCACGCCGGCTACAACCCCGACATCACGCTCTTCCTGCGCCAGGCACGGGAGGCGGGGCTCCGCTTCAAGATGCTGATCGGCAACGGCGCCGGCTACAGCCAGATCGCCAAGCTGCGCGAGACCTTCAAGACCGACGTCGACGACTTCTGCGACATCGACCCGGTGGCGGCGCAGATCCTCGATCCCAAGACCCTGGCGCCGGGCATGGGCGAGCTCATCAAGATCATGGTGGACCGCTACGTGAAGATGAGCGGCAGCACGGATGTCCCGCCGCACTGCTCCATGGGCTTCAACCAGACCTGGGTGCTGCTGCAGAACGTGCTGCCGGTGGCGATCCAGAAATACGGCGGCGCCGATCCCGAGGCGATCCGCAAGGCGGCGCTCGACGTCGACATTCCCGCGGGCGGCACCATCCAGGGCTACGGCGTCAAGTTCTATCCGCCGGGGACGCCGCTCGCCGGGCAGAACGAGCGCTCGACGCCGGTGGTGATGCAATACATTCCGAGCATGCCGCAGACCGCCGTCGTGTGGCCCACCAACATCAGGACCGCCGATCCGGTCTTGCCGCTGCCGAAATCCTCGCCTTACGCGATGAGCTGAGAGCTCGGCGCACAGGTGCTGGCGGTATCGGGGCTCACCAAGCGCTTCGGCGGGTTCCTCGCGGTGAACCAGGTCTCCTTCGAGGTGGCGGAGGGGGAGATCCTGGGACTCATCGGGCCGAACGGATCGGGCAAGAGCACGACCTTCAACCTGATCTCCGGCACCTTCCCGCCGAGCGGCGGCTCGATCCGCTTCGGCGGATCGGAGATCGGCGGGCTGCCGGCGCACCGCGTCTGCCGGATGGGGCTCGCGCGCACTTTCCAGATCCCGCGTCCCTTCCGCAAGCTCTCGATCCTGGAGAACGTGGCGCTCGCCGCCTATTACGGCGGGCATGGCGAGGTGGGCCGCGCCGAGGCGGAGCGCCGCGCCGCCGAGGCGCTCGATCTCGTGGGGCTCCCCAGCGCCGCCGCCGCCACCACCCACGGCCTCGGCGCCGCCGCGCTCAAGAAGCTGGAGCTCGCCCGCGCCCTCGCCACCGGGCCCAAGCTGCTGCTCGCCGACGAGAGCCTCGGCGGCCTCGACCACGCGGAGATGGAGCGCGCCGCGCGCATGCTGCAGTCGATCCGCGAGAAGCTCGGCATCACCATCATCTGGGTCGAGCACATCATGGGCGTGCTGATGCCGATCGTCGACCGCGTCATCGTGCTGGACCACGGCGAGAAGATCTTCGAGGGCCTCCCCGCCGAGGCCGCCCGCGACGCGCGGGTGATCGAGGTCTATCTGGGGAAGCCCAGGGGATGATGATGATATTGAGACTCACCACTCCCCCTGGCGTCATGCCCACGGTCGTCCGGTTCAGCGAAATCGGTCGTCGAGGTGGTGTATCGATGCGCCCCTATAGCGTCATGCCCGGGACAAGCCCGGCCATGACGCCGGAGGTGTGGGCGCGTGAAGCGGTGGCGCGCTGACCATGCTCCAGGTCCAGCGCCTCTCCGCCGATTATGGCTCGTTCCGGGCGCTCTTCGAGGTATCGCTCGAGGTGGCGGCCGGCGAGAC
>DATJOK010000235.1:0-36246 GCA_035507155.1 Allostellaceae bacterium
CCGAGGACGTGGCCTTCGCCGAGAGCCGCATCCGCCGCGAGACCATTGCCGCCGAGGACATCCTGCACGATCTCGGCGCCTTCTCGATGATCGCCTCCGACAGCCAGGCCATGGGCCGCGTCGGCGAGGTGATCATCCGCACTTGGCAGACCGCCGACAAGATGAAGCGCCAACGCGGGCGGTTGCCGGAGGAGACGGGCGAGAACGACAATTTCCGCTGCAAGCGCTATGTGGCGAAATACACTATCAATTCCGCGATCGCTCAGGGCATATCGAAACACGTGGGATCGGTGGAGGTGGGGAAGCTCGCCGATCTCGTGGTGTGGACGCCGGCCTTCTTCGGGGTGAAGCCGGACATTGTGCTGAAATGCGGCTCGATCGCCGCCGCCAGCATGGGCGATCCCAACGCCTCGATCCCGACGCCGCAGCCCATGCATTACCGGCCGATGTTCGCGAGCTTCGGCCGCAACAGCATCGAGAGCTCGGTGCTCTTCGTCTCCGAGGCCGCCGTCGAGGCCGACGTGGCGCGGAAGTTCCACCTCTCCCGTGCCACGGTGCCGGTGGAGAACTGCCGCGGTGGTATCTCCAAGGCGAGCATGGTGCATAACGCCTACGCGCCCAAGATGGAGGTCGATCCCGAGACCTACGAGGTGCGTGCCGACGGCATGCTGCTCACCTGCGAGCCCGCCAAGGTGTTGCCGATGGCGCAGCGCTATTTCCTCTTCTGATGGAACGGGTCGCCGACATCGCCCCTGCCGGAAGCTGGCCCGCGAGCGCCGAGCGCGACCATATCCGCCTCGCTTATGACGAGCGCCATCGCCGACGTCTGGTGCTCACGGCCGCGGGCGGCACCGAGTTCCTGCTCGATCTGCCGCACGCGCGGCTGCTGCGCCAGGGCGACGGGCTCAAGCTGGAGAGCGGTGGCTATATCCGCGTCGAGGCGGTGCCGGAGCCGCTGCTGGAGATCCGCGCCACCTCGCCGGAGCATTTGATGCGGCTCGCCTGGCATCTCGGCAACCGCCACCTGGCGACCGAGCTCGGGCACGACCGCCTCTGCATCCGCCGCGATCATGTCATCGCCGACATGATCCGTCATCTCGGCGGCAGCGTGCGCGAGATCGAAGCGCCCTTCAATCCCGAGACCGGCGCCTATCACGGCCACGCGCCGCATCAGCACGACGACCATGAGCACCACGACCACCATCACCGGGAGGTCGGGCGTTGACCGCGACCGCGACGCTGATGCGGCTGATGGCATGGTTCTCGCCGGCTTACCCCACCGGCGGGTTCAGCTACAGCCACGGCATCGAATACGCGGTGGAGGCGGGGCTGGTGCGCGACCGCGCGAGTCTCGTCGGCTGGGTCGGCTGGATCCTCCGCGCCGGCGCCGGCCGCGTCGACGCCATGCTGTTCCGCGCCGTTTATGAGGCGGCGGACGATAGCGGACAGGTCGAGGAGCTGGCGGCGCTCGCAGCGGCCTTCCGCGCCAGCGCCGAGACCGCGCTGGAAAGCGCTCAGCAGGGGGCGGCCTTTCTCGCCACCACGCGCCGGGCCTGGCCTTCGCCGCGGCTCGATGAGTTCGCGACGCGCTGGGGTGACCGTCCGGTCGCGCTGCCGGTGGCGGCGGCGCTCGCCACCGCCGGCGCGGCACCCTTGCCGCTGGCGCTTGCCGCCTATCTCCATGCCATGAGCGGCAATCTCGTCTCCGCCGGCGTACGTCTCATTCCCCTCGGCCAGAGCGACGGGCAGCGCGCGGTGGCGGCGCTGGTGCCGGTGGTTGAGGAGACGGTGGCAGCAGCGCTGGCGACCCCGCTCGAAGAGATCGGCTCTGCCGCCTTCATGGTGGACTGGACATCGCTCTGCCACGAAACCCAATACACGAGGCTTTTCCGCTCATGACCTCTTCGCCCCACGGCCCCTTCCGCGTCGGCATCGGCGGCCCCGTCGGCTCCGGCAAGACCGCGCTGGTCGACCGGCTCTGCAAGCACATGCGCGACCGCTACCACGTCGCCGTGGTGACCAACGACATCTATACCCGCGAGGATGCGGAGTTCCTGACGCGCTCCGGCGCGCTGGTGCCGGAGCGCATCATGGGCGTCGAGACCGGCGGCTGTCCGCATACGGCGATCCGCGAGGATGCCTCGATCAACCTCGCCGCCGTCGCCGAGATGACGAAGCGTTTCGGCGATCTCGAGATCATCTTCATTGAATCCGGCGGCGACAATCTGGCGGCGACCTTCAGCCCGGAGCTTGCCGACATCACTCTCTACGTCATCGACGTTGCGGCGGGCGACAAGATCCCGCGCAAGGGCGGGCCGGGCATCACGCGCTCGGATCTCCTCATCATCAACAAGATCGATCTGGCGCCGATGGTCGGCGCGAGCCTCGAGGTGATGGATCGGGATGCCCGCAAGATGCGCGGCGCGCGGCCCTTCCTGTTCACCAATCTCAAGGAAAACAAGGGCGTCGCGGAGATCGCCCGCTTCATCGCCAAGGCTGGCGGGCTGCCGATCCGGGAGGCGGCGGCCGACTAGTTGGCTGGAAATTCGGGTTCGTCCCGGCGCTCGCCGTGCTAGGAGTGATCGCCGACCCTCCACCGGGGTGAGTGATGAAGCTCGAGAAGTTGCCGACCGGCGCCATCGACTGGTCGGAAGTGCCGGTATCGGAAATCGCGGGCGAGAGCGGGATTGCGACCGTGCGGGCGCGCCGGCTCGATGACGTGCAGATCCGCCTGGTGGATTACAGCGCCGGATACCTGGCCGATCACTGGTGCGCCAAGGGGCATATCATCTTCGTAGCCGAGGGCGCGCTCACCATCGAGCACCAGGATGGCAGCCGCTACGAGCTTGCTGCGGGAAGCAGCTATCACGTCGCCGATGACGACGGCTCGCCTCATCGCGTGCGGTGCGGGGGTGGTGCCACCGTCTTTATCGTCGACTGAAACGCCGCGACGGAGCGCGCAAGGGGGGAGTGACATGGACGCGATCGATCTCCGTTCCGACACCGTCACGCTGCCGTCGCCGGCCATGCGCAAGGCGATGGCGGAGGCGCCGGTCGGCGACGATCAGTATGGCGAGGACCCTTCGGTCAACCGGCTGCAGGAGCGCGTGGCGGCACTTCTCGGCAAGGAGGCCGCGCTCTTCGTGCCGAGCGGCACGATGGCGAATCAGATCGCCCTCAAGATCTTGACCCGTCCCGGCGACGAGGTCGTGGTCGGGGACGAGGCGCACATCGTCTGGCACGAGTCCGGCGCCGCCGCCGCCAATTCCGGCGTGCAGTTCGCCGTGGTGGGCGAGGGCGGCCTCTTCACCGTCGATGATTTCAAATCTGCCTACAAGGCGCCGGGCCATATCGTCTTCCCGCCGACCACCTTGGTTGCCATCGAGAACACGCACAACCGAGGCGGCGGCGTGGTGTTTCCGCAAAGCGAGGCGGTGGCGATCTGCGAGGCGGCCCGCACCCTCGGCGTGGCCAGCTATCTCGACGGTGCCCGGCTCTTCAACGCGGCGGCGGCGAGCGGCGCCCGGCTTGCCGAGCTCGCCGCGCCCTTCGATCTCGTCGGCGTCGCGCTCTCCAAGGGCCTGGGCTGTCCGGTCGGCAGCCTGCTCGCCGGCCGCTCGGCCGACATCGGCCGCGCCGTTCGAGCGCGGCGGATGTTCGGCGGCGCCATGCGGCAATCGGGCATTCTGGCTGCCGCTGGACTTCACGCTCTCGATCACAACCTTCAGCGCTTGCCGGAGGATCATGCCAATGCTCGGTTGATTGCCGAGCGGGTTGCCCTTGTCCATGGCGTGCGTCTCGATCTCGCCACGGTCCAGAGCAACATCGTCATTTTCCGGCTCGACTCCGGCATGCCCGATGCGGGAGCCTTGGTGGCGCGGGCCAGGTCCGAAGGCGTGCTGGTCTCGGCTTTCGCCGCGCGGACGGTGCGCGCGGTCACTCACCTGAACGTGAGCGAGGCGCAATGCCGCCGCGCCGGCGAAATCCTCGCCGCGATTCTCGAGAGGCGGTAAGCGCGCCGCTTCCGCCGCATGGCGTGCCTTGCTTTCACGCCGACCCTATGCGCAAATCTGGCCTCCATGAGCGCGTTCGCGCCTTAACATCTCCCGCCGTTCAGAGGTCGCCATGGCCGAGCGCCGTCCCTGGTATACGGTCCTTTACCTGCAGGTTCTGGTTGCGATCGTAGTCGGCATCTTCCTCGGCCATTATTTCCCGCACACCGGCACGCAGATGAAGCCGCTGGGCGATGCCTTCGTGAACCTGATCCGGATGATGATCGCCCCGGTGATCTTCTGCACCGTGGTGCACGGCATCGCCTCGATGAGCGATCTCTCCAAGGTCGGCCGTGTCGGCGTCAAGGCGCTGCTCTATTTCGAGGTGGTGTCCACCGTGGCGCTCGCCCTCGGCCTGCTGGTGGGGGAGATCGTACATCCCGGCGCCGGCTTCAACATCGATCCCACTGCTCTCGATCCGAAGGCTGTGGCGACCTACGCGACGAGGGCCAAGGAAGAGAGCATCGTCGGCCACCTGATGGCGATCATTCCCAACACATTCTTCAGTGCCTTCGACCGGGGCGATCTCCTGCAGATTCTGCTGGTCTCGATCCTGACCGGCTTCGCGGCGGCGCGGCTCGGCGCCGTCGGCAAGCAGATGACGGCAGCGGTCGACGTCGCCGGCAAGGTCTTCTTCCGCATCATCGGCATGATCGTGCGGGTGGCGCCGATCGGCGCCTTCGGCGCCATGGCCTTCACGATCGGCGCCTATGGGCTCGGCTCGCTGCTCAATCTCGGCATGCTGATCCTCACCTTCTATCTCACCAGCGTGCTGTTCGTGCTGCTGGTGCTCGGCGTCATCGCCTATTGCTTCGGCTTCTCCATCTTCCGCTTCGTCGCTTATATCAAGGACGAGCTCTTGATCGTGCTGGGCACCAGCTCCTCGGAGACGGTGCTGCCGCACATGATCCAGAAGATGACGCGGCTTGGTGCATCGAGCTCGGTGGTTGGGCTGGTGATCCCGACCGGCTACAGCTTCAACCTCGACGGCACCAATATTTATATGACGCTGGCGACGCTGTTCCTCGCCCAGGCGACTAACACGCATCTCACCTTCGGGCAGGAAATGAGCATCCTGGTGATCGCCATGCTCACCTCGAAGGGCGCCTCGGGCGTCACCGGCGCCGGCTTCATCACCCTGGCGGCGACGCTCGCGATCGTGCCGGATATTCCGATCCAGTCGCTGGCCATCCTCGTCGGCATCGACAAGTTCATGAGCGAATGCCGCGCGCTCACCAATCTGGTCGGCAATGGCGTCGCCACCATCGTGATCAGCCGGTGGGAGGGCGAGCTCGACCGGACGCAGCTCGCGGCGGCACTGGAGCATCCGATCGCCATGGGCGAGGCTTTCGAGAAGCAGCCGGTCTGACGGTGGCCCACGCGGTGACGGCGAAACTGTTCCTCCGGCTCGATCTCGGCGGCACCGCTCGCCTCGGTCCGGGCAAGGTGCGGCTGCTGGAATCGATCGAGGAGCTCGGCTCGATCAGCGCCGCCGGCCGCGCGCTCAAGATGTCCTACCGCCGTGCCTGGCTGCTGGTGGACGAGCTCAACTCCTATTTCCCGGATCCGGTGGTAACGACGACGCTGGGCGGAGCGGGCGGTGGCCGCGCCACGGTGACGCCGGTGGGTCATGCGGTCATTCGCGCCTACCGCGACATCGAGGCGGACGCGGAAAAGCTCCTCCGGAAGCACGGCGGTGCCCTGACGCTTGCGCCGAAGAAGCCGCGACGCAAGCCGCGCGGTCGCCGTACCTCGACTACTCCGGCCGGAAGCTGAAGCCCTGCTTCTCGAAATAGGGACGTGCGGCGTCGGATTCCAGGAAAGTAAGAAACGCAGCGGCGGCGGGATCGCTGCTGCTGGCAAGCAAGGCGGCCGGATAGATCACTGGGGGATGGGAATCCGCCGGGAAGACGGCGACCTGCTTGACCCCGGGATCGCTCACGGCGTCGCTCGCATAGACGATTCCGAGCGGCGCCTCGCCGCGCGAGACCAGCAGCAAGGCGGCACGCACATCCTCCGCCGGCGCCACCTTGGCACTCACCGAGGACCAGACGCCGAGTTTCTCGAGCGCCGCTTTCCCATACTTGCCGGCTGGCACCGCCGACGGGTCGCCCATGGCAAGCCGCCCGTCGCCGAGCAGCTTCGCCAGCGGAAAGCCGCGCGTGATCTCTACCTTGATCGCGCTGTCCTTGGGCGCCACCAGCACCAGCCGATTGCCGAGCAGGTTGAGGCGGCTCGCGGTCTTGATCAGGTTTCGCTTCTGCAGATAGTCCATCCAGTCGAGGTCGGCGGAGATGAAGATGTCGGCCGGCGCGCCGTTCTCTACCTGCTTGGCGAGCGTCGAGCTCGCCGCATAGGAGACGGTGATCTTGCCGCCAGCGGGTGGCGGATAGTGAGCGACCGCGTCATCGAGCGCGTTCCGCAGGCTGGCGGCAGCGAAGACGAGAATGTCCTTCGCCTCAGCCGGTGGTGTCAGCAGCAGCAGAGACGGCAGGCAGAAGACGAGGAACAGGGTCGCTCTGAGAAGGCGGCGGCTGGAGGATGTCATGATTCGGCCCGACTGTTTTCGGTATATATAGCGAAATATAACGCCTGCCGAAGCAGTGGGAAAGCCCGGGATGCTCTTGTCAGCGCAGCAGCTCGTCGAGCTGCGCGTCCGTGAGGTCGACTTGATAGAAGAGGCGATAGAAGCCACGGGTGGCGCTGCGCATATCCTCGGGGAAGCGTCCGGGATAGAGGGCGGCGCCCAGCCAACGCAGCGCCAGCAGGCGGGATGGCGAGGGAGGGCCGTCAACCCAGCCGAAGGGCAGCGTCGGCGAGACCAGGAAGCGGTGCGGGTGCTGCGCCAGTGCTTGCATGAGAGGATCTGACCTGAAGGCATCGGCGGCCTCGTGTCCGAGCACGATCAACAGGTCCGGTTTCCAGGCGCGGATCTGCTCGGGCGTCACCCTGTACATCTGGGCCGCGTCCTCGGATGCGACGTTTTCCAGCCCGAGCAGCTCCATGAACTCGGCGCCGAGGCTGCCGGGTCCCGCGGTGGTGAGCCCATCCTTGCCGCGCCCGTAGTAGGCGCGCAGGCGATCCGCCGGCGGGATCGATTTGACCCCTGTCCTCACCTCGGCGAGCACCCCCTCCGCATAGGCGGCGAGGACTTCGCCGCGCGGCTCGACGCCAAGGGCGCGCGCCAGGGTCCTTATCGTCGCCGGCATCGTCGCGATCCTGCCGTCGAGCAGAATATAAGGACGACCCGTCGTGCTCTGGGTATGCCGGGCGAGCTCGCTCTAGCGCGCGGAGACCGTGCCCACATCGACGATGAGGTCGGGATCGGCGCGGCGCAGAGCATCGGCGTCGACTTCGCCGGTGCGGCTGGTGAGCGCGCCGAGCTGCGGCAGCTTGGCGTAAGGCCGGGCTATATAGCCGCGATCCAGCCCGCCGGGCGCATGCGGCCAGCCCAGCAGCTTCTCCGGTGCAATGGCATAGAGCAGAGCCGCGGCCGGGGGGCCGGCCGGAAATACCCGCGCCACATGATCGGGCACCTCCACGCGGCGGCCGGTCGCGTCTTCAATGCCGAGGGCGTTCGCCTCGCTCAGCAGCAGGACGATCAGCAACGGTGCCAGCAGGAGCGAAACGAAAAGACGCATGTCGCCAGGTGGACTTTCCATGCCCCGTTATATCCAAACCAATATAACGAATGACGGGCCCGGCGGCAGGGGGCAGCGCCGCGGGCTCACCAAGCGGTGATGCCGTGTGTTCGCCCATGTTCGGAGACGGCAGGTGGCTCAGCCAATGGTGTGGTAGATCCGGGATGCTCCCGTTATAGGGGCGCGCCGCCGGGAAAGGCCTCGGCAAAGCTGCTTCTGCAACCTGCAATTACACCGGTTCTTTACGGACCCCTGTCTATCTAGCCGGAATTCGATCTGGGGGTGGACCAATGTTGAACCGGCTTTCGGCCAGTGTGCTGTTGAAGTCCGTCATTGCGACGATGGCGACAGCGGTTGTCATCATGCTCGCGACAACCGCATGGCAATCCTGGCGGCGGGTCGGCGTCACCGGCCACATCGCCAGTGTGGTCGAGGTTTCGGGCTACGCCTTCAAGGCGATGCACAACCTGCGTACGGATCGCTCATCGACGGTGCGTACGCTCAATGGCGCCGATCCGATCAGCCCCGACATCGAGAAATACCTGCGCGCCATCCGCGACGCCGAGACGCCGGCCTTGCGATCGGTCGCCGATCTCGTGGGATCGATCGACTTCACCGACAAGGCGACCCTTGCGCCGGAAGTCCAGCAGCTCGTCACCAAGCTCACTGCGCTCGAGAGCGAATCCTGGGATGCCATGCATAAGCCCAAGGCGGGTCGCCGCGAGCAGCTTGCCAAGGAGTACAACGACACCGAGACGGCGATGCTGGAGACGCTCGATCGCCTGTCGGCGCGCCTTTTTGCCGATATCAAGCAGAAGGACCCCTTCATCGATCAGATGATGGAGATGAAGCAGCTCGCCTGGTTCGTGCGGAACGCCGGCGGCGAGGCTTCTCTCCTGATCTCGATGGGTCTCGCGGCGGGCCATGTCGCGCCGGATGCGGTCCAGAGGTACGCGACCTGGGTTGGGGGCGCCAACACGACCTGGGCGGCGCTCGAGGACATGGCATTCGGCATCCAGCTGCCGCCCCGACTCGTCGAGGGCATGGCGGTGGTGAAGAAGCAGTATTTCGATCCGGAATACGTCGCGACGCGGGACAAGCTGCTCAGCGCGCTGGTGGCCGGCCAGCCGCCGGGGATGACCGCCGACAAGTGGAGTCCCTATACAGTCGGCCGGCTTGCGAGCATTCTGGCGGTCGCCGAAGGGGCGCTCGAGGCCGCGAAGGATCATGCTCAGGCGGCGCGCTCGGCTGCCATGCGCGATCTCGTTCTGCAGCTGGTATTCCTGCTGGCGGCCCTTGCTCTCGCGTGCGCCGCCGTCCTCGCGGTGACCCGACGCGTGATCAATCCGCTGCGCGCCATCCGCGACGCCATGCTGAAGCTGGCGGGTGGGGATCTCAATGCCGAGGCGCCGTTCACCGACCGCCGGGACGAGATCGGCGCACTCGCCACCGCGCTCGGAACCTTCAAGCAGAACGCAATCGAGAAGGCGCGGATCGAGGAGGAGCAGCGCGGCCGCCACGCACAGTCGGCGGCGCGCCAGCAGGCCATCGAGGCCCACATCGCGACCTTCGAAGGCCAGATGGGGAAGGCGCTCGACGAGCTGGGCCGTGCCTCGAACGAGATGCAGAAGACCTCCGACGGCCTCTCCATGACGTCCGAGCAGACCAACGAGCAGGTGAAGCTCGCGGCGGCGGCCTCCGCGGAAGCGTCGACCAATGTTCAGACCGTGGCAGCCGCCTCGGAGCAGCTCAGTGCCTCGATCTCGGAGATCAGCCGCCAGGTATCGCATGCCGCCACCATCGCGAGCCGCGCCGTCGAGGAGACGCAGCAGACCGACAGCACCGTCCAGGGCTTGGCGGAGTCCGCGGGCCGCATCGGCGAGGTCGTGAAGCTCATCAGCGATATCGCGGGCCAGACCAACCTGCTGGCGCTCAACGCCACCATCGAGGCGGCGCGCGCGGGCGAAGCCGGCAAGGGTTTCGCGGTGGTCGCTTCCGAGGTGAAGTCGCTCGCCAATCAGACCGCGAAGGCCACCGAGGAGATCTCGGCGCAGATCACCGCCGTGCAGGACGTGACCAAGGACGCCGTCGAGGCGATCAAGCGCATCGGCGGCACCATCGGTGAGGTCAATACGGTCGCCGCCTCGATTGCTTCGGCGGTGGAGGAGCAGGGCGCCGCAACCCAGGAGATCACCCGCAATACCCAGGCGGCAGCGCGGCGCACCAAGGACGTCTCGGAGAATGTCTCCGGCGTCACCCACGGGGCCGACGCCACTGGCGCTGCGGCGGACGGCGTCAAGTCGGCGGCGGAAGCGCTAAACTCCCAGGCCGGCCGACTGCGGGATCAGGTGCGCGATTTCCTCGGCAAGATCCGCGCCGCCTAGAGCACCTGCCGCCGAAGTGGAAGTCGGCTCGGCCCGGGAATGCGGCAAGACCAGCGGAACTGTGGCGTGTTCCGATCCAATCGAATGGGAACCGCTCTAAGTCGCCGCTCCGCTCGATAGATAGAGCACCGAGCAGACCGCGATCATATCGACGAGGCGGCCGTCGCGCGCCATCGGGACCATGCAATTCTCCACGGTGCGATGGTCCTTGTGGTGGAGAAAGCTGACCTCGCCCTTGCGATAGGTCGCCTTCCCGCAGTCCACGTGATGGCGGAAGCGCGCGAAGCCGCTCGGCGATTGCGTGAGGTGCGGGTGGACCTCGTCGAGCCACTGGCCGGTGACCTCGCGCTGCAGGGTCTCGACTTCCTTGGTGCCGACGAGACGATAGCGGTACCGGATGTCGCCCGCCTCGCGGATGACGTCGAGGATCCAGACGCGCGGCATCAGCTCGACGATGTCGAGAGGATCGAAATGCTGTCGCCCGGGAAGCGCGGCGCCGGGAGCGATCGAGAGCCAGTACTCGAAGAAGCGCGCGACCTCCGGATGCCAGGCGGACCGATCGGTCGCGCCGTCGCATTCCTGCCAGCCCGGTGCGGGCCGCGGATCGGGCGGATCCTCGGAGAGGCTCGCCGAAGGGCTTATCAAGGGATGGGCCAACATCAGCAATTTGTAACGAAATCTCGTTAGTCGCGGGTTAAACGGCGATTTCCGGGGGCGAGGCCCGAGGGCGAGCCGCGCCGCCTCCACCGGTTGCAGACTTGCCGCCGGCCGCCCGATCGAAGTGTTGGTAAATCGGCGATTTACGGTCGTCCCGGGAGCAACCGTGGCGCGAACCGGATAGGGCCTGCCGGCCGTCTTCGCTAGCGTCCCCGGGATACGCGAACTAGCCTTGCTGTCCTCGTCAACAAGATGTCGGACGCCTTTCGCCCCGCGCGGGCAGGAGGGACCGTTCCGCACGTACTGGAAGGAGAAGCCATGACTCACGTTGGAAAATGCTTTTGTGGCGCGGTCGAGCTGACGGTCACCGGAAATCCCGAGGCCATGGGCTATTGCCACTGCCGCTCCTGCCGCTCTTGGTCCGGCGGGCCGGTTAACGCCTTCACGCTCTGGAAGCCGGAGGCGGTCAAGGTGACCGCCGGCGCCGCGCACGTCGCAACCTTCCAGAAGACGCCGCTCAGCCAGCGGCAGTATTGCGCGAAATGCGGTGGACACCTGATGACAAATCATCCACCGCTGGGAATGATCGATGTCTTCGCCGCGACGATCCCGACGCTTGCTTTCGCGCCGGGCGTGCATGTGAACTACGCCGAGACGGTGCTGCCGATGCGCGACGGACTGCCGAAGCTCAGGGATTTCCCGAAGGAGTTCGGCGGCTCCGGCGAGATGGTCGCGGAATAGCGGCATCGCGGCGCGCTGACCGCACCGATACCGCCGGCGGGGAGTCTTCCGCCGGCGGCGCGGTCAGGACGGCAGCCCGACTGCCTGCAGGGCGCCGACCAACAGCTCGCTGTAAGCCTCCGTCAGCGGCGGCAACCCCTCCTGCACCAGCGAGACCGTGAGCTCCGGATAGTGCTCGCGCAGCGCGGTCAGACTGCGATGCGCCTCCGGCTGCGCGCCGGCGAGCACATAGGCCGGGCAGAGGGTCCGGTGCACCCAGGCCGCCGTGGGATGCTCAATGAGCGCGCGCTCCTGCCAGCGCGCCGCCTCGACATAGCGGCCGGCGTTGAAATGCGCGCAGCCGATTCCGACCAGATTGTTGAAGGCGAGCGAATCGTGCGGCGCGAGCTCGAGCGCGATCATGAACCGCTCGATCGCGGAGTCCGAGTCCCCTTTGTAGAGATCGATCCATCCGCTCCGGCTCCACGCCCAGGCCGAGCCGCCGTCGACCGCGAGCGCTCTGCGGACGACCTGCTCCGCCCTGCCGATATCGCGGAGCGAGGTGAAGGTATTGCCGAGAATGGCGAGCGCCGAGGCGTCGCGGGCCAGCGGCATCGCCTTGCTCGCCAACTCTGCGCTGCGCGCGCGCTCCTCGGGTGCGCTGGCGCTGAAGTGATAGATGACACGCTGGGCATGCGCCCAGGCGGCGAGCGCAGTCGCCATCGGATGGCTGGGATCGCGATCCCGGGCGCGGTGCAGCAGCTCCAGCGCGCGCGCGTTGCCGTCGGCGTCCAGCGACAGGACGTGTGGCATCGCCCGCAGCGTCAGATCCTGTGAGCTCTGCTCGGTGTCCGGCTTCCGCTCGGCCCGCTCGATCTCCGCCAGCCGAAGGCAGGGCTGCAGAGCCGCGGTGATCCTTGTCGCGAGACGCTGCTCGGTGGTGAGGTCGCCGCTGAGCACATCATCCGAGCGGTGCGCCCAGAGATGCCGTCCGCTTTCCGCCTCGATCAGGCGAAAGGTGAGGCGGGACTGCGCTGCCGTCCCGCGCAGTGCGCCGGCGAGCCGATAGCGCGCCAGTCTTGCCTCGCTGGTGACGGCAACCCCCGCCCGCGTCAATGCTGTCGCGAGCTCCTCGGCAACGTCGCGGGCGATGTCCGCATTCTCCGGGTCCGTCTCGATCGGAGGGATGGCAAGCATCGGCCGGTCGCGCGTAGGGGGAACCAGCATCGGTGTCGAAGCAAGCGCATCCCATAGCCGGGTCTGGCGTCGCAATGTCTGCGACGGCGCCTCGCCGTAGCGGCGACGGTACTCGACCGAGAAGCGGCCGAAATGCGGGAAGCCGCAGCGCTCAGCGACGTCCATCACTTTCATGTGAGGTTCGCCTTGCAGCAGATTGCGGCGCGCGCGCTCGAAGCGCAGACGGCGCAGCGCGCCGCCCGGCGTCTCGCCGAGAAAGGTCTGGAACTGGCGCTGCAGCGTCCGGTTGGAGACGCCGACCGCGGCTGCCAAGTCTGACACGCGCCAGTCGCGGCCGAGTTCCGCCTGCATCGCATCAAGCGCGCGTCTTACGGCGCGTGGCAGCGCCGCGGGCGGCGATAGAGGAGGGGTCAGGGATGAGTCAGACATGGGGACTGCGCGATTAAGACCGGGCTATGGGTCGCTCGCTGTGAAGAATTTCACTCCGGGGATAGCCGTGTCGTGCATTGGATAGAGGGCAGGTATGCGGCCCGTTAGCTTGTCTGGCGACGTTCTCAATCGCTTCAGGAGCCGGCAATGGCGGGTCTCATCGCGGTCCTCTATGGTATCTGCGCATACATGGCGTTTCTCGGGACGGTTTCCTACGCCATCGGTTTCGTGGGGAATCTCGGTGTTCCGAAGTCGATCGATTCAGGAGTGAGCGGCTCCGTCGTCGAGAGCCTTGTCATCGACACAGTGCTGCTCGGCATCTTTGCCCTGCAGCACAGCGTGATGGCTCGGGCGGGCTTCAAGCGCTGGTGGACACGGCTCGTGCCGCCAGCGATCGAGCGCAGCACCTATGTGCTCTTCGCCAGCCTGTCCTTGGCGCTGCTCTTCTGGCAGTGGCGGCCGATCACCGAGCCCGTGTGGGCAGTGAGCAAGCCGATCTCCGCAGCGATCCTGAGCGGCATTTTCTGGTTCGCGTGGGGCATGCTGCTGGTCAGCACCTTTCTGATCAGCCACTTCGAGCTCTTCGGCCTCACACAGGTCTTCGCGCGGCTGTTCCGCCGCGAGCTGCCGGCGCCGAAATTCCACACGCCGCTCCTCTACCGCCTTGTTCGCCATCCGATCTATCTGAGCTTCCTGCTTGCCTTCTGGGCGACGCCGGTGATGACCGCCGGTCACCTGCTGTTCGCCATGGCGACCACCGGCTACATCCTGATCGCGATCCAGCTGGAGGAGCGTGATCTCGTGCGCCTGTTCGGCGACCAGTATCGCCGCTATCGGTCGCAGGTGGCGATGCTGCTGCCGCTGCCCGGACGCAAGGTCGCCGGTCGACAGGACATCTGGCGCTGACCGGCAGATCGATCCTGCCACCCTCCCGGTCCGCGACGCTCGTGCTCGCTCCTCTCGCCATGCTCGCCTTTGCCGGCAACTCGCTGTTGGCGCGCGGCGCCTTGGCGGCGCGCGCGATCGATCCTGTGAGCTTCGCCGCGATCAGGATCGCGGCAGGCGCCGCGATCCTGACGGCGGTGCTCGCCTGGCGGCAGGGCTCCGGTGTGCTGCGCCGGCCGCCCGGGAGCTGGGGTTCCGCCATCGCGCTCTTTGCCTACGCCCTGAGCTTTGCGCTCGCCTATCTGCGCCTCGGCGCGGCGATCGGAACGCTCATCCTGTTTGCGGCGGTGCAGGGCACCATGATCGTTGGTGGCATGATGGGGCGCGATCATCCGAGAGCGATCGAGCTGGCGGGACTGGGCGTCGCCTTCGGCGCCCTCGCATACCTGCTGCTGCCGGGCCTCGGCGCTCCCGATTTTCTCGGCGGTCTGCTGATGGCGACGTCAGGCATCGCCTGGGGTGTCTATTCGTTGCGGGGACGCCGTGGCGGCGATCCTCTCGGCGAGACCAGCGGCAACTTTCTGCGCGCGGCGGCGATCTGCTTCCCGCTTGGCCTGCTGCAGCTGGTGAGCGGCCACGCGAGCTTGCCTGGCGCCGGCCTGGCGATCTTCTCCGGCGCGATCACCTCTGGCCTCGGATACGTCGCGTGGTACCGCGCACTCCCCGGTCTCTCCGCCACCCAGGCGGCGACGGTGCAGCTGACGGTGCCGATCATCGCCGCGGCCGGCGCCATGCTGTTTCTGTCGGAGACGCTCACCGCGCGTCTGGCGATCGCGAGCGTCTGCATCCTGGGCGGGGTCGGGCTCGCCATGCTGGCGCCGAGGCCGGGCCGCCGATGACCGTCTGGCTTCGCGTGCCCCCGTCGCCGCGCCGCGGCGATATCGAATACGAGGAATCCGGCAGCGGGCCGACGCTGGTGCTGGCACCGGGATCCTGCAGCACCGGTGCCGCGTGGCGCGCGATCGTATCGCGATGGGGAGAGCGCTTCCGCTGCGTCACCACGAGCCTGCTCGGATACGGCAGGACGGCGGAGCGTCGCGGGCCTGAGGACTGCGACATCTCGCTCGAGGCGGAAGCTCTGGAGCAGGTTGTCGAGCGCGCCGGCTGCCCGGTGCATCTGGTCGGTCATTCCTTCGGCGGCGCGGTGGCGCTCGCTGTCGCGCTGCGCCGCCGGGTTCCCGTGCTCAGCCTCACGCTCATCGAGGTTCCCGCGGCCACTTTGCTGCCGCCGCTGGGCGAGCTCGAGCACTATCGTGCATTCCGGCGGATGACCGACGAGTATTTCGGCGCGTTTCATGCGGGCGATCGATCTGCGATCCGGTCGATGATCGACTTCTATGGCGGCCCCGGCACGTTCAATGCGTGGCCGGAGCGGGTGCGCCGCCATGCGATCGAGACGACGCCGGTGAATCTTCTCGATTGGTCGACGCTCTTTGGCTTCGATCTCCATCCAGCCCTTCTGTCCGGCATCGAGATGCCTGCCCTGGTTCTTTGGGGAAGTGCCAGCCACCCGGCAGTGCAGCGCGCCAACCACCTGCTGAGCCAATGCCTGCCGCGCGGCTCCGCAGCGGTGATCGCCGGCGCCGCGCATTTCATGATCGCGACCCACGCGGAGGAAGTGGCGACAGTGGTCGCCCGGCACGTCACCGGCTGAGGCTTCAGACGAAGAGCAGATCGGTCTCGAAGCCGAGAAGGTAGCGGCCTACCGTCTCGAAATGCGAGCGGCGTCCCTGCACCTGTTGCGCCACTGTGTGGATGTCGCGGAAGCGGCGCTCGAAGGCGTTGCTGTTGAAGATCGCGGTAGCACCGGCAGCGTGATAGGCGTCGTCGGCCACCTTGACCGCCTCCTGGATCGTGTGGGTGGCCGCGAGACGTATCGCCATCCTCTGGTCGAGACTGATCCGGTTCTCGCGCTGCACCGCCGCCCAGATCTCGCCGAGCGTCCCCATGATGTAGATGCGCGCGCCGCGCAGCCTCGCCTCGGACTGTGCCAGCTCCGACTGCACGACCGCATTCTCGCGCAGCTTGCTCTTGTAGCCCCTCGGCGTCTTCTCGAGGGTCAGCGCCAGGAATGCGTCGAGCAAGCTGCGCGCGAGCCCGAGCGCGACGCACGCGAAGCCGCAGGAATAGAGGCTGTTGGTGGGAAAACTGTAGAGCGGGCCGGTCTCGCGGCGCTCGGCGGGATCGTCGCGGGCGAGGGTGAAGTCGTCGGGCACGAAGAGATCATTGACGGCGTAGGCATCGCTCGCCGTGCCGCGCAGGCCGATCACTCGCCAGATGTCCGACATCGGCGCTTCGCGCGCGGGAAACAGCACGGTTCGGATCACCGGCGCGCCGCTCGGGCCGAGCCGCGGCGTCCCGTCGGCCTCGTGGACGGGGCAGTGGGCGCCGAGCCAGGTGGCATGGCGGCCGCCGCTGGCAAAGGACCAGCTGCCGGTGACACGGTAGCCGCCCGGCGCGACGACGGCGCGGCTCGGGCCCGGTCCCCAGGCGAGCACGGCGCGGGAGTCGCCGTAGATCGCCCGCGCTCCCTCGATCGGGAGCGAGGCCGCCACCAGCGAGCAGACGGTGTTCTGGCAGAGACACCACGCAACGCTGGCGTCGGCCTTGGCGATCGTCTCGATCACGCGCACGAAGGTCGGCGGATCGATCTCGCCGCCGCCAAGGGAGCGCGGCAGCAGCATGCGGTAAAGGCCGGCGTCGATGATGGCCGCGAAGAGCGGCGCGGGGATCCGCCGCTCGCTCTCGATCTCGTCCGCCGCCGCCGCGATCCGCGGCGCCAGCGCCTGAGCGCGGGCGAGATAATCCGCCGCCTCGACGGCGCCCGTCCCCTGATCCTCGCGCGGCGGGGGCGCCATCGCCTATTCCTGCCGAGTGCTAGTTGCCATTCGCCGTCGACCACATCCAGGCGTCACGGCCCGGCACATAGTTGCGATTGGTCTGCGCGGGATTGCGATTGACCAGGGGCCGGGCATAGAGCGGATGCCGCATGCTGCGGATCTCATGCTCGATGGTGAACAGCACCTTGCCGCTGTCGGGATCGACGATGTCCTCGAAGCGATACGGGTGCTGATCGCTTTCCTCGGTGATCAGTCCGCGCTCCCTGAGGCGCCCGTGCGGACCGGAGAAATCCGCCACATAGACCTGGATGTGATGGCCATCATAGGCTGCCGGCGCCACGTCGGTCTCTCGGAACACCAGCTCCTGATCGGCTCCGACGGGAACTTGCGCGCGCCGGCCGTCGCCGTCCTCGATCGTCTCGGCCTTCGCCTCCATGATCTCGCGGTAGAATCGCGCGATACCGGCGGCGGTGCCGGCGGGAACCTCGAACTCGACATAGGGGATGCCGAGATTGATCCGGCCGAAGCGCTCCTGTGGTCCGAAGCAGCGCAGGCGATTTCCCCACGGCGAGACCACGTCGATGTAGGCGTTGTGCTCGTGATAGGCGAACTCGGTATCCGCCAGCGGCTGGCGCATCTGGGCGAGACGTCGTCGGAGGTCGCCGAGATCGGGAATGACGATGCCCGTGTGGCCGCGCAGCACCTGGGGTGCGCCGGTGGGCAGGTGAAACTGGCTGCGGCCGACATTTATCCACATGTTGTCGGTGCTGGTCATCAGATAGGGATCGCGCGTCAGACCGAGTCCTGTCACATAGAACAGTGTCGCCAGACGCTGATCGGCGATGCGGACGTTGACGTGCTCCAACGCCACCACATTGCCGAGATCCTCGATGACGCGGTCGTAGTGCTGATCCATGGCGGTATCCCTTTTCCGCAAGGCTCTCTCCGCGGCCCGGAGTCCCGACGGTCTCCGCTCGCCCTTTGACCAAGTCGCCGTCTATTTGAGCGTGGATGCTGCTGCTCGGCAACAGGGTGAGCGGGTATGGCGATGGCGCGGGTTCGATCCCGGCGGTAAATCGTCCTCGAGCCCAGCGGTGCAGGATACCGATCGGGCCGATTGCGACTCATTAGCAGGAGCTCAAGTGGGACTGCGGAGTGGTGGTTGGCCGTTGGCATGGCAGAGGGGCAGGGGTCCGGCTCGAGCCCCTTCGTGGACGTCGCCCGATCAGGGGCTTAGCGGAGGGTTCTCGGTGTGTCCTTTCGGTGTTCTGGCCGGTCCTGCCGCCCGCGGGCGAGCCGATCGAGACGGCCGCTCCCGGTTCCACCGGGATGCGACCTCGCTCGCGGCCCTATACTTGCTTGCTTAGCAATGTGGGAGTCGTCGCGGTCGTTCGGAGGGTGCGAGTTGCGCTGGGGGACCGTCGTTGCTGGTCCGATGCAGGGGTTCCTGCGGTCACGCGCCGGCGGCCGAAGGGTCGGGGGCGGGAAGGGGATTGCCCTGGCGCGAGCGCAAGCGCCCAATCAGTGCCCGGTTTGGTGGTCAACCCTATGTACCTTGCGGGAAAATCCTAGTATCACGGGGCTCGTGAACGGGTGCGGGGCATTCGGAGTTTATCGGACGCGCATTCCTGAGAGCGGATGTCGCAACCGGCGGGGAAATCGGCGGATCACCGGGAATCGAGAGTTCGGAATGATGTGGCATGCCCAGCGCTAGCAAGCCGTCTTGGCCGCCGTTCCCGGTTGCCATCGTCGGCATGGCTTGCCGTCTGCCTGGTGCTGCCGACATCGCGCAATTCTGGGACCTGCTGAGGTCCGGACGCGACGCGGTGGGCGAAGTGCCGCGCGATCGCTGGGACGTCGACTGGTACTACCATCCCGATCCTGCGCGGCCGGGCCGCATCTATACCAAGGCCGGCGGTTTCCTCGATTCGATCGATCGCTTCGACGCGGATTTCTTCGGCATTTCGCCGCGCGAGGCGCGGCAGATGGATCCGCAGCAGCGCATCCTGCTGGAGCTTGCCTGGGAGGCGCTCGAGCACGCCGACATCGTGCCCGCCCGTCTGGCGGGCTCCGACACTGGCGTCTTCATCGGCATCTCGAACGAGGACTACGGCATCCTGCAGCGGAATGCCGCCGAATCGATCACCGATCCTTACGGCGCATCCGGCTCGGCGCTGGCAGTGGCGGCCAATCGGATCTCCTACATCCTGGATCTGCACGGACCAAGCCTCGCCATCGACACCGCCTGCTCCTCGGCGCTGGTCGCCGTGCACGGCGCCTGTCACAGCCTTTGGCGCGGCGAGAGCTCGCTGGCGATCGCCGGTGGCGTCAATATCCTGCTCGCGCCCGAGACCCACGGCGCCTTCTGCAAGGCGGCGATGCTGTCGCCCACCGGACGCTGCCGCGCCTTCGCCGCCGAGGCGGACGGCTACGTGCGCTCGGAGGGCGGTGGCGTCGTCATCCTGAAGCCGCTGTCGGCGGCGCTTGCTGATGGCAACACGATCCGCGCGGTGATCCTCGGTGCCGGAGTCAACTCCGATGGCCGCACCAAAGGCATCGCGCTGCCGAACCCGGTCGCGCAGGAGCAGCTGCTGCGGCAAGTCTATGGCACCGCCGGCATCGATCCTGCCGATGTCTCCTATGTGGAGGCGCACGGCACCGGCACCAGCGCCGGCGACCGCGTGGAGTGCACCGCGCTCGGCCGCGTCTTCGGTGCCACCCGCCGGGCTGACGATCCCTGTCTCATCGGCTCGGTCAAGACCAATATCGGCCATCTCGAGCCGGCCTCCGGCATCGCTGGACTTCTGAAGGCCACCCTCGCGCTGGAGCATGGGGCGATCCCGCCTTCGCTGCATGCGGGGAATCTCAATCCGAAGATTCCTTTCGACGAGCTCAACCTGTCGGTGGTCCGCGAGCTGAGGTCGCTGCCGGAGCGCGGCGCACCGCCGATGATTGGCGTCAACTCCTTCGGATTCGGCGGCACCAACGCCCATCTCGTCCTGCGCGGATATGCGCCGGCCGCGCCGGCACCTGCCGCTCCGCAGACCGATGACAGCATCGAGATGCTGGTGCTGTCGGCCCGCAGCGAGGGCGCGCTGAAGGCGCTGGCGGAGCGCTATGCGAAGCGGCTGCGGGAGCCGGACGCGCCCGCGCTGGCGACCGTCTGCCGGGCCGTCGCCACCCGGCGCAGCCATCATCCGATGCGCATCGCCACCTTCGGCGAAAGCCGCGAGGAGGTGGCGGGGCGTCTCGAGGCCTTTGCCGCCGGCTATCCCGCACAGATGCTGGCGGAGGGCGAGGCGAGCTATCAGCCGTCGCGCATCGCTTTCGTTTTCTCCGGCAACGGCTCGCAATGGGTCGGGATGGGCCGGGATCTCCTGGCCCGCGAGCCCGATTTCGCCGCCTGCGTGGCGCGGATCGATACGGCACTGAAGCCGCTGGTCGGCTGGTCGGTGCTGGAGATGCTCCAGGGTCAGGCGCCGTCAACGCTGTTCGACAAGACGGAGATCGCGCAGCCAGCACTGTTCGCGCTACAGGTCGGCCTCGTCGATCTGCTGCGTAGGCGAGGCCTCGCCGCCGAGGCCGTGCTGGGGCACAGCGTCGGGGAGGTGGCGGCTGCCCATGCGGCCGGCGCGCTCACCCTGGAGCAGGCGTGCCTGGTGGTGGCGCGGCGCAGCCAGGCACAGGGCAATACCGCCGGCGCCGGCAAGATGGCGGCGGTGGGTCTCACCGAGGAGCAGGCGATCGAGGCGATCGCTCCCTATGGCGACGCGCTCGAGATCTCCGCCGTCAACAGCCCGGCCTCGGTGACGGTCTCCGGCGAAGCGAGCGCGTTGGGCGAGCTCGCCGAGGCGCTGGAGGCCAAAGGCGTTTTCGTGCGCATTCTCGGCCTCGACTACGCATTCCACAGCAAGGCGATGGCGCCGCTTCGGGACGAGGTCATGGCGGCCTTCGCCGGGCTCAAACCGACCGCCGGCGAGTGCCGCTTCATCTCAACGGTGACCGGCGCGGAGCGCGACGGCGCCAGCCTCGATGCCGATTACTGGTGGAACAACATCCGCCAGCCGGTGCGCTTCGGCCAGGCGGTGAAGCGGCTCGCCGAGGACGGCATCGACGTCTTCTTGGAGATCGGCCCGCACCCGGTGCTGGCAGGCTATCTCCGCGAGTGCCTGCAGGGTGCCGACCGCACGATCCTGGGCACGCTCCGGCGCAGCGAGCCCGAGCGCGAAGCGCTCTGGCTCGCCGTGGCGCGCTGCCACGCCGCGGGGGTCAATCTTGATTTCAAAGCGCTCTTCCCCGGCGAGGTCGCGCCGGTGGCGCTGCCGGCCTATCCCTGGCAGCGCGAGCGCTACTGGTTCGAGTCGAGCGAGCGCATGGCGCTCCCGAAGCTGAGCAAGCGGCTCCACCCGCTGCTGGGATATCGGGCGCCGACCGCCGACGCCGATTGGCAGAACAGCGTCGATGCCGCCACCCCGTCGTTCCTCCGGGATCACGTGGTAGGGGGTGGCGTGGTGTTCCCCGCGGCCGGCTACATCGAGATGGCGCTCGCTGCCGCTGTCGCGCATGTCGGAGCGGACGTCGTGGAGATCGAGGGGCTGGAGATCCATCGCCCTCTGGTGCTCGGCGACAAGGCCTCGCAGTGGCTGGAATTCATCGTTGCCGAGGACAACAGCTTCCGCATCGTCAACCAGCAGAAGCTCGGGCCAGCCGCGCCGCCCCTCGCCGTCGGCCGGTTTGCCGCGCTGGCGGAGGCGTCGCGCCCGTCGGCAGCGGGTCTGGAGACCCTCCGCGCGAGCCTACCGCTCCGGGTCGGCGCCGAGGACCATCTGGCGCGCTGCGCCGCGCATGGCCTAGCCTATGGCCCGGCCTTCCAGGGTCTGCGCGAGCTCTGGGCCAGCGAGGGAGAGGCGCTCGGCCGCATCGAGGCGCCGGCCGTCATCGCGGCGGAGCTCGGCGCCTACCACATGCATCCCGCGGTGCTCGATGCGTGTCTGCAGACTGCCGCCGGTGCGCTGCAGATGGCGGAGCGCGCCGGCGACCGCTCGAGCCTCATTCCGGTTCGCCTCGAGCGCTTCCGCAGCTTCGGCTCAGGCGACCGGATCGCTTGGTCGCATGCCCGGGTGGTGCGCGCCGACCGCTCCGGCGTGGTGGTGGATTTCACCCTGCTGGATGGCGAAGGGACGGCAATCGCCGAGATCGAGGGGTTGCGGCTGCGGCGCGTCGAGCTGACGCGCGCCAGCGAGATCCCGACCTATCATTGGGATGCCGAGGTCCAGCTGCAGCGTGGGGCTGCGGGCGGCAGCGCCGATCTGCCGGGGCCGATCGATTGCGCCAGCGCCTTGGCGCCGGAGGTTGCCCGGCTGACGCGGGCGCTCGGCATCGAGCGGGGGCGCGAGACGCTGGAGCCCGCACTCGACAGGCTGGCGGCGGCCTATGCCGCGAGGGCGCTGCGCGCGCTGGGCGCCTCCGAGACGCCGTTCACGGTGCCGGGACTGGTCCAGCAGGCGCGGCTGGCGCCGGAGGGCGAGCCCTATCTCGGCGCGCTGCTGGCGATGCTGGACCGGCACGGCGCGGCTTTGCGCAGCGGCGCCGAATGGCGCCTGCGCGGCGATGCCGCCGGCGAGGATCCCTCGGCGCTGTGGCGCCGCCTGGTCGCAGACCATCCCGATCACCTTGCCAGCCTCGAGCTGGTAGCCCGCTGTGGCGAGCGTCTCGAGGCGCTCCTCCGCGGCGAGGCCGACGCCGAATCGCTGCTGTTCTCCGAACGCGATTTCAATGCTGGCGAGCAGTTCGAGGATTCCGATCCGATGCTGCGGTTCGGCAATGAGATTGCCGCCGGGGTGATGCGGCACCTTCGCACCCATGTCGCCGCCGGTCGCGCGCTCCGGGTGCTCGAGGTCGGCGGCGGCAGCGGTGGTCTTGCCGCGGCGCTGCTGCCCGAGCTCCCTGCCGAGCGGGTCGAGTACGTCTTCACCGATCCCAGGGAGTCGGCGCTCGCCCGCGCCGAGGGCCGCTTCACCGACTACCCGTTCATGCGCTACGCGAGGCTCGACCTCGACCAGGACCTCGCAGGACAGGGCGTCGCGCTGGCCGAGTTCGACGTCATCGTGGCGGCGAATGCCCTGCACGAGTGCACCGACCTCAGCCGCTCGCTTGCCCGACTGCGCGAGCTGCTGCGACCGGGCGGGCTGCTGCTGCTGGTCGAGCCCAGGCCCAGCGACTTCCTCGAATTCGTCTTCGGCATCCGCCGGCGCTGGTGGTCCTTTGCCGATCTCGACCTTCGCGCCGAGACGCCCCTGATGCCGCCGGCGCAATGGGAGGCGGCGCTCAAGGCGGCGGCCTTCACCGAGACGGCTGTTCTGCCGCGCGACTCGACGGCCGTCGCGGTCGTCCTCGCCCGGGCGCCTGCCGGAAACGGCCACGCACAGGCTGAGCCGGCCACCGAGCCGCGCACCTTCATCCTGATCACCGGCGGTGCCGATCCCGACCGCGGCGGTCCCGTGGCGCTGATCGGTCGTCGCCTAGTAGCGCTTGGCCATCGCCTGCTCACGGTCTCGGAGGCGCCCGCCTTCGAGCGGATCAACGGCACGTTCCGCGCGCCGCTCGACGCGGCGGACGGCCATGGCCATCTCGCCAGGGCGCTCAAGGAGGCGACCGAGGGGCCGCTCGAGATCATCTATCTGCGGGGGCTGCGCGACAATCCCGGCGCCGATCCGCTGCTGGCGCAGGAGCGCGGCAGCCTCGGCCTGCTGCGGCTCTGCCAGGCGCTGGTGGAGACGGGGATCAGCGGCGGCAGTCGCATCTGGGTCGCGACCTCGGGCGCGGTCTCCTCGCCGGTCAGGCCTGGGCTGCGCGATCCGGCGCAGGCGTCGCTCTGGGGGGTCGCGCGGGTGCTGCGGAATGAGCGCCCGGACATGAGCATCCGCCTCGTCGACATCGATCCCGCCGACGGGCCGGACGTCGTCACCGCCGTGCTGGTCGGCGAGATCCTCCATCCGAGCGAGGAGGACGAGGTCATCCTGCGCGGTACCGCGCGGCACGTGCGCCGGCTCCGGCGCGGGCCGCCGCCGGCTGCGCTGCCAGCCGGGTGGACGCCATCGGGCTACCGGCTGGAGCTCGCGCAGAACAGCCATCAGGACGGCTTGGTGCTGAAACCGATGGCGGTGCCGCGCGCGGGGGCCGGCGAGGTGACGGTGCGGGTACGCGCCGGCGGACTCAACTTCCGCGACGTGCTGCAGCGGATCGGCCTGCTGCCGGAAGAGGCCTTCGAGGGCGGCTATGCCGGTGCGACCCTCGGCATGGAATTCGCTGGCGAGGTGCTCGAGGTCGGCAGCGGCGTCAGCGCCTGGAAGCCCGGCGACGCGGTGTTCGGCTTCGCTCCGGGCGCGCTGCGGTCGCATCTGCTGCTGCCGGCCGACGGTCTCTTCCCGAAGCCGGCGGCGGTCAGCTTCGAGGCGGCGGCGACGCTGCCGGTGGCGATGCTGACAGCCTACTATTCGCTCCATCACATGGCGCGGCTGCAGCGCGGCGAACGAGTGCTGATCCACGGCGCCGCCGGCGGCGTCGGCCTCGCCGCAATCCAATACGCACAGTGGGCGGGGGCGGAGATCTTCGCCTCGGCGGGCACGCCGGCCAAGCGCGACTTCCTGCGCCGTCTTGGCGTGCGGCACATCGTCGACTCGCGCTCGCTCGGCTTTGCCGACGAGGTGCGGCGCCTCACCAATGGCGAGGGCGTCGATGTCGTTCTCAACTCGCTCGCCGGCGAGGCGCTGCACAAGGGTGTGGGCCTGCTCCGCCCTTACGGCCGCTTCATCGAACTCGGCAAGCGCGACTTCTGGGCCAATACCAAGCTCGGCCTGCAGCCCTTCCGCAACAACATCCAGTTCTGCGGTGTCGACGTCGACCGTCTGCTGGTCGATCGGCCGGTGCTGGCGGCAACGCTGCTGCGCGAGCTCGCCGGCTTCATCGCCGAGGGCGTGTTCCGCCCGCTGCCGCAGCGCGCCTTCCCGGTGGCGCGTGCGGCGGAGGCGTTCCGCCATCTGCAGCACTCGCGCCATATCGGCAAGGTCGTGCTTACCTTCGATGGCGCGCCGGCGCTGGTGCCCGAGACGCCCGCCGGTGACTTTGCCGTCGTGCCTGAGGCGACGTATCTCGTCACCGGAGGCCGTGGCGGCTTCGGCCTCGCGACGGCGGAATGGCTTGCCGCCAAGGGTGCGCGCCATCTGGTCCTGGTGGGCCGGAGCGCCGAGACCAAGCCGGAAGCCGCCGCCGCCATCGAGCGCCTGCGCGAGCGGGGAGTGGTCGTGCGGGAAGCGGCGCTCGACGTCGCCGACGGCGCTGCGCTCGCCGACCTGGTCGAGATGGTGAAGCAGGAGATGCCGCCGCTGCGCGGTATCGTGCATTGCGCCGCCGTCATCGACGATGCGGCGCTCGCCAATCTGACCGCGGAGCGCTTCCTCGCGGTGATGCGCCCGAAGGTCCTGGGCGCCTGGCATCTCGATCGGCTGAGCCGCGACCTGCCGCTCGACTTCTTCGTGGTCTATTCCTCCGCGGCGACCCTGCTGGGCAATCTCGGCCAGGCAAACTACGTGGCGGCGAACCTCTATCTGGAGGCACTCATCGAGCAGCGCCGGGCAGCAGGGCTGCCCGGTCTCGCGATGCTCTGGGGCGCCATCGGCGGGGTCGGCCATCTGGCCCGGCATGCCGATGTCGCCAAGACCATGACCGAGCGACTCGGGGTGAAGCTGCTGGCGCCGGCGGAGGGGCTCGAGCGGATGGGGCAGGCGATCGTCGCCGGGGTCGGCCATCTGGCAGTCGCTGATCTCGACTGGTCGAAGCTGATGAGCCTCCCGCAGCTCGCCAAGGCGCCGAAATTCTCCGCGGTCAGGCCGGATGTCAGCGCGGCGGCCGGCGAGGCCAGCCGGAGCGCCGACGAGCTGCGCGCGCTGCTGGCCTCGATGCCGGCAGGTCAGCGCTTCCCCTATGTGCAGCAGCTTGTGGTTAAGCAGATCGCAACCGTACTTCGAGTACCCCCCAGCAAGCTGCACCCGAACCAGGCGCTGCTGGATCTCGGCATCGACTCGTTGATGGTGGTGGAGCTGCAACTCGGATTCGAGCAGCAATTCGGTATCTCGGTATCGCCGGTCGAGCTGATGGAGATCACCTCCATCGGGCAACTGGTCAGACACGTCGCGAGCAAGCTAGGCATCGAGTCGGGGGTACCGGGAGGCGATTCTGCGGCCCCCGGTAACGCTGTAGTGATTGACACGCCACCATCGGACGTGCTGGATGGCGTCGGAAGCCAGGTGCTCGCGCAGGATCGGGGGGGTGCGACGGCGGTGCGCGTGTCATGACGAATATGAGAGATATGGTCGCGCTCCTGACCCCGGAGCAGCGGAGCGAACTTGCGCGTCAAATCATGCGCGACAGCACCGAGGGTGCCGGCAAGGGCGCCGGTGCGGTGCCGAAGGCGCATTACCGGCTCGATCACCATCCGCTCTGGCTAGGGGTGCTGAAGTCGGGCGAGACCACCGGCTATCAGGATCCCTATTTCCGGTCCCACGAGGGTATCGCCCGCGACACCACGGTGATCGACGGCCGCGAGCTCATCAATTTCTCGAATTACAACTACCTCGGCCTCTCCGGCCATCCCAAGGTTCAGGCGGCGGCGAGCGAGGCGGTGCAGCGCTACGGCACCTCGGTCTCCGCGAGCCGCATGGTGGGCGGCGAGCGGCCGTTCCATCGCGAGCTCGAGCGGAAGCTCGCGGACATCCACGGCGTCGAGGATGCGCTGGTCTTCGTCAGCGGCTACGGCACCAACGTCACCGCGATCGCCCAGCTCTTCGGTCCGAAGGACCTGATCCTGCATGACGCGCTGATCCACAACAGCGTCATCATGGGCTCGATCCTGTCCGGCGCCCGGCGCATGCCGTTCCGGCACAACGACTGGGAGCAGGTGGACGACTTCCTCCGCCAGCATCGCCGTGATTACGAGCGGGTGCTGATTGTCGTCGAGGGCATCTACAGCATGGACGGGGATTTCCCCGACCTGCCGGCCTTCGTCGAGATCCGCAACCGCCACAAAGTGTTCCTGATGGTGGACGAGGCCCATTCGATCGGCGTCATGGGCAAGCACGGCCACGGCATCCGCGAGCATTTCGGCCTGCGCGGCGAGGACGTGGACATCTGGATGGGGACGCTGAGCAAGGCGCTCGCCAGCTGCGGCGGTTATGTCGCCGGCTCCTTCGCGCTCACCAGCATCCTGCGCTATACGGCGCCCGGCTTCGTCTTCAGCGTCGGCCAGTCGCCCTCCAACGCTGCCGCCGCGCTCGCGGCGATCGACGTGATGGCCTCGGAGCCCGAGCGGGTGGAGCAGTTGCAGCAGCGCGGCCGCTACTTCCTCGACCTCGCCCGCAAGCGCGGCCTGCCGACGGGCTTGAGCCAGGGCTATTCCGTGGTGCCGCTCATCGTCGGCGACACGCCGCGTTGCATCAAGCTCACCGAGGCGCTGTTCCGCCGCGGCATCCACGTGCAGCCGATCCTCTATCCGGCCGTCGACGAGCGGTCGGTCCGACTGCGCTTCTTCCTCACCTGCACCCACAGCGAGGCGCAGCTCAACAACGCGATCGCGGTCATCGCCGAGGAGTGGCGCGCCGTTCGCGACGCCTGAGTCGGGCGCGATGATCGCCGCCTCCGCTCTGCCCTGGTGGCTGCCGCTCTCGGCGCTGGCCTGGGCCGTCCACATGGTCGTTTTCCACGGCGTCGGGCTCGGCTTTGAATGGGCCGACCGGCGGCAGAAGCTTCAGCGCTTCCGCGTGCGGCCGCCCGAGCGGCGCAGCTACCGCCGGCTGCTCCCCCGGGTGCTCTTCAATCAATGTGTCGTCCTGCTTCCCTGCATGCTCGCCTGCGAGAAGTTCGGGCTTGCTTATGTGGGCACGCCGCATCTCGGAGCGCCGCGCTTCCTCATCGACCTGCTGCTGATGGCGATCGGGCATGACGTTGTGCAATACGCCGTTCATCGCGGTCTCCTGCACAATCGCCGCTTCCTGTGGCTGCGCCATCGCCTGCATCACTCCACGGACGCCGCCCGCAGCATCAGCGCCTGTTACATGAGCGCCGCGGATTTCTTCCTGGAGATCGTGCTGCCCTACCTCCTGCCGCTGGCGCTGATCGGCGGCGCCGGCTCCGACATGACCTTCCATCTGCTGATGCCGGCGATGGCAGCGGTCGGTGGCCTCTACGAGCATTCGGGCTATGACTTCTCGCTCGCCCTTCGCAAGCCCACGACCTCGCGTCCCTGGCTGCGCCGGCTCCTGGCGTCGATCCCGCCGGTGCTGGTCAGCAGCCACGCCCATGGCGAACATCACCGGGTCGGCGACGTGAGCTTCAGTGACGGCTTCGGCAGTCCCGGCATTTGCGACACGCTCTTCGCCACCCGCTGGGACCTGGTCGAGCGGGACCCGTCAGGCCGTCCACGACCTGCCGCGCCGCTCTGAGATCGCTGCCTCAGGCGATCGGCTTCTCGTACATCCGATAGACCTTGCCCAGGCTGGCGCCGGCGCAAGGCACCACGGTGAGCGCCCAGGCGTTGTCCTCCAGGATCCAGGAGAGCTCGCCGCGCTCGATCCCCATGCTGCGGCCGATCTGCAGGGCCTCCGCCAGCATCACCGCGGCGAGCGCGCCGCTGAGCGTGGTGTTGCGGAGCGTGTTCCTGACGCCGAAGATCGCCACCCGGCCCGACTTGATCCGGCCCGGCCGGAGCCGCCAGAGCAGCTTCAGCCAGCCGAAAGGCAGGAGCCGGCCGTTGAGATCGGCGATCGCCTCGTTGAGGTTCGGCAAGCCCACCAGAATGCCCTGCGGCACGCCATCGGCCATGGCGAAGACGACGCCCTCCGGCCGGATGATCTGTGAGATCGAATCGGCGAGATGGGTGACTTCTTTCTGGGTCACCGGCACGAAGCCCCAGTTGTCGCTCCAGCCGTCGTTGAAGATGTCGATGCCGACCTGCATCTCCTCGCGGAAGCGCTTCATGTCGATGTGCCGCGTGGTAATGCGGCCGCGCTTACGGATCCGCTCCATCGTGCGCTCAAGCCGCTCGGTGCCGGTGACCGTGCTGGGATTGAGCACGTAGGCATGCAGGTCCTTCGCCTTCTTGTAGCCGGCTTCCTCCAGCCGCGGCGCGTAATACGGCGGCGAATGCGCCATTCCGATCATCGGGGGAGTGTCGAATCCTGCGACCAGCACGCCGACCTCGTCGTTGATCGAGAGGCTGGCGGGGCCGATGACGCGCTGCATGCCTCTGGCGCGCAGCCAATCCTCGGCGGCACGCAGCAGTGCCGCGAACACTGAGGGATCGTCGATCGCCTCCAGGAAGCCGAAGTGGCCGGTTGCGTCGTGATAGCGCTCGAGATGCAGGTGATTGATCTGGGCGCTGATGCGGCCGACCGGCACGCCGTCACGCCAGGCAAGCCAGAAGCAGGCCTCGCCATGATCGAAGAAGGGGTTGCCTTGTCGGTCGAGGAGCTTGCGAATCTCTCGCCGCAGCGGTGCCACCCAGTTCGGGTCACGAGCGTAGATCCGCTCCGGGAGGTCCAGGAAGTGCTTGAGGTCGCGCCGACTTTGCAGCTCGGCGACACGGATGTGGTTGCTCATTCGTAGCGGCGGATACTCACGGTGACGAAGCAGAGGATGAAATCGGCAAGCGCGGCCGGCAGCAGCGCAAGGACGCGAATGCCGGCGTAGAGCAGGAAGGGGAAGGCGATCACCGCCGGGCCGCGCTCCAGCCGTCGGCGGATGAGCAGGGCAGCGCGCTCCGCGGTGATCTGCAGCGGCTTGGGCCCGCTGACGTGGCGCGAGAGGTGGGTGTCGACGAAGCCCGGCAGCACGATGGAGACCTCGATGCCGTCCGCCCTGAGCCAGGCCCCGAGCGCTTCGCCATAGGCTTTGAGAGCCGCCTTGCTGGCGCAGTAGGCGGGGGAATAGGGCAGGCCTCTGAGCGCTGCCAGCGAGCTCATCAGCACGAGCTGGCCGCGTTGTCGCTGGCGGAGAGCCGGGATCAGCGGATGGAGCGTGTTGCAGACGCCGCCGAAGTTGACCCCCATGATCCGCTGCACATCGGCGAGCGACTCGCCGTTGCCGTCGCCGGCGTCGCCGCCGGTCATGCCTGCATTGGCGATCACGAGGTCGATTGGCCGCCGCTGATCGGCTTCGGCGATCCAGGCAGCGAGGGCGGCAGCATCCGTCACGTCGATGGCGGCGCTGGTGACCTCCGCTCCGGCCGCCCGGCAGGCCGCGGCGACCGCGGCCAGTCGCTCTGGATTGCGGCCGCCGAGAATGAGCGTCACGCCCGGTCCTGCATAGGCGCGAGCAAGCGCCGCGCCGATCCCGGCGCTGGCGCCGGTGATCAGGATCGAGCGGGGATCTTTCATGCCCATGGGGATAGCGGATGTGCCGCCCGGGGCCAAGCGTGCTGGCGGCTGCGGCAATTGCGGTGCGGCTTCGCCGCCGCGCTCCGGCTATAACACCGCCGCAACAGCCGCGGGGCGCGGAGGGGTGGGGTGGTGAATACGATCGTCCATTGGGGCCTTGGCGCCTGGTGGCTCGCCGCCACGACGATCTACGTCGGGACCCTGCTGGTGCCGCTCCGCCGGCCGCCGCTCTCGGGCCCGGCGGGCCTCCCGGCGGTCTCGGTGCTGGTGCCAGTGAAGGGAATCGACGCCGAATTCGCCGGCAATCTCGAGGCCTTCTTCGGCCAGGTCTATCCCGTCTTCGAGCTGATCTTCACCGTCGCCGACCCCGAGGATCCGGCGATCCCGCTGGTGGAGCGGGCGATTGCCAGTCATCCACGAGTCGCGGCGCAGCTCATCGTCGGCGACGTCAAGGTCTCCGCCAATCCCAAGGTCAACAACCTCGTCAATGGCGAGCGCGCGGCGCGCCATCCCCTGGTGCTGATCAGCGCTGCCAACATCGCCCTGATGCCGGATACGCTGGCGCGGCTGGTGCCGCTGCTGACGCCAGGGGTCGGCATGGTCTCGGCGGTGCCGGTGGCGCTCCGGCCGCAGAATTTCGTCGGCGAGCTGGAGGCGGCATTCTGGAACGGCCACGCCGCCCGCTGGTTCTACGCGGCGGCGGCGTTCGGCGCCGAAGCGGGCCTTGGCGCCGCCATGCTGATGCGCCGCGGCGATCTCGCGCGCTTCGGCGGGATGGCGGCGCTCGGGGACAGTTTCTGCGACGACTCGGTGCTGGGGGCGAAGATCAAGGGGCTGGGGCTCCGGATCGTGGTGGTGGCGGAACCGGCCCATCACCCGGTGGGGCGGCGGCGCCTCAGGGACCTCTGGGAGCGCCACCTGCGCTGGCAGCTCTGCCTGCGCTACCACAACCTGCCGGCCTTCCTGGCCGTGCCGGCCTTCGGGATCACCGCGGCTACCCTCACTGGCGCCGCGTTCTGGGCCCCCCTGCTCGGCGGCTGGACCTGGCTGGGGGCGCTAGGCTTCGCGCTCGCCTGGCTCGCCGGCGAAGGGCTCTACCACCTGCGCCAGGGCTGGCGGCTTACCTGGCGCTCTCCGCTCGCCTGGCTGCTGCGGGAGGCGATGCTGGCGGCGCTCTGGGTCCGGGCGGTGACCGCTCGCACGCTGGTTTGGCGCGGCAGCCGCATCGATGTTAGGGTCGCCCTACCGGCCCGTCCGACCGGCCGATGATGCGCTGAGGTGGCGGGCTCCATGCTGCATTTCCTGGCCGAGATCGATCACTGGGCGCTGCTCCTGGCGCTGGCAGGCCATACGGCGCTCGGCGGCTCCATCACCTGGCTGGTGGTGCAGCATCTCAGGCTCCGGGATGCCGCCATGGCGGAGGAGGCACGCCTCCTGGCGGCGCCGCTGCCCTCGGACGAGGCCCTGCCGCATGTCCTGGTCCAGATCCCCACCTTCAACGAGGGTGGCCTGATCCGCCGCGCCGTCGCCGCCGTGGGCGAGCTGGACTGGCCCAGGGACCGCCTCCACGTCCAGGTCTGCGACGACAGCACCGACAGCAGCACCGCCGCGGCGGCGGAGGCCCTGGAGGCGTTGCGCGCGGCCGGGATCGACGCCCTGCTGCTGCACCGGACCAACCGCGGCGGCTTCAAGGCCGGCGCGCTGGGCGAGGGGCTGCAGCGGTCGGCGGCGGAGTTTGTCGCGATCTTCGATGCGGACTACGTGCCGCCCAGGGATTTCCTTCGCCGCGCCATCCGGCCGCTGCTGGCGGATCCCGGCCTCGCCCTGGTGCAGGCGCGCTGCGACTATCTGAACGGCGGCGCCAACGCCATGACCTATGCCCAGCAACGCATCCTTGACGCGCATTTCGGAGTGGAGCAAGCAACTCGTAGTTGGACGCAGCGGGTGCTGCCCTTCAACGGCACCTGCGGCATCTTCCGCCGCCGGGCGATCGACGAGGCGGGGGGATGGCGAGGAGATACGCTGGCAGAAGATCTCGACCTCAGCTACCGGATCCAGCTCCTGGGCTGGCGCGCCCGCTTCCTGGTGACGGTCTCGGTGCCCGGCGAGCTGCCGGAGAACCGTGCCACCTGGGCGACGCAGCAGCACCGCTGGAACAAGGGCTTCGCCGAGGTGGCCCGCAAGCTGTTGCCGTCGGTCTGGCGCTCGCGCCTCACCTTCGGGCAGAAACTGGCCTCCACCATCCATCTTGGCGGCTGCGCTTTCGGGGCGCTGGTGGCGATCGCGGCGGTGAGCGGGACCATCGATTTCACCGTCGGCATCGGCCCGACGCCGCTGGCGCTCTTCCTGCTGGCGCTCGCGGTGGTGCAGGGGGTCGGCGTCGCCATCGCCATGATGCTGCTGGGCCAGCGGCTGGTGCGCGGCGCCGACATGTGGACGGAGGCGCGGCGAATTCCGATGGTGATCGCGATCTTCCTCTATGGCGCCATGGCGAGCATCCGCGGCGTGGTCGAGGTGGTAAGCGGCCGGGCCACCGCCTTCGTCCGCACGCCCAAGACCGGCGGCGAGCCGGAGGGGCAGCGGCAGCCGCGAGGGGCACCCTGAGCGCGGGTCCCGGATGAGCCGTCACGCTCTCGTCTTTCTGGCGAACGACCGCTATTACGCCTGGGCGGTCACCTTCCTGGAGAGCATCCGCGAACGCAACGCGAGGCAGCCGCTCTACTGCATCCCCTACGATGCCGAGACCGCCAGGATCCGGTCGCTGCGCGGCGCCTTCGATTTTGAAATGGTCGACGCCGATTTCGGCGCTCTCGACGCTTTCGCCGACCGGCTGTTTCCCAACCGGCCGCCGAACCGCGCCAACCTCAGGAAATACGCGGCGCTGCAGATCGACTGTGACGAGGTCGCCTATTTCGATATCGACATGGTCCTGCTGGTCGATCCGGCGCGTCTCTTCGGCCACGTACGGCCGGGCAGCCTCGACCTGATTTATCTCTCCACCAGCCCGGATTTCGTCTATCGGCGCGACCGCCTGGCCGAGGCGCGCCGGCGCTTCCCGCAGATGCAGCTGATCTCCGCCGGCGCCTTCATCACCTCGCGCTGCGCGCTCTCGATCGAGGGGATCATCGACACGGTCGAGTCGAACCGGGCGCTCTACCTGGAGCTTCGCCGCGAGGATGGGCTCTATGATCAGCCGGTGCTCAACTTCGCTCTCGATTGCTCCGGCAAGCGCTGCCGCCACATCGAGGAATGCGACCCGACCCTCGCCGGGCTCGCCTCGTTCCGCAATCCGCACATCGTCTTCGAAGGCGGCCGGCTCCTCGACCTCAGGAACGGGCGCGAGGTGGCGGCCGTTCACTGGGCGGGAGCGGTGAAGCGCGGACTGGAAGTGCTGGATCCCCGCCTCTGGCCGCTGGGGCGGCTCCGGTCGGGCTTCCACCGGCGCGGCAAGCAGCGGGTTGCCGAGGCCCTGGTGGGTTAACCCTTTCCTGCGGCGTCCCGCCGCTCGCGCCCTCCGGCTGGAAACATTGACAGTCCGGTAGGCCTGCTCAAGTATCCCGGAAACCGGGTGGCACCCGGTAGAACCACGATTCGGATAGGCGGAGTCTGATGCGTTCTCGGATGCCGGGAAGGGCCGCGGCGAGCGGTGCGGGCGCGCAGGGCGCGCTTTCCGCCGGACCCGTGCGCCTCTTCGAGAGCGATTTCCTGGAGTGGTTCACCCGCATCAACCTGGCGACGCTGGTGACGTTCTGGGTCGTCGTTGCCGCGGCGCTGCTGCTGCTGGGGATCCGTTGGGGCCGCTTCGGCTGGGGCGAGGGAGCGCTGATCGCGCTCGCCGCCGCCGCGTCCTGGACGCTCTTCGAATATCTGATGCACCGCTTCCTCTTTCACATCGACCGCTTCGTTCCGCGGACCGAGCGGCTCGCTTTCCTCGCCCATGGCTGCCATCACAGCGATCCCGCCGATCCCGGGCGCGACATCATGCCGCTGGTGATGTCGCTGCCGGTCTTCCTGGGGCTGCTGGGAACGGGCGTGCTGCTGGCTGGATGGGCATTCGCCTTCCTGTTCTTCGGCGTCTTCGCGCTTTGCTACCTCGCCTACGACGTCACCCACTTTGCCTGCCATCAGTGGCGGCTGCGCGGGCGCATCGGCGGCTACGTGAGGCGCCATCACCTCGCACACCACTACGCCGAGGCCGATCGCAACTTCGGCGTTTCGACGCCGCTCTGGGACTGGGTTTTCGGCACCCTGCGGGGGAGCCGGCGCCATGGATGACGGCCGCTTCCATCGCGAGCGGCGGGCGGCGATCCTGCGCGAGCATCCCGCCGTGAAGGAGCTCTTCGGACCCTGCCCGCGCACCGCCGTTCTGGCCGCCGCCGTGGTGGCGGGGCAGTTCACCATCGCCGCCGCGGTGGCGCAGCAGCCCTGGTGGGTGGCGGTCATTGCCGCCATCGGCGTCGGCGCCTTCGCCCAGCATTACCTCAACGTCGTCATCCACGAGGGCTCGCACAATCTGATCGTGCGCGGCACGCCGATGAACAAGGCGGTGGCGATCATGGCGAACCTGCCGGGCCTGGTGCCGAGCGCCATCGGCTTCCGCTACTACCACCTGCTGCATCACAAGTTCCTGGGCTATCGCGGCCTTGATGCCGACGTACCGTTAGACTGGGAGGTGCGGCTCGTCGGCCGGAGCTGGTGGGCGAAAATCCTCTGGGTGCTGGCGCAGCCCTTCACCTACTCGCTGATGCATCCGCTGCAAGTGACCCGGCGCATTCCCTTCGACGGCTGGCTCGCTGCCAACATCGCGGTGGTGCTCGCCGCCGACGCGGCGGTGGTCTATGGCTGCGGCTGGATCGCGCTCCTCTACCTGGCGCTCTCGACCTATTTTGCCGTCGGGCCGCATCCGACCGGCGCCCATATCCTGCAGGAGCACATCATCTTCGAGGGAAGCTACGAGACCGCGTCCTACTACGGGCCGGTGAACGCGATCTCGATCAATCACGGCTATCACCTGGAGCACCATGATTTCCCGAACGTGCCGGGGCCGCGCCTGAGCGAGCTGACGCGGCTCGCGCCCGAGCACTACCAGGGACGCTTCCGGCACCGCTCGCGGCTGCTCGCGCTCTGGAAATTCGTCACCGATCCGCGGATCACCATCGACAGCCGGATGATCCGCACAGGGGCCGCTGGCATCGAGGCCTAGGACCGCTTCAGGGCGCGCCGGCTTCTGCTTCCGCGCCCAGCAATGGCTGCACGGGGGGCCGCCCCCTGCGGCGCCGCGGTCCGGCCGTAGCCAGCAGCGCAATGCCGATCACCGCAGGTGTCGCCGCTACGAGATAGTAGATGACCGCGAGCGATGGCGTGCGGGTCACCAGGGAATGGGTGACGACGAAGAGGCCGTGCCAGAAGGCAATGCCGGCCGCGATGCCGAGCACATGGAGCGCGCCGCCAGTGCGGTGGTAGTGCGAGCGCAGCAGAATGCCGAGGGCGAAAAGGACATAGCTCAGGCAGAGCACCGGCATCAGGATGCGCTTATGTGCCTCGGCGATCCAGTTGCCGTAGTCCACCGGATTCATCCGGACCTCCGGCGGTGGGTTGAGCAGGGTATCGATTCGCTCCTCAAAGAAGCCGCGCCACTGTCGCGCCTTCGGGCCGGCGCCCGAGGCCTGCAATGGCACTACCAGATCGTCGAAGTTGATCGGCGTCACCTTCTCCTGAGGGTTGTGTCGCACGATATAGGAACCGTGCTCGAGCACGATCATCCGCTCGGGCTCGGGCTTGGCATCCCGCGTCACGAAGCGGCCGCGGTCGGCGAAAATGTAGGTAAAGGAGCCGGCCTTGCGCCCGTCAAGGATGGTCACCCCCTGGATGGCGTCGCTCGCGATCCGCTTCTGGAAGGACAGCGACAGGTTGGGGGCGATCTCCTGCAAATAGCCGTCGTAAAGAACGTTGGT
>DATJOK010000236.1:0-3208 GCA_035507155.1 Allostellaceae bacterium
GGAGGCGATGCCGCCGCGGGACTGCATGATCTGCAGCGGCGCCGTCGCGCCGGCACCGGCGAGGTCGCCCTCCATGCTGGCGAGGTAGCGGTCCACCACCGGCTTGATGTAGGCGTCGAAGGCGGTGACGCAGGTACGCTCATACTCGCGGAAAGCGGGATCCACTTCCGAGGAGAGCGACACCATCACCTCGGGCGCGAGGCGCCGGATGATCTCGCGCACGCGCTTCTCGTGGGCGGGATTGAGGAACGAGAAGAGCAGGCTTACCGCGATGGCGCCGACGCCCTCGGCAACAAGCTCCTTGACCGCCCGCTCGACGCTCGCCTCGTCGAGCGGCACCAGCACCGAACCGTCGGCGGTGACGCGCTCCAGCACCTCCTTGCGCCGCGCGCCCGGCGCCAGGAACACCGGCGCCTCGGGCGCCAATACCAGGTCGTACATGGCGTGGCGCATCTGGCGGCCGATCTCCAAGACGTCCTTGAAGCCCTGGGTCATGATGACGCCGATCCGGGCGCCCTTCGCCTCCAGCACCGCATTGGTGGCGACGGTGGTGCCATGCACGAAGCGGGCGATCGCCGAGGGCGGCACCGCCCAGTCGCGCGCCATCAGCATGACCGCATCGCGCACGCCGGCGCTGGGATTGCTGCGCGTGGTCGGGATTTTCGTCAGCCGCACGCTGCCGTCACCAGCGCGGCAGACCACGTCGGTGAAGGTGCCGCCGATGTCGACGCCGATCTCGAAACGATCCGCCATTGCCCGCTTTCACCTCGGAATTTTCCCTCCGCGATGTTAGGGGCAGCGCGCGCATGCTTGCAACGTCGTGACTTTCCGATGATCATGAGCACAATCGCTCGCACGCACGTCGCCGGCAAACGGCGGGGCGGCGAGGTCGAGACACGCGCGGCGTGTTCCAATCGCGCGGTTCGACCCGCCAGTCGGGCGATCGGAGGAATTCGGGGCAGGCTTCGAGGGGAGTTCCAAAACCATGCGCGTCACCAGCACCATCTTCGCGGCCGCGACGGCGGCGATCGCGGCACTCGCCGCCGCGCCCGCGAGCGCGGACAACACCCAGGGCATCACCGACACCACCATCAAGATCGGCAATCTCGGGCCGTTCTCCGGCGAAGCGACGGTGTTCAATCCGCTGAACTACGGCCCCGAGGCCTATCTGCGCTACATCAACGCCCAGGGCGGCGTGAACGGCCGCAAGTTCGAGACCGTCTTCGCCGACGACGCCTGCAACGAGGCGAAGGGCATCGCGGCGGCGAAGAAGCTGATCTACGAGGACAAGGTCTTCATGATCATCGGTCATCCCTGCAGCGGCGTCGCCATGGCGATCAAGCCGATGGTGGACAAGGAGGGCATTCCCTGGGTCGGCATCGCCGCCAATCCCAAGCTCACCAATCCGGTGACGCCGAGCATGTTCCATGTCGGCTACACCGGCATCGATTCCGGCGAGGCGATGGCCGCCTTCGCCATGACCAAGCCCGGCGTGAAGAAGATCGCGCTGGTTGAGCACAGCAACGACTGGGCGCACGGCTATTGCGACCCGGCCACCGACTACATCAAGAAGCACGGCGGCGAGATCGCGGTGGAGACCGCGATGGAGCGCGGCTCGACCGATGCCACCGCCCAGGTGCTGCAGATCAAGGCGTCGGGCGCCCAGGCGGTGATGGGCTGCCTCTACCAGCCGGAGCTGGTGGTGCTGCTGCGCGACATGAAGAAGTTCGGCGTCGAAGTGCCGGTGCTGGGCGCGCTCGGCGCCGATTTCGACCAGACCGTGGCCCAGGTCGGCGATCCCGAGGCGGTGAAGCAGATCTTCTTCCAGCCCTACCAGATGAACGCGCCGCTCGGCGAGGGGCCACTGAAGAAGTACAAGGACATCTTCGAGAAGTACCTGACCAAGGACGAGCTGCCCAAGGCCGGCGATCCCACCAACTTCTATTACTTCGGCGTGCCGGCGGCGATCGTCTCGGTGGAGGCGTTCCGCCGCGCCGGCCGCGACCTCACCCGCGAGAAGTGGATCGCGGCGATGGACTCGATCAAGGACTTCGACACCGGCGTCTACGCCGACAAGGAGAACCTCAGCGCCACCAACCACGACGGCGTCCACAAGATGTACGCGGTCGGCATCGGCCCCGACGGCAAGGAGACCGTCTACAAATCCTGGGGCGTGAAGGCGGAGTAGAAGGGGCTTGGATCGGCGGGCGTGCGTCCTTCGAGACGGTCGCTGACGCGACCTCCTCAGGATGAGGATCTTTCTTAATGCCATCACCGATTTGCCTCTTCCTGAGGAGCGCGCGCCCCTCGAGACGCCGCCTGTCGGCGGCTCCTCAGGGTGAGGAGCGCGCGTCTCGAAGGACGCGCGATGCCTTTGCAGCGCCGATTCTGACCTCGGCATCTAGGCTCAGGAACACCCGATGCTGCTGATGCTGCTGCCGCAGCTCGTGGTGAGCGGGCTTGCCACCGGCATGCTCTATGCGCTGGTGGCGCTCTCGATGACGGTGGGCTACCGCGCGACCACGGTGGTCAATTTCGGCCACGGCGACATGGTGACGGCGGGCGCCTATGCGCTCTTCGTGCTGACCGCCGTCATCGGCCTGCCGTTCAGCGGCGCGCTGCTGCTGGCGGCGGCGCTGCTCTTCGCGCTCGGCTGGGGGATGCAGCGCTGGCTGATGGACCGGATCATCGGCGGTCCACACCTGTCGCTCGCCATGATGGCGCTAGCCTTCGGCTATGTGCTGCGCGGCATCGCCCGCATCGAGTGGGGCAACGACGTGCTGAAGCTCGCCCGGCCCTATCCGCAGGCGAGTTTCTTCATCGGCACCGTGGTGGTGAGCTCGGACGATCTCGCGATCTCCGGTGCCGTGCTGGTGCTGCTGCTGGTCCTGTTCCTGGTCTTCAATGTGACGCCGGTCGGCCGCATCATCCAGGCGGTGTTCCAGACCCAGCGCGGCGCCGCGCTGGTGGGGATCGACGTCCGCGCCTTCCACGCCGGCATGTGGGGCGCCGGGGCGGCGCTCGGCGCGGTGGGCGGTGCGCTCCTCGCTCTCATCGTGCCGCTCACCCCCGACATCGCCGTCTCGGTCCTGCTGCGGGGCTTCGCCGCCATGACCCTGGGAGGCTTCGGCTCGCTCGGCGGCGCGGTGGTGGGCGGTCTGCTGCTCGGCGTCATGGAGAAGCTCCTCGGCTTCTACGTCTCCACCGT
>DATJOK010000237.1:0-24299 GCA_035507155.1 Allostellaceae bacterium
CTCCTTCGCGGTGCCGGCCTTCGGCATCAAGATCGATGCCATCCCCGGCCGTCTCAACGAGACCTGGTTCAAGGCCGAGAAGACCGGCATCTATTACGGCCAGTGCTCCGAGCTCTGCGGCAAGGATCACGCCTATATGCCGATCGCGGTGAAGGTGGTCACCGACGAGGAGTTCGCGAAATGGCTCGTCGACGCCAAGAAGCAATTCTCGTCGGCGAAGGATTCGAACTACGCGTCGGCGACGCATTAGACGCGAATAAGGGCGACGGGACCGGTTGAGGTCCCACAAGGGACCGCAAGGCAGGATTAGACCATGGCAACGAATGCTACCACCCACGACGATCACGCCCATGACGACCACGCGCACGACCATCCGACCGGCTGGCGGCGCTTCGTCTATTCGACGAACCACAAGGACATCGGCACGATGTACCTGGTGTTCGCGATCATCGCGGGCATCATCGGGGCGGCGATGTCGATCGCGATCCGCGCCGAGCTGATGTATCCCGGCGTCCAGATCTTCCACGAGACGCATACCTATAACGTGTTCGTGACCTCGCACGGCCTGATCATGATCTTCTTCATGGTGATGCCGGCGATGATCGGCGGCTTCGGCAACTGGTTCGTGCCGCTGATGATCGGCGCGCCCGACATGGCCTTCCCGCGTCTCAACAACATCAGCTTCTGGCTCCTGGTGCCGTCCTTCCTGCTGCTCTGCGGCTCGGCCCTCATCGGCCAGGGCGCGGGCGTCGGCTGGACCATTTACGTGCCCCTCTCGGACGCGGTCTACCACCCGGGTCCGTCGGTCGACATGGTGATCTTCTCGCTGCACCTGGCCGGCGCCTCCTCGATCCTCGGCGCCATCAACTTCATCACCACGATCTTCAACATGCGCGCGCCCGGCATGACCATGCACAAGATGCCGCTCTTCGTGTGGTCGATCCTGGTGACCGCGTTCCTGCTGCTGCTGGCGCTGCCGGTGCTGGGCGGCGCCATCACCATGCTGCTCACCGACCGCAACTTCGGCACCACCTTCTTCGATCCGGCGGGCGGCGGCGATCCGCTGCTGTTCCTGCACCTGTTCTGGTTCTTCGGCCACCCCGAGGTCTACATCATGATCCTGCCGGGCTTCGGCATGATCAGTCAGATCGTCTCCACCTTCTCGAAGAAGCCGGTGTTCGGCTATCTCGGCATGGCCTATGCCATGGTGGCGATCGGCGTGATCGGCTTCGTGGTCTGGGCGCACCACATGTTTACCACCGGCATCTCCGTCGATACCCGCGCCTACTTCACCGCGGCGACGATGGTGATCGCGGTGCCGACCGGCATCAAGATCTTCTCCTGGATCGCCACCATGTGGGGCGGCTCCATCGAGTTCAAGACGCCGATGCTGTGGGCGATCGGCTTCATCTTCCTGTTCACCGTCGGTGGCGTCACCGGCGTGGTGCTCGCCAACGCCAGCGTCGATTTCGCGCTCCACAACACCTATTACGTGGTGGCGCACTTCCACTACGTGCTGTCGCTTGGCGCCGTCTTCTCGCTGTTCGCCGGCTTCTACTACTGGATCGGCAAGATGAGCGGCCGCGCCTACAACGAGACGCTCGGCAAGATCCATTTCTGGCTGACCTTCATCGGCGTCAACCTGACGTTCTTCCCGATGCATTTCCTGGGGCTCGCCGGCATGCCGCGCCGCATCAGCGACTACCCGGACGCCTATGCGGGCTGGAACCTGGTGTCCTCGATCGGCAGCTACATCTCCTACGGCGCAACGCTGCTCTTCGTCTTCATCGTCTTCCAGACGCTGCTGGCCGGGAAGCGCGTCGGCAACAACCCGTGGGGCGAGGGGGCGACGACGCTGGAGTGGTCGGTCAGCTCGCCGCCGCCGTTCCACAGCTACGACGAGCTGCCGGTCATCACCTCCAGCGGCCATCACTGAGCCCCAAGGCTGAGGTTCGAGCGCACCCGTGACCGATCTCTCGCTTCCACCGCTCTCCCGCACCGGCGCTCTCGCCGAGGCAGGGGCGGCTGTCGGCGATTACGCGGCGCTGCTGAAGCCCCGTGTCATGTCGCTGGTGGTGTTCACGGGCTTCGTCGGTCTCTACCTGGCGCCGGGCCATCTCCATCCGGTGCTGGCGGCGGTGGCGGTGCTCTGCATCGCGGTCGGCGCCGGTGCCTCCGGCGCCATCAACATGTGGTACGACCGCGACATCGACGCGCTGATGCGGCGGACCGCCGACCGGCCGCTGCCGGCCGGCCGCATGGCGCCCGGTGATGCGCTGGGGTTCGGCTGCTTCCTCGCCGCCACCGCGGTCGTCCTGATGGGGCTCGCGATCAATCTGGCGGCGGCTGCGCTTCTGGCCTTCACCATCGCCTTCTATGTCTTCGTCTACACGGTCTGGCTGAAGCGCCGCACGCCGCAGAACATCGTGATCGGCGGCGCCGCCGGCGCCCTGCCGCCGGTGGTGGGCTGGGCGGCGGTGACGGGGGACGTGAGCCTCTCGGCGATCGCGCTCTTCACCCTCATCTTCTTCTGGACGCCGCCGCATTTCTGGGCGCTCGCGCTCTACAAGACCGGCGACTATGCCAAGGCCGGGGTGCCGATGCTGCCGGTGGTGGCGGGCGCGCGCGAGACCAAGAAGCAGATGCTGCTCTACACGATCGTGCTCTGGCCCTGCGCGCTGGCGCCTTATCTGCTGGGGATCGCCGGCGCCGCCTATGGTGTCGGGGCGCTGGTGCTGAGCGCGCTCTTCACCGGCTTTGCCGTCAAGGTCTGGTTCGACGCCGGCGAGCGCAGCGCCAAGCAGATGTTCGGCTTCTCCATCCTCTATCTCTTCCTGCTGTTCGCGCTGCTGCTCGTCGACCGTTTGCCGCAGGCGGCAGCGGGGTTCGCCTGAGATGCTGGGAATATTGGCGGTGGACGAGCGGCAGAAGCGGCAGCGGGCGCGGAACTGGGCGATCTTCGCCCTGCTGCTCGGCTTCGTCGTCCTGATCTATGTGATATCGCTGGTGAAGATGGGGGGGTTCTGATGGCCGATCGCCGCCGTCGCATCCGCCTCACCGTCGTGGGCCTCCTCGGCATCGTCGGCGTGATGGTGGGGCTCGACGTCGCCGCGGTTCCGCTCTATCGCCTGTTCTGCCAGGCGACCGGCTACAACGGTACCACCCAGCGCGCCGAGAAGGCGCCGGACAAGGAGGTCGCCGATCGCGTCGTCACCGTCCGCTTCAATTCCCAGGTCGCCGGCGACCTGCCCTGGGTGTTCCGGCCGCTGGTGAATTCCGTGCGGGTGCATCCCGGCGAGGAGAAGACGATCTCCTACCGCGCCGTCAACAACGGCAGCACGCCGATCACCGGCACCGCCACCTACAACGTGACGCCGGACAAGGCCGGGCTCTACTTCGACAAGATCCAGTGCTTCTGCTTCACCAAGCAGTATCTGAAGCCCGGCGAGAGCGCCGATCTCTTCGTCACCTTCTTCGTCGATCCCGACATCGCCGCCGACCCCGGCACGCGCGATGTCGACACCATCACGCTCTCCTACACCATGTTCAAGTCGAAGACCCAGGACGGGCCGACGGCGGAGAATGCCGGGCGCGCGCCGCCGGCGTTCGCCGCCGTCCAGTCCGTCGCATCGGAAACCCAGCAATAAGCCCGCAACCGCTTCTCGCGAGAAAAACGCATGAGCACGAGCCCCACCGCCCATAAGCACCCCTACCACCTCGTCGATCCGAGCCCGATGCCGCTGATCGGCGCGGCCTGCGCCGGGGCGCTGGCGCTCTCGGGCCTCGCCTACATGCATTGGGGGTTCAGCCCCTGGATCGTGGCGTTGGCGGCCGCCTGCGTCATCACCATGATGGGGTTCTGGTGGCGCGACGTGATCAACGAGGCGATCGTCGGCGGCTATCACACGCCGGTGGTGCAGATCGGGCTCCGCTACGGCATGGCGCTCTTCATCGCCTCCGAGGTGATGTTCTTCGCCGCCTTCTTCTGGGCCTTCTTCAACGCCTCGCTGTTCCCGACCGCGGCGATCGGCGGCGTCTGGCCGCCGAAGAGCATCCATCCCTTCGATCCCTTCGAGGTGCCGTTCCTCAACACGCTCATCCTGCTGATGTCCGGCACCACGGTCACCTGGGCGCATCACTGCCTCCTGGAGAACGACCGCAAGGGGCTGATCCAGGGTCTGGCGGTGACCGTCTTCCTCGGCCTCTGCTTCACTTCGCTGCAGGCCTACGAGTACGCGCATGCCGCCTTCTCGTTCAAGGACGGCATCTATCCCTCGACCTTCTTCATGGCGACGGGCTTCCACGGCTTCCACGTCATGGTGGGCACTGCCTTCCTGGCGGTGAACCTGGTCCGCGCCATCAAGGGCCACTTCAAGCCGGACCATCACTTCGGCTTCGAGGCGGCGGCCTGGTACTGGCACTTCGTCGACGTCGTGTGGCTGTTCCTCTTCGTCTGCGTCTACTGGTGGGGCGGCGGCGCGGCGGCGGTGGAGTGATCCTCCGCCAAGCCTGCCGTCGATGAGCGGGGACTGGCCTCCGGTCTCCCCGCTCTCGGCGGCGCTCTCCTGCCGCTGCCCGCGCTGCGGCGAGGGCAAGGTGTTCCAGGGCATCCTCACGGTCGTGCCGCGCTGCAGCCGCTGCGGCCTTGATCTCCGCGGCGAGGATGCAGGCGATGGCCCGGCGGTCTTCGTGATCCTGATCCTGGGCGCCCTCGTCGTGCTGGCGGCGATCATCGTCGAGGTGAAGTTCGAGCCGCCGCTCTGGGTCCATCTCGTGCTCTGGATTCCCACCGTCCTCGTCGGCGCCGTGCTGCTGCTGCGGCCGCTCAAGGCCGGCCTCATCGCGCTGCAATACCGGCACCATCTGCTGGAAGCCGAGAAGCCGCGCTGAGCCCGGGTCTCAGATGCGCCGCCGGATCGCCAAGCTCACTGTCACCGCTCTTCTCGCTTTCGCGGCGCTGATCGCGCTCGGCACCTGGCAGGTGGAGCGTCTGCACTGGAAGGAAGGGCTGATCGCCGCCCGCGCGGCGGCGCTGGCGGCGCCCCCCGCCGAGCTGCCGACGAGCCTCGAGGCCGCGCGCAAGCTCGAGTTCCGCCGCGTGCGCGCGAGCGGCGTCTTCCTCTACGACCACGAATTCCCGGTGAACGGCACCGAGAAGGAGAGCGGGCAGGCAGGCTATCTGCTGGTGACGCCGCTCCGCCGCGCCGACGGCTCGGTGCTGCTGGTGGATCGCGGCTGGATCCCCTGGGACCGGCGCGATCCCGCGAGCCGCGCCGCCGGCAATCCCGCCGGCACCGTCGAGGTGGCGGGGCTGCTGCGCATTCCCAGCGACGGCAAGCCCGGCTGGTTCGTCCCCGACAACGATCCCCGGAAGAACCAGTGGTTCTATGTCGATCCCGCTGCCATGGGGCGGGCGGCCGGGGTGTCCGTGCTGCCGTTCTACATCGATGCGGGGCCCGCCTCGAATCCGGGGGGATATCCTCTGGGCGGTCAAACGAATATGGAGCTTCCCAACAACCACCTGCAATACGCCATCACCTGGTATTCACTCGCCGGCGTCCTCGTGGTGATCTATCTCCTGATGCTGCGCCGCGAGCGCGCCGCCTCCGCAACCCCGACCTCCAGGCCATGACCCCCTATCAGACGCTCGAGACCCGTTTCCGCCGCCTTGGCGCCCTCGGCGAGGCGGCGGCGATGCTGAACTGGGACAGCGCCACCCAGATGCCGACCGGCGCCGCGCCCGCGCGCGCCGAGCAGGTGGCGACCATCAAGGTGCTCTCCCACGAGATCCTGACCCAGCCGGATTCCGGCGACCTCCTCGACGCCGCCGACCGGCAGAACGAGCTCGGCCCCTGGGAGCGCGCCAATCTGCATGAGATGCGCCGGCGCTGGCTGCATGCGACGGCGGTGCCGCCCGATCTCGTCGCGGCATTGACCAAGGCCTGCTCCGCGTCCGAGATGGCCTGGCGCCAGGCACGGCCGGCGAGCGACTTCAAGGCGGTGCTGCCGCATCTCCACAAGGTGCTGGACCTCATCCGCGGCGTTGCCGCGGCGAAAGCGGCCCGGCTCGGCAAGAGCCCCTACGAGGCGCTCCTCGACGAGTACGAGCCCGACGGCAGCACCGCGGTCATCGATGTCCTCTTCGACGATCTCGCCGCGATGCTGCCGGGCCTGATCGACGGCGCGCTGGCGAGGCAGGCGGCGCGGCCGGCGCCGCTGCTGCCGGAGGGGCGCTTCCCGATCGAGGCGCAAAAGAAGGTAGGCGTCGAGCTGATGAAGCGCCTTGGGTTCGATTTCGAGCACGGCCGCCTGGACGTCAGTCTCCATCCCTTCTGCGGCGGCACGCCCGATGACGTGCGCATCACCACGCGCTACGACGAGGCCGACTTCACCCGCGCCCTGATGGGCGTGCTGCACGAGACCGGCCACGCGCTCTACGAGCGCGGCCTGCCGGCGCGGTGGCGGCACCAGCCGGTCGGCGATGCGCGCGGCATGAGCGTGCACGAGAGCCAGTCGCTGCTGATGGAGATGCAGGCCTGCCGCAGCCGCGAGTTCCTCGAATTCGCCGCGCCGCTGCTGCGCGAGGCCTTCGGCGGCAAGGGCCCGGCCTGGGAGCCGGACAACCTCTACCGGCTCTACACCAAGGTGGAGCGCAGCTTCATCCGCGTCGATGCGGACGAGGTCACCTATCCGGCCCATGTGATCCTGCGCTATCGCCTGGAGAAGGCGATGGTGTCGGGCGATCTCGCGCTCGCCGATCTGCCGGGCGCCTGGAACGAGGGGATGCAGGAATTGATCGGCGTGACGCCGCCCAACGACCGCGAGGGCTGCCTGCAGGACATCCACTGGTACGACGGCGCCTGGGGCTATTTCCCGACCTATACGCTCGGCGCGATGACCGCGGCGCAGCTCTTCGCGGCGGCAAAGCGCGCCGATCCCGCGATCCTGCCGGCAATTGCCAAAGGCGACTTCCAGCCGCTGCTCACATGGCTCCGCGCCAACGTCCACGGCCAGGGCTCGCTGCTCTCGACGACGGAGCTGGTGCGCGAGGCGACCGGCTCGCCCCTCGACGCCCGCATCTACGAGGAGCACCTCAAGCGGCGCTATCTCGCTTAGATCAGCCCGCGCAGCACCACCACCGCTACGACGCCGACCGCGAGCGGGATCAGCAGGAAATCGACGAACCAGGCGAGCGCCAAGACGACGGCGGCGGCGAGCCACTCGGCGGGGCCGCCGCGGGCGAGCATCGGCACCACGAGCGCGATCAGGATCGCCGCCGGCAGCTGATCCATCGCCGCCAGCAGCCGCGGGTGGTCGGGAAGCCGGCTCCGCAGCAGATAGCCCGCGACGCGGATGCCGTAGCTCACCGCCGACATGGCGACGAAGGCGAGGAGCACGTCAAGGCGCATGGCGCCGCTCCGGCTTCCGCATCGCCGCCACCGCGGCGCCGGCGAGCCCGCCCACCAGCACCGGCGCGTTGCCGCCGACGAGCCGGTCGGCGATGAGCGCCGCGCCGGCGCTGGCGATCCACACCAGCGGTGCCGGCGCCTTGCGGGCGAGGCCCACGGCGAGCGCCAGGAACATGGCGGGGAAGGCGAAGTCGAGGCCCCAGGCCTTGGGATCGGCGACCACGCTGCCGAGCGCGTTGCCGATGACGGTGGTGGCGAGCCAGGTGAGATAGAGCGCGGCGCCGGTGCCGAGGAAGAAGGCGCCCCAGCGCGTCCGCTCGCCCGCCGCCATGGTGACCGCCCAGTTCTCGTCGGTGACCCAGAACAGCGCCGGCAGCGCGCGCCGCAGCGGCCAGCCGCGCAGCACCCGTGGCATGGTCGCCGCCATCAGGAAGAAGCGGAAATTGATGAGGAGCGTGGCGAGCGCCAGGGTCGCCGTGGGCGGCGGCAGCGTCCAGATCCCGAGCGCCACGAACTGCGCCGAGCCCGAGAATACGATGGCGCTCATCGCCGCGGCCTCGCCGAGGCCCATCCCCGCCGTCCGGGTGAGCGCGCCGAACACCAGCCCATAAGCGAAGACGCCGAGCGCCGCCGGCATGCAGCGCAGGAATCCGTCGCGGAAGGCGCCCGACGCCGAGCCGCTGCTTGCGGGTATCGTCATCGCGGCAGATGTGCCCGCTCGCCCCACCGTCAGTCTTGTAGTTTCTTGCCCTGGCTCGCGCGTCAGGCCGCATTTCCGAGACTAAGCCGGACCGGTATCCGCTCCGGCTGCGCGGCGGAAGCGGGCAGGGGTGACGCCATAGGCACGCCGGAAGCGGTGGGTGAGGTGGCTCTGGTCGGTGAAGCCCGTCGCTGCAGCCACCGCCGCCGGCTGCTCGCCGGCCTCCAGCAGCGCGCGGGCGCGGGCGAGGCGGCGCTGCAGCAGGTAGAGATGCGGCGTGGCGCCGGTCTCGCGCCGGAACAGGCGGAGGAAATGCCAGGGGCTGAGATCGGCCTCGGCGGCCAGGGTCTCCAGGGAGAGATCCTCGCCGAGCCGCGCCTCGACGAGGTCGCGGACACGGCGGAGCCGCGCGCTGTCGCCGGCGGTGGAGGCGGCGGGTCCGAGATCCGCGTAGCGCCGGATCAGCAGCGCCAGCGCCTCGCGGATGAGCGTCTCCCGCTCGAGCGTAGCGGGCGACCGCTCGGCGGCCCGATGCGCCGCCACCAGCAACCGCGCCGCCGCGTCGTCGCGCACGATGGTCTCGCGGAAGAGCGGCGGCGCCGTCGGCCTGCCGGTGATCTCGCTGGCGACCCGCTCGAGGACGGCGACGTCGGGATAGAGCATGCGATAGCGCCAGCCCCGGGGATGCGCCGCCTCGCCGTCGTGGATCTCGCCGGGATTGAGCATCGCGACGCTGCCGCTCATGGCGCAGTGATGGACGCCGCCGGAAAAGAAGGTCTCGGCGCCGCCGACGATGACGCCCAGCGCATAGCCGTCGTGCCAATGCCGCGCGAAGCGATGGGTGAGATAGCGCGCGTGCAGCCACTCGATCTCGCCGAGCTCGCGGCTGCGCCAGAAATTCACTTGCTCGGTCGTGCTCATCCCATTCATCAGGCGAGCTTCGCCCGTCAACACGGGTGCCGTCTTGTAAAATCTGGCGCCTGCTCAGAGACCAGTTGAGGCGTGCGGCGGGCGGCCGCCTGGCGCCCGGCGCGGAGTTCAGGCAGCATCTCAGGAGAAAAGATTTCTGATAATGAATCCAGTATGTTGAATTTATTGTCTCAACTAATGGAAGAATACCACGCGCTGTTGTCACGATCGTGTCGTCGCCAGCGGTCGACGCCATGTTGCAGCGGCGGGACCCGGACGATAGGCTCACCCGGCCTCCCCTGAGGGATCGTCCCTCGGCGGCCTGGAGCCAGCCCCTTGCAGTATTTCAGCACCCGCGACGCCAGACGTCCCCCGGAGCGCCTCGCCTTCGAGGCGGTGCTGCTGGCCGGGCTCGCTCAGGACGGCGGTCTCTACGTGCCGGAGGCCTGGCCGAGCCTCGATGCGGGGGTGCTCAAGGCGCTGCGCGGCCGCTCCTACGGCGAGATCGCAGCATCGGTCATGGCGCCCTTCCTGGGCGGCGCCATCGAGCCGGCGCAGTTCCGCCGCCTGGTGGACCAGGCCTACGAGGGCTTCCGCCATCCGGCGGTGGCACCGCTCCGGCAGCTCGACAGCAACCTCTGGCTGCTGGAGCTGTTCCATGGGCCCACCCTCGCCTTCAAGGACTATGCGCTGCAGTTGGTGGGGCTGCTCTTCGACCATGTGCTGACCCGGCGGCGCGAGCGCGTCACCATCATCGGCGCCACCTCGGGCGACACCGGCTCGGCGGCGATCGAGGCCTGCCGCGACCGCGATGCCATCGACATCTTCATCCTCTATCCGGAGGGCCGGGTCAGCGAGGTGCAGCGCCGGCAGATGACCACGGTGCCCTCGGCCAACGTCCACGCCATCGCCATCGAAGGCACCTTCGACGACTGCCAGGACCTGGTGAAGGCGATGTTCGCGGACGCCCGCTTCCGCGCCCAGCATAATCTCTCGGCGGTCAACTCCATCAACTGGGCGCGCATCATGGCCCAGGTGGTCTATTACGTGGCCGCCGCCGTGGCGCTGGGCGCGCCGGACCGGCCGGTCTCCTTCAGCGTGCCGACCGGGAATTTCGGCAACGTCTATGCCGCCCATGTGGCGCGGAAGATGGGCCTGCCGATATCCCGCCTGGTGATCGGCACCAACCGCAACGACATCCTGGCGCGCTTCCTCAACGACGGCACCATGACCATCGCCGGCGTCGAGCCGAGCCTCAGCCCTAGCATGGACATCCAGGTCTCCAGCAATTTCGAGCGGCTCTATTTCGAGCTCAAGAACCGCGACGGCGCCGCCGTCGCCGCCGCCTTCAAGAGCTTCCGCGCCACCGGGACGCTGCCGGCGAGCGACCAGGAGTGGCAGGCGGCGCGCAACCTGTTCGCGGCGCATCGCGTCGACGACGAACAGACCCTGGCGGAGATCGCCGCCACTTATCACGCCACCGGCGCGCTCCTCGATCCCCACAGCGCGGTGGCGGTGGCGGCGGCGCGGCGCGCCAAGCCCGACGCGGCGGCACCGATGGTGGCGCTCGCCTGCGCGCACCCCGCCAAGTTTCCCGCCGCGGTCGAGCGGGCGACCGGCATTCATCCGCCGCTGCCGCCGGAGCTTGCCGATCTCTACGAGCGGCCGGAGCGCCGCACGGTGCTGCCCAAGGATCTTGCCGCGGTCGAGCGGTTCATTGTCGAGCGGGCCCGGCCGGTCGCCGCGCCGGCCCGCGTTCAAGGAGGTGTCTGATGGCCGTCCGAGTGTCGCGGCTTTCGAACGGCATGCGTGTGCTGACCGATGCCATGGATACGGTGGAGACCGCCTCGATCGGCGTCTGGGTCGGCGTCGGTACCCGCCACGAGCCGGCGGAGATCAACGGCGTTGCCCATGTGCTGGAGCACATGGCCTTCAAGGGCACCGAGCGGCGCTCGGCGCTCGCCATTGCCCGCGAGATCGAGAATGTGGGCGGCCACGTCAACGCCTATACGTCCCGCGAGCAGACCGCCTATTACGCCAAGGTGATGGCGGGCGACACGCCGCTCGCCCTCGATATCCTCGCCGACATCCTGCAGCACTCGGTGTTCGATCCGGTCGAGCTCGAGCGCGAGCGCCAGGTGATCCTGCAGGAGCTCGGCCAGGCCGAGGACACGCCCGACGACATCGTCTTCGACTACTTCCAGGAATGCGCCTATCCCGACCAGGCGATGGGGCGTCCAGTGCTGGGCCGCGCCGAGATCATCCGCAAGCTCGACCGCGACACCGTCGCCGGCTACATGGCGCGCCACTACGGAGCCGAGGGCATGGTGCTGGTCGCTGCCGGCAAGGTGGACCACGACGCCGTCGTGGCGCAGGCCGCGCGCGCCTTCAGCGCGCTCCCCGTCCGCGGCGACACCGCCTTCGAGCCGCCGCGCTACCGCGGCGGCGACCTCCGCCAGCCGCGCGATCTCGAGCAGGTGCATGTGCTGCTGGGCTTCCCGGCGGTCGCCGTCGGCGATCCCGACTACTACGCACTCCAGGTGCTGTCGGCGGCGCTGGGGGGCGGCATGTCCTCACGGCTCTTCCAGGAGATCCGGGAGAAACGAGGGCTCGTCTACACCATCTATTCCTTCGTCCACGCCTACAGCGACTCCGGCCTCTTCGGCATCTATGCCGGGACCGGCGAGAGCGAGGTGGCGGAGCTGGTGCCGGTGCTCTGCGAGGAGATGCGGCGCCTGCCGCTCGGCCTCGACGCCGACGAGATTCAGCGCGCGCGCGCCCAGCTCAAATCCGGTATTCTGATGACGCTGGAGAGCACATCGGGACGCGCGGAGCAGCAGGCCCACCACATGCTCACGTTCAATCGCCCCTTCGACGTGCAGGAGACCGTGCGCCGGGTCGAGGCGGTGGACGGGGCCGCGATCATCCGTGCCGCGCGCCGCCTCGCCGGCGGTCCACTCACCTTGACCGCGCTGGGGCCGATCGGCCGCCTGGAGGATTACGGGCGGGTCAGCAGCCGGCTTGCGGCCTGAGGGCGAAGCCATGGGGGCGGCGACCGACATCCTGCGTCTCCCCCGGCTCTTCGCGGGTTCGCCGCCGCCGCTCCGGCTGATCGGCGAGCGGGTGACCCTGCGGCCGGCGGAGCGCACGGATTTCGAGGCCTGGGCCGAGGTGCGCGGCGAATCGCGCCGCTTCCTCACCCCCTGGGAGCCGAGCTGGAGCGCCGATGCCTTGAGCCGCAGCGCCTTCCGTCGCCGGCTCGCCCGCTATGCGATCGACTGGCGCATCGACCAGGGCTACAGCTTCTTCCTGTTCAGCCGCGAGAACGGCCAGCTGATGGGCGGCATCGGCCTTAGCAACGTGCGCCGCGGCGTCGCCGAGACCGGCAGCCTCGGCTACTGGATGGGCGAGCGCTATGCCGGGCGTGGCTACATGAAGGAAGGGCTCCGGCTGATGCTGGGCTTCGCCTTCGACCGCCTCAACCTGCACCGCATCGAGGCCGCCTGCCTGCCGCACAACCAGGCGAGCCGCCATCTGCTGCTGCGCTGCGGCTTCCAGGAGGAGGGCTACGCCCGGCGCTATCTCTGCATCGACGGCAAATGGCAGGACCACGTCCTCTTCGCGCTGCTGCGCGAGGAGTGGACGCGGCGGTAGCGCCGGCTTTCACGCGTGCCCAGCCTCGCCGGAAAACGCGGACAGATCGACGCCGATCTTGGCGAGCGCGCGCCGCCACTTGTCGTCGGTCGCGGGATCGAACACCAGCGCCTCGTCGGCGTCGGCGTGCAGCCAGCCGTTGGCCTGGATCTCGGCATCGAGCTGGCCCGGGCCCCAGCCGGCATATCCCAGCGCCAGCAGGCACTTCTTCGGCCCCTCGCCACGCCCGATGGCGCGCAGGATGTCGAGGGTGGCGGTGAGCGCCACGTTGTTGCCCACCACCAGGGTGCCTTCCTCGGAGTAGTCGCTGGAATGCAGAACGAAGCCGCGCCCCGACTCCACCGGGCCGCCGAAATGCACCTTGGCGTCGGCCTTGAGCCCATCGGCGGTGATGCCAAGCTGGCTCATGAGTTGCGACAGGGTGAGATCGTCCACCAGCTTGTTAACCACGAGCCCCATGGCGCCCTCGCTGCCATGGGCGCAGAGGTAGATGACTGATCTGGCGAAGCGATGGTCCTGCATCTGCGGCATCGCCACCAGCAATTGGCCCGTCAGCGATGTCACGGGTGATCTCCTTGTTTCATCGTTGCTTTTGAGATAGGTCCAGCACGCCGATCACGCAAGCGCCGCCTGTCGGGCCGCCGGGCGCCCGGCCGGCGCCGGCCCTGACAGGCTTGTGAGCTACCGCAACGATCCGATCTGCCTATATAACCGGCCAGATGCGACATCGGTTTCCCTCGTGCCTCCGGCAGCTGCTGTGCGGGCTTGCCTTGCTGGCCAGTCTGGCCGCGATCGCCGGGCCGGCCGCGGCCGACGAGGCTGCCTCGCCGTGGTTCACCACCGACCAGGGGCGAGTGCGGCTGATCGCCGCTGAGCCCGCCGTCGACGGCGCCGACAGCGTGCGACTGGGACTGCAATTCGAGCTCGCCTCGCACTGGAAGATCTATTGGCGCTCGCCGGGCGACGCCGGCTATCCGCCGCACGTCGACTGGAAGGGCTCGCAGAATCTGGCCGATGCCAGCCTGGCCTGGCCAGCGCCCCGGCGATTCAGCGTGCTGGGGCTCGAGACCGTGGGCTACGAGGGCGAGGTGGTGCTGCCGATCAAGGCTCGTCTGGAGCATCCCGGCGAAGCACTGCACGCGGTTGCGACACTGCAGTACCTCACCTGCGAGCAGATCTGCGTCCCCTACGACACCACGCTCACCCTCGATCTCCCCGCCGGGGCGTCGTCGGCGAACGCCACCGGCTTCGCCGATCTGATCGACCGCTACCAGGCGAAGGTGCCGGGGGACGGCACGGCGAGCGACATCCACCTCCAGGGCATGACCATCGGGACCGGCAGCAAGCCCACCCTGGCGCTCATGCTCGCCGCCGACCCGCCGCTCGTCCACCCCGACGCCTTCGTCGAGGGGCCGGAGGGTGTCGTCTTCGGCGTGCCCAAGGTGATCGCCGACGATCCCCACCGCCCGATCATCGATCTCGCGGTCCTGAGCGCGAGCAAGAAGCCGCCGAGCCTGGCGGGACATCCGCTCACGGTGACGGTGGTGGACGGCGAGCGCAGCCTGCAGGTGACCGCGATCCCGAGCGAGACGGCGGCGCCCAGCGAGATTGCGCGGCTGCTGCCGATGCTGCTCGCCGCGCTCATCGGCGGACTCATCCTCAACTGCATGCCCTGCGTGCTGCCGGTGCTGTCGCTGAAGCTGATGGCGGTGGTGCGCCACCGCGATCACGCGGCGATGCTGCGCGGCGGCTTCATCGCCAGCGCCGCCGGCATTCTCGTCGCCTTCCTCGGGCTCGCCGGGACGATGATCGCGCTGCGCGGCATCGGCGTCGCGGTCGGCTGGGGCGTGCAGTTCCAGGAGCCGCTGTTCCTTGCCGCCATGGCGGCGGTCACCACGCTCTTCGCCGCCAATCTCTGGGACCTGCTGGAGATCCGGCTGCCCTATTTCATCGCCGACCGCGCCGGCAGCATGATGGGCGGTCGCTCGCTGCTCGGCAGCTTCGTCACGGGAGTCTTCGCGACCTTGCTGGCGACGCCCTGCTCGGCGCCCTTCCTTGGCACCGCGGTCGGATTCGCGCTCGCCGGCAGCAGCCTCGACATTCTCGTGATCTTCGCCGCGCTGGGCTTCGGCCTGGCGCTCCCGTACCTGCTGGTGGCGGCAGTGCCGGGCATCGCCCGGCTGCTGCCGCGCCCGGGCCGCTGGATGCTGCTGCTGCGGCGGCTTCTGGGCCTGGCGCTGCTGGGAACGGCGGGATGGCTCGTCTTCGTGCTGAGCGCCGAGGTCGGCCTTGCCTCGGCGATCGAGGTCGCGGTGCTGCTGGTGGTGCCGCTCATCCTGCTGGTGGCGCTCGCCGCCTCGAAGCTGCGCGCCGCCGGCGTGGCGCTGGCGATCGTGGCCGCGCTGGGCGCCGCCGCGGCGGCACCGACGCCGACGGCGGTCGAGCACATGGCGATGGACGCATTCTGGCAGCCCTTCGATCGCAGCCGCATCGCCGGCCTGGTCGGACAGGGCAAGATCGTCTTCGTCGACGTGACCGCGCGCTGGTGCCTCACCTGCCAGGTCAACAAGCGCCTGGTGCTCGACCAGGCGCCGGTGAACGCGCGCCTCGACCGCCCGAGCGTCGTTGCCATGCAGGCGGACTGGACGCGGCCCGATCCGGCGATCGCCGACTATCTCCGCGGCTACGGGCGCTACGGCATTCCCTTCAACATCGTCTATGGTCCCGGCGCGCCGTCCGGGATCGCGCTCTCCGAGCTGTTGAGCACCAGCGACGTGATGGCGGCGCTGGACCGCGCCCAGGGCGACGCGGCCACCGCTCAGACGGCGGGGAACGGCGGATGATTTCCCTCGACCCGGAGACTGTGCTTACATAGGCGTGTGGCCCGGCGCGGAGCGCCCGAGGCCGAATAATCAGCAATCACGTTCGAAGCGAGAAAGGGAGCGGCAATGATCAAGGTTGGCGACAAGATTCCATCGGTGAAGCTCCGGCACATGACCAGCGACGGGCCGAAGGAGATCACCACGGACGAGATCTTCAAGGGCAAGAAGGTGGTGCTGTTCGCGCTGCCGGGCGCCTTCACGCCGACCTGCTCGGCCAAGCACCTGCCGGGCTTCGTGCAGAAGGAAGCCGAGCTCAAGGCCAAGGGCGTCGATACCATCGCCTGCCTCTCGGTCAATGACGCTTTCGTGATGAACGCCTGGGGCAAGGACCAGAAGGCGGACGGCAAGGTGCTGATGCTCGCCGACGGCAACGGCGATTTCACCCGCGCGGTCGATCTCGAGATGGACGGCAGCGGCTACGGCATGGGCAAGCGCTCGAAGCGCTACGCCATGGTGGTGCAGGACGGCGTCGTGAAGACGCTCAACGTCGAGAATCCCGGCGCCTTCGAGGTGTCGAGCGCGGATGCGATCCTGAAGGCGCTCTGAGCCTGCTTCGGACAAGGCGAGATGGAACCGCCGCCCGCGAGGGCGGCGGTTCTGCCTTGAGGGCTCCAGCGTCGGTCAGGCGTCGAACAGCATCGTGACCAGGGCGCCGAGGCTGAGCGCGGCGCGGACGGAATGCAGCCAGCCCCACCGGCGCAGCAGCTCCATCGCCGCCTCGTCGGTGCTGTAGGTGCGGGCGTCGTAGAGCTGGCGGTTGGTCGGCCACATCACCAGGAAGGTGAAGGGCACCACGGCGCCGAGCAGCAGGCCCGCAACGAGCCAGTTGTCGCTGGCGCCCTCGTTCCAGGCCGCGAGCGCCAGCAGCGTGCCGGGCACAGCCAGCGATGCCTGCATCACGCTGGCGCGCCGATAGCTCGGCTTCCATTGCGTCATCGCCACCTCCAGCGGGCAGGCGAGCCGCGCCGGCTGCTCGACCAGGGTCACGTAGACCGCGGCACCGGCGAACAGCGCGGTGCAGAGGATGGCAAGATTGGCGAGCATGAGTCCCCCCGAATGTGCGCGCGATTTTTCCCGTCTCAGCGGTGGGCGACGATGGCGGCACGCGCCAGCGCGTCGGCGCGCTCGTTCTCCGGATGGCCGGTATGGCCGCGCACCCAGGTCCAGGCGACGTCGTGCGGCTTGAGCGCCGCCTCCAGACGCTGCCAGAGATCGACGTTCTTCACCGGCTTCTTGTCGGCGGTCTTCCAGCCGCGCTGCTTCCAGCCGGCGAGCCACTGCGTCACGCCGTCCATAACGTAGCGGCTGTCGGTGTGGATGCGCACGCGGCAGGGCCGCTTCAGCGCCTCGAGACCCGCGATCGCCGCCATCAGCTCCATGCGGTTGTTGGTGGTCGCCGCCTCGTAACCGGAAAGCTCCTTCTCGGTCTCGCCGAAGCGCAGCAGGACGCCCCAGCCGCCGGGTCCGGGATTGCCGCTGCAGGCGCCGTCGGAGAAAATGTGGACGATATCGGCTCCGCGGCGCCCCTGCGCGGCGCCGTCGGCAGCATGCGCAGCGGTCACGGTTCGAGCCCGTAGGCGGCGGCGCGCGTGATGCCGCGGTGGAAGCGCAACCGGCGCAGATATTCGAGAGGATCCTTCGGCCGCACCAGGGCGCCCACCGGATGATTGAGAAGGTCGTAGAGCCGCGTCAGCAGGAAGCGCAGCGCGCTGCCGCGGGCGAGGAGCGGCAGGGCCTCGATCTCCGGCGCGGTGAGCGGCCGCTCCGCGCGGTAATTCGAGAGCAGCAGCCGCGCCTTGGTGACGTTGAAGTCACCGTCGCTCTCGAAACACCAGGCGTTGAGGCAGACCGCGACGTCGTAGGCGAGGAAGTCGGTGCAGGCGAAGTAGAAGTCGATGAGGCCCGAGACCGTGGTGCCGCGGAAGAACACGTTGTCGGGGAAGAGATCGGCGTGGATGGTACCGACGGGAAGATCGCCGGGCCAGCGCCGCTCGAGCTCGTCGAGCTCCTGCCCCAGCTCCTCGGCAAGGCCGGGCTTCACCTCATGGGCGCGGAGCCTGCAGGCCTCGTAAAGCGGGCGCCAGCCCGCGACGGAGAGATTGTTCGGCCGCCGCATGGCGAATCCCTCGCCGGCGCGGTGGAGGCGCGCCAGCGCGGCGCCCACGCCCGCGCAGTGAGCCGCCAGGATGCGGCGCGGCCACAGGCCGTCGAGGAAGGTCACGATCGCCGCCGGGCGGCCGCAGAGCCGCCTCAGCGCCACGCCGTCGCGCGCCTTCACCGGCGTCGGGCACGCGATACCGTGGCTCGCCAGGTGCTCCATCAGCGCGATGAAGAAGGGGAGGTCGGCGGGATCCACCCGCTTCTCGTAGAGCGTCAGGATGAAGGTGCCGCGCTCGGTGCGGAGGAGGTAATTGGAGTTCTCTACTCCCTCCGCGATGCCCTTGCAGGAGACCACCTCGCCGAGGTCATAGGCGGCGATGAAAGCCGCGAGCTCCTCGTCGCCGACATCGGTGTAGACCGCCATCGGACGCCGCGGCTCAGGCCGCGCCGCCGCGTCGAGCGGAGCGGATGGAGCGGGCGCGGTGCGGAAACTCTCTCGACATGGCGTCTCCCGGCGCGATCGACGCCGGCGGACGGGCTCGCGCGCGCGGACCAGCCCTTGTGCGGCCGCGCGCCCTCGCATAGAGTCCCGGCCGCCTCGTGGGCATAGGGGATGCGCCGACGGTGCCGCCGCTCCGGCGCCGCAAAATAGTATAGCGCCTCTTCCTTAGGAAGAGGGGCCTTGGGAAGAGTGGCATTGGGAAGAGGGGTCATGGCCGAGCCGATTCCAGCGCAGAAGGCGCCCTACGGCACCAAGGTCGAGGCGGGTCAGGAATACTGGTGGTGCGCTTGCGGGCGCAGCAAGACGCAGCCTTTCTGCGACGGCTCGCACAAGGGCACCGGCCTCTCGCCGATCCCATACAAGGCGGAGAAATCCGGCGAGGTCTGGTTCTGCGGCTGCAAGCAGGCCAAGAGCAAGCCGCTCTGCGACGGCACGCACAACCGCGTCTGATGCACGCCCTCTGGAAGCTGGCGGCCGGCCTCGCGCTTGTGCTGACGACCGCGGCCTGCAGCGGCAGCGGCAGCGACGAGATCCGCTGCCCGCGCGCGGCGATCGTGCCGGAGCTCAAATCGGTGGCGAAGTTCGCGCCCGGCACCACCCCCGATCCGCAGGCGGTCGCCTATGGCGGCCGGATGACCACCGCCTCGCTGAGCTGCGAATACGACGACAAGAAGCACGGCCTCACGGTTTCCTCCACGCTCGCGGTGGTCGCCCTCAGATCGAAGCCGGATGTCCGCAAGGGGCAGATCACCTATTTCGTCGCGGTGGTGGATCGCCGCAGCAACATCCTCAACGAGCGCGACTTCGTCATCGATCTCACCTTCCCGGCGAAGCAGGATCGTCTCGACATTTCCGAGGAGCACGAGGAATTCATTCCGATGCCGAAGACCGGCACCGGCGCCGACTACGGCATCCTCTTCGGCTTCCGCCTGACGCCCGAGGAGCTCAAGTTCGTCCGCGATCACGAGCAGCAGGGCCCGGGCTGACCGGCCCGGCGCGGCGATCAGGGTGAAACGAAGGTAAAGAAAAGCGCGGATTCCAGGCCTCCACGTTAATACTTGAGTGGTAGGCGTTAACTTTATTTCCATAAAATTTGATGCAACGATGCCTTCATGAGCGCGCCGGGAAGCGGCGCCCCTTGAGGGGAACGAAAATGTCCGATGCGACGATCGACATGCTGCAGTGGAGCGCGAGCCTGGCGGCGGTGCTGGGCGCGCTGCTCTGGTATCTCTCGGCTGCCGTTCGCCCGCAGAGCGATCCGGCGGCGGTTGCGGCGGCGCTCCGGCGGCAGCGGCGGATCGCCATCTGCGCCGCCCTGGTGACCGCGGTCTCCGCCCTGCTGCAGGTGGAGGTGCTGTTCACCCCCTCCGCGCAAGCGGCGCGAGTCGAATACGATACGCAGCTGAGGGCGTAAGGCGATACCTCCGGGTGTGACGGCGCCGATCCCACGCCGAATCGCCTATGAGACCGTCGCCGGCTGGCCTTCGCCGGCGGGCGGTGCTAGGGTCCCTGCCGTGCCGTAGGCACCTCGATGGGAGAGACCGGATGCGCGCGGGCTTGTTGCGCGATCTCCGGCGCCGAAGGAGCAACCGCCCCGGAAACTCTCAGGCAGAAGGACCGTCGAGGCGAGGGCACTCTGGAAAGCAGGCGCATCCCATCGGACGCGCCTCACCGACGAGGTAAGCCGAGCGGGAGCATCCCGCCGGCCAATCTTTCAGGTTCCGGGACAGAGGGGCTTCCGTCGCGGCTCGAGGCCGCGGCTTCGCGAAGCCTGTGAGGTCCCGAGCCGATGACCGATCAATCCCTGGCGAAGACGCCGCTTCACGCGCTCCATCTAGAGCTCGGCGGCCGCATGGTGCCGTTCGCCGGCTACGAGATGCCGGTGCAGTTCCCGACCGGCATCGTCGCCGAGCATCTCCATACGCGCGCCGCCGCCGGCCTCTTCGACGTCTCCCACATGGGGCAGGTTCGCCTGGAGGGGCGGGGGCCGGCGCAGGCGCTGGAGCGGCTGGTCCCCGGCGAGATCCAGGCGCTGAAGCCCGAGCGCATGCGCTACACCGTCCTCACCAACGACAGCGGCGGCATCCTCGACGATCTCATGGTCACCAACTTCGGCGATCATCTCTTCGCGGTGGTGAACGCCGCCTGCAAGGCGCAGGACATCGCGCATCTGAAGCGCGCTCTGGAGCCCGGCGTCCGGGTGACGCCGTTGCCGGAGCGCGCGCTGCTGGCGCTGCAGGGACCGCAGGCGGCGCAGGTGCTGGCGCGGCTCGCGCCCGGCGTCGCCGCCATGCCCTTCATGAGCGCCGCCGCCCATCACCTCGACGGCGCTGCCTGCCTCGTCTCGCGCTCGGGCTATACCGGCGAGGACGGGTTCGAGATCTCGGTGCCGAACGAGGATGCGGAGCGGATCGCGCGCAAGCTCCTGGCCGAGCCGGAGGTGAAGCCGATCGGTCTCGGCGCCCGCGATACGCTCCGCCTGGAGGCGGGGCTCTGCCTCTACGGCCACGACATCGACCGCGACACCACGCCGGTCGAGGCCGATATTACCTTCGCCATCGGCAAGCGCCGGCGCAACGAGGGCGGCTTTCTCGGCGCCAGGACGATCCTGAAGCAGCTCCGCGACGGCACCGAGCGCAAACGCGTCGGCATCCGCCCCGAGGGCAAGGCGCCGGCGCGCGAGGGCACCGAGATTCAGGATGCGAGCGGGACTGCCATCGGCAAGGTCACCAGCGGCGGCTTCGGCCCCAGCGTCGATGGCCCGATCGCCATGGGTTATGTCGCGACCGCCCATGCCCGGCCGGGGACGCCCGTGATGCTGCTGGTGCGCGGCACGCCGCGGCCGGCGCAGGTGGTGCCGATGCCCTTCCTTCCCCATCGCTATTACCGCGGCTGATGCCGCACGTCGAAAAACGAGGAACGCCATGACCGTCAAATTCAGCAAGGACCACGAGTGGGTGCGCGTCGAGGGTGGCGTCGCCACCGTCGGGATCACCGACTACGCCCAGACCCAGCTCGGCGACGTCGTCTACGTCGAACTCCCGGAGAAGGGCCGCAAGCTGGAGCAGGGCAAGGAGGCCGCCGTGGTCGAATCCGTGAAGGCGGCGAGCGAGGTCTATGCGCCGATCTCGGGCGAGGTGACGGAGTCCAATCCCGATCTCGGCGGCGAGCCCGCAAAGGTCAACAGCGACCCGATGGGCGCCGGCTGGTTCTTCAAGATGACCGTCGCCGATCAGAAGCAGCTCGAGGCGATGATGGACGAGGCGCAGTACAAGGCTTACGTCGCGGGGCTCGGCTGATGCGCTATCTCCCGCATACACCGGCCGACCGCCAGGCGATGCTGGCGACCATCGGCGTTCCCGCGATCGACGCGCTCTTCGCCGACGTGCCTGCGGCGGCGCGCGTCGACGGTCTCCTCGATCTGCCGCGCGCCCGGGGCGAGCTCGAGGTGGAGCGCGCGCTCGGCGCCTTGGCGGCGAAGAACCTGGCCGCCGGCTCTTGCCCGAGTTTCCTCGGCGCCGGCGTCTACCGCCACCACATCCCCGCCGCCGTCGATCACCTGATCCAGCGCGGCGAGTTCCTGACCTCCTACACGCCCTATCAGCCGGAGGTCTCCCAGGGGACGCTGCAGGTGCTGTTCGAGTTCCAGACCCAGGTGGCGCTCATCACCGGCATGGAGGTGGCGAACGCCTCGCTCTATGACGGCGCGACCGCGTGCGCCGAGGCGGTGATGATGGCGAACCGCCTCACGCACCGGAAGAAGGCGATCGTCTCCGGCAACCTGCATCCGCACTACCGCGACGTCACCGAGACCTACGGTCGCTTCACCGGCTTCGAGACGACGCTCTGCGATCCCGATCCCGCGGCGCAGGAGAACCTCGCCGGTCTCGTCGACGGCGCCACCTCCTGCGTGGTGGTGCAGAATCCCGGCTTCTTCGGCGAGCTGCGCGATCACACCCAGCTCGCCGAGGCTTGCCACAAGGCGGGGGCGCTGCTGATCGTCGTCGTGAGCGAGCCGGTCTCGCTCGGCGCCGTCAAGCCGCCAGGCGCCATGGGCGCCGACATCGTGGCGGGCGAGGGGCAGGCGCTCGGCAACGGCCTCGTCTTCGGCGGGCCGCATCTGGGCCTGCTGGCGACCCGCGAGCGCTTCGTGCGCCAGGTGCCCGGCCGGCTCTGCGGCGAGACCGTCGATGCGGACGGCCGGCGCGGCTACGTGCTGACGCTCTCCGCGCGCGAGCAGCACATCCGCCGCGAGAAGGCGACCTCCAACATCTGCACCAACTCCAACCTCTGCGCGCTCGCCTTCTCGATCCATCTGGCGCTCCTCGGCGAGACGGGCTTCACGCGGCTTGCCGCCATCAACCACGGCAAGGCGGCGGAGCTCGCCGATCGCCTCGCGGCGATCCCGGGCGTCAGCCTCGTCAACGACACCTTCTTCAACGAGTTCACGCTCCGCCTGCCGAAACCGGCGGCGCCGGTGGTGGATCGGCTGGCGCGGAAGCGCATCCTCGCCGGCGTGCCGGCGAGCCGGCTCTATCCGAAGCGTCGGGAGCTCCGCGATCTGCTGCTGGTGACGGCGACGGAGACCACGACCGAGCAGGACATGACGGCGCTCGCCATGGCGCTGCAGGAGGCGGTGCGATGAGCGAATGGAGCCAGGCGGTGAGCAGTTTCAAGAGCGGCGCTCCGAAGGACGCGCCCACCCTCAGCGGCGCCCGCGGCCTGCAGGAGGAGGAGCCGCTCCTCTTCGAGCAGGATGCTCCCGGCCGCAGCGGCGTCGATCTGCCGTCGCCGCCCAAAGCGGCAAGCCGCCTCGGCGCCCACGCACGGCAAGGGGCGATCGGGCTTCCCGGCCTCTCGGAGCCGCAGGTGGTGCGGCACTACATGCGGATCTCGCAGAAGAACTACGCGATCGACACCGGGATCTATCCGCTGGGCTCCTGCACGATGAAGCACAACCCGCGCCTCAACGAGAAGCTGGCGCGGCTCCCCGGTTTCGCGGACATCCATCCGCTGCAGCCGCTCTCGAGCGTGCAGGGCGCGCTCGAGCTCATGGATCAGCTCGCGCACTGGATCAAGATGCTGACCGGCATGCCGGTCGTGGCGCTGTCGCCGGGCGCCGGCGCCCACGGCGAGCTCTGCGGCATGATGTGCATCAAGGCGGCGATCCTGGCGCGGAAAGAGAAGAAGCGCATTCGCGTGCTGGTGCCGGAATCGGCGCACGGCACCAATCCGGCGACTGCCGCCGCCCTGGGATTCACTGTCGATCCGATCCCTGCCGACGACCGGGGTCGCGTCGATCTTGCCGCGCTCAAGGCGAAGCTCGGGCCCGACGTCGCCGCCTTCATGCTGACCAACCCCAACACCTGCGGGCTCTTCGAGGGCGAGATCCGCGAGATCGCCGATGCGGTGCACGCTGCCGGCGCCTATTTCTACTGCGACGGCGCCAACTTCAACGCCATCGTCGGCCGCGTGCGCATTGCCGATCTCGGCATCGACGTGATGCACCTCAATCTGCACAAGACCTTCTCGACGCCGCACGGCGGCGGCGGACCGGGGAGCGGGCCGGTGGTGCTGGCGGAGAGCCTCGCGGCCTACGCGCCGGTGCCGTGGGTGGTGCATGACCGCCGGGGCTTCCGCCTCGTCGAGCACCGCGGCGGCGAGGCCAAGGCGTCGCTCGGCCGCATCAAGGGCAATCACGGCCAGATGGGCATGTTCGTGCGCGCGCTCGCCTACATGATGAGCCACGGCGCCGATGGCTTACGCCAGGTGGCGGAGGATGCCGTCCTCAATGCCAACTACCTGCTGGCTTCCCTCCGGGATCAGCTGACGCCCGCCTTCCCGGGCACCTGCATGCACGAGGTGCTGTTCGACGACGCCTTCCTCAAAGACACCGGCGTCACCACCCTCGACTTCGCCAAGGCGATGACCGACGAGGGCTATCACCCGATGACCATGTACTTTCCGCTGATCGTGCATGGCGCGCTGCTGATGGAGCCGACCGAGAGCGAGAGCAAGGACAGCCTCGATCGCTTCATCGCCGTCATCAAGGGATTGGCCCGGCGCGCCAAGGCGGGCGATGCGGAATACTTCCACGGCGCGCCTCGCCTCACGCCGCGCCGCCGTCTCGACGAGACGCAGGC
>DATJOK010000238.1:0-27036 GCA_035507155.1 Allostellaceae bacterium
GTTAGCTAATATGTTAGCTAACCTAGTGGGCCAACCCCATGCCCGGCAAGACCACCGTCACCATCCACGTCGCCAAGAGCACGCTGTCCCAGCTCGTCGCCCGGGCCGAGGCGGGGGAGGAGATCATCATCGCGCGCGACAAGACGCCGGTGGCGAAACTGGTGCCGCTCGCGGCGCACGCGCCGAAGCGCCAGGCCGGCACGATGAAGGGAAAGATCGCGCTCGACGCCGCCTTCTTCGAGCCGCTTCCCGAGGATGAGCTCGCGGCCTGGCAGTAGTGTTTCTGTCGGCCGCGGCTCGTCGCAGAACATGTCCCCCGCGAAACCCCGCCTGCGAAACGAAACCATGAGCCGGTCCGGCTGACGCGGATCATGCCTTGATGCGCCTGCTGCTCGATACCCACACGCTCATCTGGTGGCTGATCGACGATCCCGCGCTTTCCGGAGCGGCGCGCGCGGCAATCGCCGACGAGCGCAACGAGATCCTTGTGAGCGCGGCCTCCGCCTGGGAGATCGCCACCAAGCATCGCCTCGGCAAGCTGCCGAGCGCCGCCGCCCTCGTCGCCGACATCGCCGGCGCGGTGACGGACCAGGGCTTTCTCCCGCTCCCCGTCACGATCGGGCACGCGCAGAAGGCGGGCCTGCTGCCGGGACTCCATCGCGATCCCTTCGACCGCATGCTGATCGCCCAGGCGATGCTCGACGACCTCGCCCTCGTCTCCAACGAAGCCGTTTTCGACAGCTACGGTACGCGTCGTCTCTGGTAGGGGCGGCGTCTCGGCGCGCTTGGCGCCACCTCCTTCCCGCCGCACCCGAGAGTTCCCCTATGACCCCTCGCCATCGACGCTTCGTCGAGGAGTACCTCGTCGACCTCAACGCCTCCCAGGCGGCGCGCCGCGCCGGCTATTCGCCGCGCGGTCACAAGCAGATCGGGAGCCAGCTGATGCAGCGGCCCGACGTGCAGCAGGCGGTGGAGGCGGCGCTCGAGGCGCGCGGGCGGTCGATGCGCATCACCGCGACCCGCGTGCTGCTGGAGCTGGCGCGCGTCGCCTTCGCCGATCCCACCCGCATCGCCGAGTGGGGACCTCAGGGTTTGACACTCAAGGCGCACGACACCCTCACCCCCGACGACAAGGCGGCGATCCAGGAGATCGTGACGTTCCCCGACGGCGGCCCGACGCGGATCCGCCTGCACGACAAGCAGCGGGCGCTCGCTCTCCTCGCGCGACATCTCGGCCTCCTCAACGAGCGCACCGCCGGCATCGTCGACGGCGCGCGCCGCGGCGAGGAGATCGTCGCCGCCGCCGCAAAGGCACGCGAGAAGATCCGCGAGTACGCCGCGCGCTTCGAGCGGGAGAGGCAGCAGGAGCTGCTGGAGAATGCCAGCGCGCTTGCCGCCGTCGGCAGGGAGGACGAGGAAGCGGAGGAGGACTTCCCCGCAGACGATATCGCCGCGGCACCGGACCGATCGTGGCGACTCAGAACGGGTGACGGAACCTGATCTCGCTTCTGGCCGAGCTCTGGCCCTCGACGCCACCGCCGTCGAGGCGGGAGAGCGCGATGTCGGCGCCGATCGAGCCGGCGCCGCGCTCGAAGGCATAGCCGAGACTCGCTTCGGTGGTGCGCTGATCGAGGCTCCAGGCGCCGGTGGCGGTGCTGTCCTCCTCCAGCTTGAAGCTGAGCCGGTGCGTCTCGCCGGGCGCGCCGGCGAAGCTCCGCCCGACGTTGCCGGCAAAGGACATGGTCTGGCTCGCGAGCGCGGGATCGCCGATCGCGAGCCGGGTCGCCCCCAGATTGACGCCGAGCTTCCAGCCGGCGAGATCGTGGCCCAGCGAGAGATGCAGCTGCTCGTCGAGCGGCGAGTCCAGCGTCGCAAAGGCGCTGCGACCCAACTGCACATCGCCGCCGAGCTTCCAGCCGGCGAGCGCGCCGCCCTGCATCAGGTGATGGAAGCCCAGCTGGCTCCTCACCTCGCCGAACTGCTGCGTGCTGTCGCCGGCAAGCCCCAGGCTGAAGAAGGCGTCGGCGCGGGTGATGCGGAGCTCGCGCTGCGGCGGCGCCAGCGCCGCGCCGCAGAGCGGTCGGTCGACCGCCGGCCGCGTCGAGGCGCCGCCGCTGCTGCCGGCGCCGCTGCAGGCCGAATAGGGATGGAGCGTGTCGCCGTCGGAGATGTCGGCGAGGCCGGCGGCCGAGAGCGCCGCGGTCTCGACCGGGACGGAAGAGACCACGAGGCCCGCCGCCTGCGCCGCCGGCGCCAGCGCCAGGACGGCGATCCAGACCAGCGCGCGGAACCGCCCGACCGCGGCGCCGCGCGCACCCCATTCCGAAGCCCGAGCCCCTGCCATGCCCGTCCCTGCCCTCGCCGGAATAAATGAGCGGCGCCCGCCGTTGTCTTGAATCGGCTGTTGCGTCGCGCGACGAAAGTGGCGCGGGCGTACTTAATGCGCGGTTAAACATACCTCGCAAGCAAGCGGTCTCCTGTGGATGAGATCGCGTGATTAAATCTTTTTCACCCCGCGCTTCTGCTGAAATCGTGAGCATGAGTCCCCCTCCGCACGAAGCGCGGAGAGGGCGCAATTAAATCTGCAGCCTAAAGCTCGCGGCCCAGCACGTCGGTGCGCGCCGCCGCGAGGCGCGAGGGATCGCTGTCGGGCGGGATGGTGCGGAGGATCTGCTGCGGCGCCAGCGCCTCGACGCCGGTGGCGATGAGGCGGCGCCGCGCCTCCTCCAGCAGCTCGCGCTGCAGCGCGCCGGCCTCGCCGTGGCTCGCCCAGAGGCTGCAGTTGAGGACGAGGGTGCCGCCGGCGCCGAAGCTCTCGACGAAGACGCGGGGGGCCGGCGTCTTCAGCACGCGCGCGTCCCGCTGCAGCATCGCCAGCAGGAGCTCGCGGGCGCGGTCGAGCTCGGCGGTGGAAGGGAGCGTCACCGTGAAGGCGATGAGACGGCCGGCGTTGCGGCTGTGGTTGCGGAGCGCGGCATTCCAGATCGCGCTGTTGGGGGCGAAGACGAAGACGCCGTCGAAGGTCTCGAGCTGGCAGACGAAGAGGCCGATCTCGTGCACCCGGCCGGCGATGTTGTTGGCGGGCACCTCGATGTAGTCGCCGTGGCGGAACGGCCGGAGCCACAGCAGCATGATGCCAGCGGCGATGTTGGTGAGCGTCCCCTGGAGAGCGAGGCCGATGGCGAGGCCGGCGGCGCCCACCACGGCGAGGAGCGAGGCGGTCTGCACCCCCATCTGTCCGAGCGCCGCCACGCAGGCGAGGATCATGATCCCGTAGCGCAGGATCGCCACCAGCACCGGCTGCACCGTCTCGTCGACGCGGCCGGCATGGCGCAGCGCCTCGCGCAGCAGCCGCGCCGCCCAGCCGGCGATGACGAAAGCGGCGATCAGGATCGCGAGCGAGGTGACGAGCCGCGGCAGGAAGGTCACCGCCCAGGTCCAGGCGGTCGCGGCATAGAGGCCGAGCTGATGCGACGCGGCTTCCGTTTCCATCTCCCTCTCCCGGGGCTTCGCGCGCCCCCCGTGACAAAATATCGGCCGGCGCGTCCGCGTGGGCGGCCCTGGCGTTCAGATTCTTGCCGGGCGGCGTCCGCTGCCGGGACGCCGCTCCGCGACCAACCTGGGAGAAGCCGCAATGGGTGAATTTCTGACCGACGTCAAGAAGATCCGCGAGCGCGCGCGCAAGCGCATGGAGGAAGGCGCGGTGACCGAGGGCTACAAGGCCGACCGCAAGAAGGTGATCGCGGTGCTGAACGAGGTGCTCGCCACCGAGATCGTCTGCACGCTGCGCTATCGCCGGCACTATTTCATGGCCGCCGGCATCAATTCGGAATCGGTCAAGGCGGAGTTCCTGCAGCACGCCGGCGAGGAGCAGCAGCACGCCGACTGGGTCGCCGAGCGCATCACCCAGCTCGGCGGCGAGCCCAACTTCAACCCCGAGGGCCTCGCCGGCCGCAGCCACGCCGAATACGTGGAAGGCAGCGACCTCCGCTCGATGATCCGCGAGGACCTGGTGGCGGAGCGCATCGCCATCGAATCCTATTCCGAGATCGTGCGCTGGCTCGGCGACGGCGACCCCACGACGCGGAAGCTCGTCGAGGAGATCCTCAAGACCGAGGAGGAGCACGCCGACGACATGAAGAACCTCCTCGAGAAAGTGCCGGAGAAATAGTCCGGCCCGGCGGCGGTCCGCTCCGCCGGCTCAACCCCCATCGCGGCGTGCCGGACGCGGTGGAGCTCCGCGTGCTGCACGGCGATCGCATGGTGGTGCTGGCGGACGGCGGCGCGGCAAGCTACGACCTCGATACCGGCCTGGCCAGCGCCGAGCGCGCCGAGCCCTATGATCCCGCGGCGATCGACGCCCCTCTGCGGGCGGTGGAATTCCACGGCTTCGACTATGAGCGGGAGATCGTGCCGTTGCCGTCGCACGCGCTGCCGCTGCTGCCGGTGCAGGCGGCGGCGAAGCGCTAGGCACGCACCAAGGTGCGCTTCGACGATCCCTATTGGCGGTCCGGCGGCGCGCTACGCCGCGACCAGCGCGCGGAACTGGCGGTTCGCCACCGTCAGCATGGCGAGGTCGGGGGTCGGCACCTGCAGGATCTCGCTGACGAGCGCGTCGAGATGGGCGAGCTCGCCGGCGTGGAGCTGGGCCCAGGCCTCGAGGCCGGCGGGACCGGAGGCGAGCGCCTTGGCGGTGAGGTCCGCCTGGTGGCTGTAGAGATCCTCGATGAGGGCGCCCACCGCGAGGCGGCGCCAGGCGCTGCCGCCGTCGAGCTTCCGCGCCGCCATGCGCAGGAGGTCGAGGCGGAAGCGGGCGCCGGTGGCGAAGAAACGGCGGCCGAGCTCGATCGCATCCTGCTGGGTCGCCACGGCGAGGCGCACGATGTCGACGGCGGAGACCAGGAAGTCGAGGCGGGCGACGCGCTCGGCGAGCGGCAGCGGCACCCCCTTGCCGGTCCAGGCGGCGATACGTCGCTTGAATTCCCCCTGCTGGGACTCCGGCATGCAGGCGGCGATCCCCTCGGCGAGCGCGCTCACCCCCGGCAGATAGGCGACGGTGACGGCAGAGATGTCGAGGGTGCCGGGAAGCCGCAGGAACCAGGCGGTGGCGCGCTCCACCAGCCGGGCGGCCACCAGCAGCATCTCCGTCTGCACCTCGGCCGCGACCTTGTTGTCGAGCAGGTTGACGTCGCGCCAGAGCGCGTCGAGATCGTAGACGCTGCGCACCACCGCATAGGCGCGCGCCACGTCGCCGGGACCGCGGCCGGTGCGCTCCTGCATGTCGGCGGCGAAAGTGATGCCGCAGCGGTTGACGAGCTCGTTGGCAACGCAGGTGGCGATGATCTCGCGGCGGAGCCGATGCGTCTCGATCTGCGCCGCGAAGCGCTTGGCGAGCGCGGTCGGGAAGTAGGCGACGAGATCCTGCCTGAGGTGCGGATCATCGGGGAGATCGGTTGCCACCAGATCATGGGCGAGGTTGTTCTTGACGTAGGCCAGGAGCACCGCCTGCTCCGGCCGGGTCAGGCCCTTGCCCTGGTTCTGGCGGGCGGCGATCTCCTGATCGTCGGGGAGGAACTCGACCGCGCGGTCGAGCTTGCCCGCCCGCTCCATCGCGTGCATGAGCCGCGCCTCGGCATCGAGGCGCTCCGCCGCCTGCGCCTGCGCCAGGGTGAGTGCCAGGCCTTGGAGATAATTGTCGGCCAGCACTAGCCCCGCCACCTCGTCGGTGAGGCTGCGCAGGGTCTGGTTGCGCTGCTTCATCGTGAGGTCGCCGGATGCCACGCTGGCGTTGAGCAGGATCTTGAGATTGACCTCGTGGTCGGAGGTGTCGACGCCGGCGGAATTGTCGATGGCGTCGGTGTTGATGCGGCCGCCCAGAAGCGCGTATTCGACGCGGCCGCGCTGGGTGACGCCGAGATTGGCACCCTCGCCCACCACCCGGGCGCGGATCTCCGGCGCGTTGATGCGGATCGCGTCGTTGGCGCGATCGCCGGCCTCGGCCTGGCTCTCGGTGGTCGCCTTCACATAGGTGCCGATGCCGCCGAACCAGAGCAGATCCACCTCCGCCCTGAGGATCGCGTGCATCAGCTCGGCGGGCGTCATCCGCTCCGCCTCGAGGCCGAGCCGCGCGCGGATCTCCGGCGAGAGCGGGATCGATTTCAGGTCGCGGGCGAAGACGCCGCCGCCCTTGGAGATCAGCTTCTTGTCGTAATCCGCCCAGCTCGAGCGCGGCAGGTCGAAGAGCCGCTGACGCTCGGCCAGGCTCTTCGCCGGATCGGGGGCGGGATCGAGAAAGATATGCCGATGATCGAAGGCGGCGATGAGCTTCGTGTGCTTGGAGCGCAGCATCCCGTTGCCGAAGACGTCGCCGGACATGTCGCCGACGCCGACGCAGGTGAAGTCCCGGCTCTGCACGTCGATGCCGAGCTCGCGGAAGTGGCGCTTCACCAGCTCCCAGGCACCGCGGGCGGTGATGCCCATGTGCTTGTGGTCGTAGCCCTGGGAGCCGCCCGAGGCGAAAGCGTCGTCGAGCCAGAAGCCGTATTCGGCCGCCACCTCGTTGGCGATGTCCGAGAAGGTGGCGGTGCCTTTGTCGGCGGCGACCACCAGGTAGGGATCGTCCTCGTCGTGGCGGACGACATCCGGCGGCGGCACGATCTTGTCGCCGACGATGTTGTCGGTGAGATCGAGCAGGCCGCGCATCAGCGTCTTGTAGCACTCCACCACTTCCGCCATCAGCGCCTCGCGGCCGCCGGGGCCGGCGGCCGGCGGCGGCCGCTTGACCACGAAGCCGCCCTTGGAGCCCACCGGCACGATGACGGCGTTCTTCACCATCTGCGCCTTCATCAGCCCCAGGATCTCGGTGCGGAAATCCTCCTTGCGGTCGGACCAGCGGATGCCGCCGCGCGCTACCTTGCCGCCGCGGAGATGGCAGCCTTCCATGCGCGGCCCATAGACATAGATCTCGTAGAGCGGCCGCGGCAGCGGCAGCAGATCGATCTCGTGGCTCCTGAGCTTCACCGACAGATAGGGCTTGGGGGCGCCCGCCTTGGTGCGCTGGAAATAGTTGGTGCGCAGGCTCTTGCGCACGAGGGTCAGGAAGCTGCGGAGGATGCGGTCCTCGTCGAGATTGGCGACCGCGTCGAGGTCGCGCTCGATATCCTGCGCCAGCGTCTCGGATTCCGCCGCCGCGCCCGCCGCATCGGCGGGATCGAATCGCCGCTCGAAAAGCCGCACCAGCTTCGCCGCGATCAGCGGATAGCGGCCGAGCGTGTCCTCCATGTAAGGCTGGCTGAAGGCGCTGCCGGCCTGGCGCAGCGCCTTGCCGTAGAGACGCAGCACCGTCACCTGGCGCCAGTCGAGGCCGGCGGCGAGGATCAGGCGATTGAAGCCGTCGCTCTCCATCTCGCCGGCCCAGAGCCGGGCGAAGGCCGCCTCGAAGCGGGCGCGGTCGGCGGCGACGTCGACCGGCGCGCCGCGCGCCGCGAGCTCGAAATCATGCATCACCACCGCCTCGGCGTCGCCCGCAGGCTGGATGCGGTAGGGCTCCTCGCTGATGACCCGGAGATCGAGCTGCTCCAGGATCGGCAGCACGTCGGAGAGCGCCGCCGGCTTGCCGCGACGATAGATCTTGAAGCGGAGCTCCTGCGCCTCCGCCTCGATCGGCTTGTAGAGGGTGAGCGCCAGCGGCGTCTTGCCGGCGCGCACCTCCTCAACCCGCTCGATGTCGTAGAGCGCCACCGTGGCGCTGAAGCGCTCTTTGTAGGCGGTGGGGAAGCCGGCGACGTAGCGCTTCAGGAGCGCGAGGCCCGCAGCCTCGCCCTGCTGGGCGATCAGCACTTCGGCGAGCCGGTCCTCCCAGCTCCGTCCCGCCTCGGCGAGCTGGCGCTCCACCGCCGGCACGTCGAGCTCGCGCTTCTCGCTGCCTTCGCGGGGATCGGTGCGGACGACGTAATGGACGCGCGCCAGGACGGATTCGTCCACCTGGGTGTAGAAGTTCGAGACCTCGCCCTTGAACGCCTTCTCCAGGATGGCGCCGAAACGCTTTCTGAGCTCGGTGTTGTAGCGGTCGCGCGGCACATAGACGAGGCAGGAGATGAAGCGCCCGAACGGATCGCGCCGGGCGAAGAGCGCGATGCGCTGGCGCTCCTGCAGATTGAGGATGCCGAGCGCCGTCTCGTAGAGCTCGTCGTCGGAGATCTGGAACAGCTCGTCGCGCGGATAGGTGTCGAGGATGTGCTGCAGCGCCTTGGCGTCGTGGCTCTGGGGCGGGAAACCGGCGCGGGAGAGCACGCGGCCCACCTTGCGGCGGAGCAGCGGGATCGAGCGCGCGCCGCGGCTGTAGGCGAGCGAGGTGAAGAGCCCGACGAAGAGCCGCTCGCCGATCGCGGTGCCGTCCGGCCCGAACATGCGCACGCCGATCGCGTCCATATGGGTGGACCGGTGGATGGTCGAGCGCTTGTTGGTCTTGGCGATCAGCAGCAGCGAGGGCATGCGCAGGAACTGCTGCACCGCCGGGGGCAGGTTCTTGAAGTTGCGCAAGCCGTCGAAGACCGTATAGGCCTCGTCGCGGAGGATGCCGAGGCCGCTCTCCGGCACGATGTCGATGCCGACGCTGCCGCCGTCGCCGGTGCCGAAGCGATACTCGCGATATCCCAGGAACGTATAGTTGTCGTCGTCGAGCCAGCTGAGGAAATCCGCCGTCTCGGAGAGATCGGCGTCGGCGACGCCGAGTGCCGCCGCCGGCGCCGCCAGCACCGCCTGGCGCGCCGCCAGCAGCGCGCCGCGCATGCGCTGCCAGTCGGCGACCGCGCGCCGCACGTCCTCCAGCACGCGCTCCAGGGTGCGGGTGATCTCGGCGAGCCGCGCGGGATCGCTCTGCTCGCTCACCTCCACATGCATGGCGGATTCGCGGATCGCCTCCGAGCCGTTGCCGCCGGCGCCGGCCTCCAGCAGCTCGGAGAGCTTGCCCGCGCCGTCGCGGCGCACCAGCAGGATCGGATGGATCACCAGGTGGACGATGAGGCCGAGGCGGTTCAACGCCGCGGTGACGCTGTCCACCAGGAACGGCATGTCGTCGTTGACGATCTCCACCACCGTGCGGCCGGCGCGCCAGCCTTCGGCATCGAGGCGCGGGTTGAAGGCGCGCAGCTTCGCCTTGCCGGGCTCGCGCTCCTGGGCGAACTGCCAGAGCGAGAGGGCGGCGCCGTAGAGATCGTCGGCGCCGCGCGGCACCACGTCCTCCGGCGGCACATGGTCATAGAATTGATTGACGAAGCGCTGAATCGGCTGGGCGCGGACGCCGGCGAACTTCTGCGTCACCCGCCCTAGAACGCCTTCGATTCGCTCTCGTTTCTGCTCCTCGGCGCGCAAGGCCATGGCCAGTCCTCCCACCCGGGGCGGTTGTTGTAACACCCTGGTTTATCGGCGCAACATGGCGGCAAAATGGCCCCTCCGCCAAGGGGGGTTTCGGCCCCCGCGGTCACGCTTTATACCCTGAGGCTAGGCCGCAGGAGGGACTCGCTGATGACAGCTGCCAAACCGCCGTTCCAGCTGGGGAAATCGCCCCTGCGGCGGGATCCGCTGCGCGACTCTGCCCGCGATGGCATGCCGCCGCCGCGCCGACTCGTGCGACTCGACGAGGCGGACAAGGAGGCGGCGCTCTTCTTCGTGCGCTGGTTGAAGGCGCCGCACCGGATCGGCGCCGTGGCGCCCTCGAGCCGCCATCTCGCCCGCGCCATCGCCCAGGAGGTGGCGGATGTGGGACCTGGGCCGGTGATCGAGCTCGGCGGCGGCACCGGCAGCGTGACGCGCGCCCTCCTCGAATCCGGCATTGCGCCCGAGCGCCTCGTGGTCATCGAGCGCGACGAGATGCTCTATCGCCACCTCAGGGAGCATTTCCCGAAGCTCCGCATCCTCAAAGGCGACGCGCGCCGGCTGCGCAAGCTGCTGGCGCCCCTCGGCATCACCAAGGCCGCCGCGGTGGTCTCCGGCCTCCCTCTCATCTCGATGCCGCGGCCGACGCGCAACCGCATCATCGCCGAGAGCTTCGCTCTCCTCGCCGCCGGCGCGCCCTTCGTGCAGTTCACCTACGGCCTCACCTCGCCGATCGCCCGCGAGCGCCTCGGTTTGAAAGGCCGCATCGCCGCCCGCGTCTGGGCCAACATCCCGCCAGCCTCGGTCTGGCGCTACGAGCGGCGGCGCGAGCGGGATGTGCGGCGGGTGGCGTGAGCGCGACCGCCGCCCGACCTTAGCGACCGTCGCCCTCGTTCCAGGATCTTCCCATCCATCGCGCTTTGCCGCCGGCGAGAACATGCAGGGCCTTCTCGGCGTTGCGCTGCCGCGCCTCGGTCGATTTCAGACCGGCGAAGTATCGGAGGATTTCTTTCTGCCGGCTGGGAGACAGCGCGTCCCAGCCGCGCTTTGCCCGCGGGCACCGCCTGAGCCCGTCGCCGAACAAGGCAGGCATCGGATGTGCCGGGCCGCTCCGGTAGGCGCCATCGAACCGCACCTCGAGATGGACAAGGTCTCCGACCTTGGTGCCGGATGCCTTGCGGACGGTCCCGTGCAGATAGAGATAGAAGCTGCCATCGCCGATCGGCATCAGGTTGATGCGCCACGGCTCATCCGGCTTGCCGTTGACCTGGACGCGCACCGGCATCGGCCGTCGCCAACCTTTCTGCAAGCGTGCCGCACGGCGGGCATCGATGCGCACATAAGGATTGATGTCGTTGATCTCGATCCTCGCCCGGAAGCGCAGCACCGCGTTCACCCCGCGTGACAAACCGCCTCGATGTTGTAGCCGTCGGGATCGAGGATGAAGGCGCCATAGTAGCTCGCGTGATATTGCGGGCGGAGACCCGGGGCGCCATTGTCGCGGCCGCCGGCCGCGAGCGCCACCTTGTAGAATGCATCGACCGCCGCACGCGAGGCGGCGTTGAAGGCGAAATGCAGCCGCGGCTCCTGCGGCGCGCCCGCAGCGATCCAGAACTCGCCGGCGGGATCGGTGGACTTGCCGTGACCCTCGGGAACGCCGAAGCCTGCCGCGCCGGGGATCTCCTTTCGAAGGCGGTATCCGAGCGGCGCCAGCGCCGTCTGATAGAAGGCCCGGCTGTGCGCGAGATCGCTGACGTTGATGCCGATGTGATCGAGCATGCGGTCTCCTGTCTCAAAGCAGGCGATTCCGCGATGATGGCATGACCGCCGCAAGGACGGAATCGGCGTTGCGGGGGCATCGGAAGCAGCCGAGGATGCCCGGAGATGAGAGGGGGTTTCCATGACCACAAGCGAGCGGAAGGGACATTGTCTCTGCGGCGAGATCCGCTTCATCGCGCGCGGCGAGCCGAAATGGGTGGCGCACTGCCATTGCGAAAGCTGCCGGCGCGCCACCAGCGCGGGTTTCGCGACTTACGCCGGATACCTCGCCGACGCAGTCGAGTGGACCGGCGTGGCGCCCAGCGCCTATCGCTCCTCGCCCGGCGTCATCAGGCGCTTCTGCCCGCGCTGCGGCTCGCCCATGAGCTTCGAGGGCGAGCGCTGGGCCGGCGAGATCCATCTCTTCGTGCCGAGCTTCGAGGATCCCGCGGCCTTCACGCCGCGGGGCCACGTCTTCGTCGAGGAGCAGATGCCCTGGGTGCATCTCGCCGACGGGCTGCCGCGCTATGCCAAGACGGCGCGCGAGGGGCCGCCGCTCGCCTGAACTTCCTCACTGATCTGCGTCAATGCCGCGCCGGCAGCGCCGGCCCTAGCCTTGCCGCACAACGCAGCGCGAGGACATTTCCATGATCGAGACCCGCCGCCTTCTGATCCGCGACGTCGAGCCGGCGGACGCCGCCGCCTTCTGCGCCTATATGGCGGCGCAGGACTACTGGCAGCACCTGCCGATCGAGACGCCGGGCGCGGCGCAGGTGCGGGAGCTCATCGAGCGCTGCCAGCGCGACCGGGCGGCGAGCCCGCGCGACAATTATTTCATGGCGGCGGTGCTGAAGGAGACCGGCCAGGTCGTCGGCGAGGCGATCCTGCGCATCATCTCGCGCCGGCACCGCCAGGGCGAGATCGGCTGGGGCGTCGACCGGCGGCACAGCGGCCAGGGCATCGCCACCGAGATCGGCCGCGCGCTCCTCGGCTACGGTTTCGAGAGCCTCGGCCTGCACCGGCTTTACGGCCAGTGCCGGCAGGAGAACCTCGCCTCCCAGCGCATCATGGAGAAGATCGGCATGCGCGAGGAGGGCGTGCTGCGCGAGCACATCTGGGCGCGCGGCGAGTGGTGGTCCTCCTCGCAATGGTCGATCCTCGACCGCGAGTTCATCCGCATCCCCGACTGAGCGAGTGCCGACCCGCCGTCAGAGATCGACGCGCTCCGCCGCCACCGGCTTGCGCTCGGCCTTGTTGAAGCGGTCGGCGTAGATCGGCGTCTCGCCGGTGGTCGGACCGGGATACTGCACCAGCAGGATGTCGCCACCGGTCTCGGTCCTAAGCTCGCCCTCGAAATGCGGATCCGGATGGAACAGCATGGTGCCGGGCTTGTAGGTGACGCCGTCGATCACGAACTCTCCCGAGAGGATGTACCAGATCTGGGCGAAGCCATGATAATGCTCCGGATGATAGGCGCCGGGCGCCAGGCGCAGGATGCCCGCATTGGGCTCGGTCGGACGCTCGGGCCGGGGATGGAACAGCATCTTGCCGGTCTCGCCCGGCCAGCGGATCGTCTCCCAGTCCATCTCGTCGACGTGGCGCGCCTCGAAGGGCAGATGATCCCTGCGGGATGCCTCGCGCCTGCCGGTCTGCTGAGCCATCAGATCCTCCCTGGTGTTCATCGGGTGATTAGGAGCCGTGATCAACGCTACCATTCCGCCCCCGCGCCGGGAAGCAGGGGCGAGAAAGCATGCCCGCGGTGATCGCCCGCCTGTTGCTGCAGACGCTGCTCTGGCTCGTCGTCATGGCGCTGCTGCTGTTCGGCGCGGCAGGCACCCTCGCCTGGACGCGCGCCTGGATCTTCCTGGCGGAGAGCGCGGCGCTCGGCTTCGCCGCCGGCTTCTGGCTCGCGGCATCCGATCCCGCGCTGCTGCGGGAGCGGCTCCGCGCGCCGGTGCAGCGCGGCCAGCCCGTCGCGGACAAGCTGCTGACGAGCGCGCTGCTGCTGGCGAGCTGCCTCTGGCTCGTGCTGATCGGGCTCGATGCCGGGCGCTATCGCTGGTCGGCGATGCCGGTCGCGCTGGCGGTGGCGGGCGCACTCGCCATGCCGGTCTTCGTCTGGATGAGCTGCCTGGTCTTCCGCGCCAACAGCTTCGCCGCGCCGGTGGTGAAGCTCCAGGAATCGCGCGGCCAGCAGGTCGCCAGCACCGGCCCCTACCGCTACGTGCGGCACCCCATGTACGCGAGCGCGATCCTCTATTTCCTGTCGGTGCCGCTGCTGCTCGGCTCCTGGTGGGGTCTTGCCGCGATGCCGGTGCTGGCAGGGCTGCTTTGCCTCCGCATCCGGATCGAGGAGCGGACGCTCGTCGCCGGGCTTCCCGGCTATGCCGACTATGCCGCCCGGGTCCGCTATCGGCTGGTCCCCGGCCTGTGGTAAAGCAGACGCCGCGGCGATCGGCCGCGATGACGTCGGCCGAAATCTGTTATGGTGGCCGCCTTTCTTGGTGAGGTGCCTGGGATGACGCGACGGATCGGCGGCCGCAGGCCGGAAATGGTGATCAAGCGCTACAATGGCCGCCGGCTCTACAACACGGCGACGCTCGGCTACGTGACCTTGGACGAGGTGCGGGCGCTTGCCGAGGACGGCATCGATCTTGTCGTCTACGACGCGGGCACCGGCGAGGACATCACCCAGGCGCTGTTGCTGCCGCTGCAGTAGCGGCGGTCACTCCGCCGCGGATCTGAGCGCCGTCGCCAGTCGCGCGACGCCGGGCTGCGGCGCGGTTCCGGGCGCCACCACGCGGGCGGGCGGGAAGCGGAGGCGCACCGTGGTGCCGCGCCCCAGCTGGCTCTCGATCTGCAGCACGCCGCCGTGCAGCTCCATGAAGGTGCGGCTCAAGGCAAGGCCGAGGCCGGCGCCGCGCTTGGTGCCACCGGCGCTGCCTTGCGCCTGCTCGAAGGGGCGACCGAGGCGGGCGAGATCCGCCGCCGAGATCCCGATGCCGGTATCGCTGATGCTGATGCAGAGGCCGTCCGGAATGAGGCGCGCCTCGAGCCGGATGCGCCCGCCGGATGGGGTGAACTTGACCGCGTTCGAGAGCACGTTGAGCAGCACCTGCTTCACCGCGCGGCGGTCGGCGCTCAGGAGCGGCAGCGACTCCTCGAGCGTCGCCTCGATGACGAGGCCGCTCTGATGCGCGGTGGCGGCGACCAGACGCACCGCCTCGTCGACGATCTGGGCGACGATCACCTGTTCCTCGGCGATGCGGTACTTGCCCGCCTCGATCTTGGCGATGTCGAGAAGATCGTTGATGAGGGCAAGGAGATGCAGCCCGCTCGCATGGATGTCGCCGATGTACTCGCGGAACTTCTTCTCGCCGATCTGCTGCGGGCCGGAGGCGGCGATGAAGTCGGAGAAGCCGATGATGGCGTTGAGCGGCGTGCGGAGCTCGTGGCTGATGTTGGCGAGAAAGTGGGACTTCGCCCGGCTGGCGTCGCGCGCCTCCTGCTCCTGGGCGCGCAGCCGGTGATCGAGCGCGAGCTGGCCGCGGATCAGGAAGGCGATGATCCAGATCGAGCCGATGGCGATGGCGCGATTGATCAGCACGATCTCGCCGACGCCGCCCTGCGGCACGAAGGCGGGGATCAGCGTCAGCACCGTCGCCAGCGCGGAATAGACCAGCAGCGCGCGCCGGCTGCGCACCAGCACGCAGAGCGCCAGCAGCACCGGATAGGCGATGCCGTCGGCGACGCCGGGCGGCGTCAGCAGGTCGAGCACGAAGGCGGCCGCCATGCCGAGGACCAGCGCCCCGTGCAGGTAGATCGGATTGACGCGCTCCAGAAACTCTCGCAACAGCCTTCCGTCCTGAGGTTGAATCGCGGCCGGCCATTCCGGCCGTCGAGCCTGCCGAGGGTGATGCCGAAAAGTTTAGATATTGCTAAAAGCGGCTGTGCGCCCACCAGATACGGTATGGGATAGCGGCTGGAGATACCAGGAATCGGACTACTTTGCGGAGGGCTGCCATGCGCGAGCCGTTTTCCCGGTCTCGCCCCGCTGTCTATCTGGCGGGGCCGGAGGTCTTCCTTCCGGATAGGGTCGAGCTCGGCCGGCGCAAGCGAGAGGTATGCGCTCGCCACGGCTTCGAGGGGCTGTTTCCGCTCGATGCGGAGATCGGGCGCGACGGCGCGGAAGGGCTCTCCCGGCGCATCTACCGCGGCTGCCTCGCGATGATGCGCGCGGCCGATCTCGCGGTGCTGAACCTGACGCCGTTCCGCGGCCCCAGCGCCGATGTCGGCACGGTGCTGGAGCTGGGCCTGCTGGCGGGCTGGGGAAAGCCGGTCTTCGCCTATACCAATGACGGCCGCGATCTCGTCGAGCGGGTGCGCGCCTCGGCGGCGGCGGACTATGATGCCGCCGCCGGTGAGTGGCGCGATGCGGAAGGGATCACCATCGAGGATTTCGGCAACGCCGACAATCTCATGCTGGACATGACGCTCGCCGAGCAGGGACATCCGATCCTGCGCCACCAGGCGCGGCCCGAGGAACGCTACCGGGATCTCGCGGGTTTCGAGGCGTGCCTCGTCCAGGCCGCCGCGGCGCTCGCCGGGCGCTGAGCCTCGTCAACCAGCCAAAGGGGGACCCGCCATGCCGACCGTCGACTACTTCCTCAACATCGATGGCATTCCCGGCGAGAGCGTCGACAGCAAGCATCCGAACGAGATCGTCGTGCAGTCCTGGAGCTTCGGCGAGAGCGCGGCGGCGCCCGCCGGCGCGAGCGGCGCCGCGGCCGGCAAGGTGAAGTTCCGCGATTTCCGCTTCACTGCGGTGGTCAGCAAGGCATCGCCGAAGCTGATGGAGGCCTGCGCCACCGGCCAGCACATCAAGAGCGCGGTGCTCACCTGCCGGAAATCCACCGGCTTCCAGCTCGAGTTTCTGGTGCTGAAATTCAGCGACCTGGTGGTGGCCGGCTGCGAGACCGGCGCCACCGCCGACAGCGAGATGCCGCCCGTCGACCACGTCGCCCTCGCCTTCGCCAAGGTCGAGATCGACTACACCGGGCAGAGGCCGGACGGCACCCCCGAACCGCCGATCCAGGTCACGATCTGACCGCCTGCGCCCGACTCAGTCCTCGAAGAAAGCGAAGGTGCGGACCTCGATGCTCTCGCGCGGCGGCGCATCGGGGCGGGTGGTCGGATCGTCGAAGGCGGTGTGGAGCGAGAAGCGCGCCCGGCCGTCCTTCTCGCTGTCGTAGCACTTGATCAGGATCGCCTCGTTCCGCTGCATCCGCGGGAAGTAGTACCAGCGGTGCTGCGGGCTGTAGACGCCGTAGTAAATCTCGCCGGTGCGGTCGGCATAGACGAGATCGCAGGTGATGACGTCCTTGGCGGCGACGCTGCTGGCATCGGCAAGCGCCAGGGGCCAGGCCTCCACCGGACCGCGGATCGGCCGCCAGACGTTGATCTCGACGAAGCGATGGCGGAGACGCTCCTCGGCCTCGGCCGCCGGCAGCAGGTCGCGCACGCGCTGCGGCCCGGATCTTTCTGTGTAGTCGTTGTGCACCATCGAGACCGGCGCACGATAGCCGCGCTCCACCGCGCGCTCGGCGGTGCGGATGGTATGGTCGAAGACGATCACCTTGGCGGCGCCGGTGGCGCGCGCCACCAGCCGCTGGACCTCGGGATAATAGACGGAGCGCAGCTGGCTCTCGTCATGGAAATCCCCGACCTCGGTCTCGTGACGCGCGAGCAGGAAGCCCTCGCGATCGAGGGACAGCTCCTGCACGATCGGCCGCCCGTTGGCGATGCGGGTGACGAACTTGCCGTAATTGCCCTCGCGGCGCACGAGGCCGGTGCCCGGCGGCGGGTTGTAGGTGACCGGCCTCACCTTGGTGTCGGCAAGATAAGTGAGCGGCGCTTCGACGTAATCGGCGGTGTCGGCGGAGCGGGCGGTGCTCGGGGCGGCCATGACGAACTCCTGAGATGATTCCACAGACGAGCGCGGTGAGATGGCGTCGACTGACCGACATGCCATTTAGGCCGCTTCCCGGCGCCCCGCAAACAAACTTAGCGCATGGCTCGCATAAGAAAATTTTGGGCAGTCCGCGGCGCCCCGTCGCGTAGAGCGGCGACGGGCTCGCGAGCCGATCGTATCGGCGATCAGGCGCTGCGCAGGGTGACCGTGGCGGGCGCGCGGCGCTGGGGCCGGGCGATCACGCGGATGCCGAGGTGCTGCAGCTGATGCTCCGCGACCGCAGGCAGACGCGCAGTCTCCCGCTCGTCCGGCATGCAGAGCTGCAGCAGGGAGCAGGTGGCGCAGAGCTCGCGCGAACCGCCGCAACCCGCAATGTCGATGCAGGCCTGCCGGAGGCTGCGCGGGGGCGCCAGGAGATAAGGACTGACCGCGAGCTTTTCGAGCATGACATTCCCCCTCCCATCGCGTCGCCGGTTCTCGGCGTTATCGATAGCATCGCCGCTACCCTGCGCCCTGTGAGCGCCCTCACAGAGGGTCAAGAATGTGTTAAGTCTCTTATGGTTAACGGCCAGATGCCGGCTTGGCGGCAAGCGCCGCCAGCGCGTCGCGCGCGGGTGCCGCGGGCGCCGCGATGACGCGCTCGTGGGGAAAAATCGCCCGCACGGTGGTTCCGCTGCCTTCGACGCTCGCGATCTCGAGCGTGCCGCCGTGCAGCTCCATGAGGGTGCGGCAGAGCGCAAGGCCGAGGCCGAGCCCGCCTGCCATCCTGAGCGCCGCGGCGGCGCCTTGCTCGAAAGGCCGGCCGAGCCGGGCGAGATCGCTGGCGGCGATGCCGACGCCGGTGTCGGCGACCTGGAACCACATGCCCGCCGCCGAGACACCGACGCTCAGCGAGATGTGTCCGCTCTCGCCGGTATATTTGAGCGCGTTGGCGAACAGGTTCAGCAGGGTCTGCTTGAGCGCCCGGCGATCCGCGCGCAGCGCCGGCAGGCCGGGCTCGAGCTGCACGGAGAGCATGAGCCCGGCCTGATGGGCGGCGGGCTCCACGGCGCGAACCACCTCGGCAATGACGCCGGAGACGCGGACGGTCTCCTCCTCGAGCCGGTATTTCCCCACCTCGATCTTCGCGAAATCCAGGAGATCGTTGATGAGCTTGAGGAGATGCCGGCCGCTGGCGAGCACTTCGCCGGCGTAGTCGCGGATTTTCGCGGTGCTGAGCTGCTTCGGCTCCGCCTTGACGATGAGCTCGGCGAAGCCGATGACGGCGTTGAGCGGCGTGCGGAACTCGTGGCTCATATTGGCGAGAAACGTCGACTTCGCCTGGCTGGCGGTCATTGCCTGGTCTTCGCGCGCCCGCAGCTGCGCCTCCATGGCGAGCCGTTCGTGGATCAGGAAGCACAGGATCCAGATCGAGCCGATCACGATGGCGCGGTCGATGAGCGGCTCGCGGGAGAGGCCGACCGGCGCCAGCAGTACGGCTCCCAGCAGCGTCAGCAGCGTCGCCGCCACCGCGGCGATCAGCACCGTGCGCTGGCTCGGTATCCACAGGCAGAACGCGAGCACCGCCGGATAGGCGATGCCATCGGCGATGACTGGAGGGGTCAACACATCCGCAGCGAAACTGGCGCCCATGCCGACGATCAGCGCGATCAGCGCATGCCTTGGCGTCAGGCCTTGCATGGAGAGTCTCACCCGGCACGATCCCTTGCTGGGTTCCGCGACATGCCATCGCACACGGCCCCGCCGCCGCGCGCCGCGAGGCCGCCCGATCCCTGCTTAGCAGAAATCCCCCGCGTCGTCAGCCGCGTTGCGCCGGCCCGCTCCGCCGCGCCAGCACCGTCAACGCATCCTGGACGGCGCGGTCGATCGTCAGCCCTTCCTTGAGCGCCTGCTCGCGATGACGGAAGGCGCGCTCGGAGGGAATGCGGATCTCGGCGACGCCCACTTGCCGCGGCGTCGCCTTGACGCGGTCGACGAGCGCATCGAGCTCGCGCTTGAACTGATCGAGCGGCACCAGCAGGTCGGGCTTCATCACGATGAAGAGGCAGCCGTTGTCATGCTCGAGATCGCGCGCGGAATCCGCCAGCACGCCGAGCGCCTGCACGATGAGGCCGAGGCCGAAACCCTTGTAGCCGGCGAAGGGCAGCAGCGCGCCGCGCCTGGCCTCGGAAGGATCGCGCGTCGGCCTGCCGTCGCCGCCGACCGCGACGTTCTCCGGCAGCTGCTGGCCGAGCCGCTCGCGCAGCTGCAGCTCGGTGAACATGAAGGCGGAGGTGCCCATGTCGAAGATGACGGGACCGCGCCCGCCCGGCAGGCCGAAGGCCATCGGGTTGGTGCCGAGCGCCGGCTTGATGCCGCCGAGCGGCGCCACCAGACGGCTGGCGGCGGCGGTATGGATTCCCACGAGATCGGCGCGCGCGATCATCTCGGCGAAATAGGCGCCGCGCCCGCTCATCCAGGTGTTGGTGACGCCCACCACCGCGATGCCGAGGGATGCCGCCTTGGCGATCGCACCCTTGGTGGCGTGATAGAGCGCCAGCATGCCGTTGTTGTTGCCGGCGTCATAGAGCACCGAGACCGGCGTCTCGCGCAGCACCCGCATCGGCTGGCGCGGCAGCGCGAAGCGCGCGCTCTCGACCAGATTCAAGAGCTTCGCGAGGCCGGAATACTCGTAGCCGCAGAGCGCCGCGTCGATCACATGGTCGGTGATGATCCAGGCTTCCTCGGCATCGTAGCCGATGCCGCGCAGCGCCGCCTCACCCAGTGCGCGCGCCGCCTCGACGCTGAGATGAATGCGCTCGCCGGCCATGCTGCCCTCTCCCCCGCGTGTTGCTTCCTTCGCCGGTGCCCGGACGAAGGTCCGGTGCGATGATTCCGAAGTTCGCAGGCGAACTTTCCACGCCGCGCGCCGGGAGTAAAGATGACCGGCAGCCGCGCGCGGCGCGGCGCCGCCGCGCTCAGTTCCGGTCGAGGATGGTGAGCGGCAGGGAGTCGATCTCGTGGCCGGTGCTTGAGGGCGCGCCGGGATCGAGGGCGAATTCGCAGGCGAGGTAGTCGGTCGAGGTCTGGCCGGCGACCCGGCAGCCGTCATCCGTCTGCTTGCGCAGGAACAGCCGCGCGCTCTTGTTGAGCACCGGCACGCCGCCGACGCTCTTCCCCTCGCCCTGGCTCAGCATGCAGCGGCCGTAATCGCTGGCGCTGCCGCCGTGATCCAGCACCGCCTTGCAGAGCGCCGGATTGGGATCGCCGGATGTCTGGGTGGTGCAGGCCGCCAAAAACGCCAGCGCGGCGATGCCGAAATGTCTCCGCAAGCTCCAACCGTCGTGCCAACCGGACTCCGGGAGCGGAATCCGTGCCTTCAACTTAAGCGAGCAGGACTCCCGAGGCAATCGAACTGGCTCCGGCGCGCCGTGACCTCCTGGTGACTCCCCCTCCGGAGCCGCTATGATGCTGGGGCAAAAGCATAAAGGGAGGAGAGGCGGCATGGCGGCCCGGACGGCGGAACCCTATCGGGGCGTGTTCCCGATCGCGCCCACCCCCTTCACCGAATCGGGCGCGCTCGACCTCGAGGGCCAGCGCCGCGTCCTCGACTGCATGGTTGACCAAGGCGTCGACGGTATCTGCATCCTCGCCAATTATTCCGAGCAGTTTCTGCTCTCCGATCACGAGCGCGATCAGCTCCTCGAGCTCTGCCTCGGCCATGTCGCCGGCCGCGTGCCGGTGATCGTCACCTGCAGCCACTACAGCACCGACATCGCCGTGGAGCGCGCGCGCCGCGCCAAGGCGGCGGGCGCCGCCATGCTGATGCTGATGCCGCCCTATCACGGTGCTGCACTGCGCGCCGACGAGAAGGGGATCGAGGAGCAGTTCGCCCGCGTCGCCGAGGCATCGGACCTGCCGATCATGGTGCAGGACGCGCCGCTGAGCGGCGTCACGCTCTCGGTGCCGTTCCTGGCACGGCTTGCTCGCGCAGTGCCGCTGGTGCGCTACTTCAAGATCGAGGTGGCGGGTGCCGCGGCGAAGCTCCGCTCTCTCATCGACGCCGGGGACAGCGCCATCGCCGGCCCCTTCGATGGCGAGGAGTCGATCACGCTGATGGCGGATCTCGACGCCGGCGCCACCGGCACCATGCCGAGCGCGCTGCTGCCGGATCTCATCAAGCCGGTTCTGGAGCAGCATCGCGCCGGCCGGCGAGACGCGGCGGCGGCCGCCTATGCCCGCATCCTGCCGCTCATCAACTACGAGAACCGGCAATGCGGGCTGCGCGCCACCAAGACCGCGATGATGGAGGGCGGCGTGATCAGGAGCGACTTCGTGCGCCATCCGCTGGAGCGTCTCCATCCCGCCACCAAGGCGGGGCTGCTGGAGCTCGCCCGCCCGCTCAATCCGCTGGCGCTGCGCTGGGGAAAATAGGCTCCGCGACCAGCAGCAGGGAGAGCGGCAGCGCGGTCTCCGGATGCAGCGGCTCGGCGAGCGCGCGCAGCGCATAGCCACTCTCGTGCAGCAGCGCGAGCCAGGAGCCGACGGTGCGGAAGTACCAGGGCATCGGCCGCCAGGGCACCTCGCCGAAGCCGCGGAAATCCTCGACCCGCCAGCCGTCGCGATAGGGTGGGCCGGCGGCGAGCGGATGCAGCGTCTGGATCACCAGCGCGCCCGCCGGCGCGATGACGCGGCGGAGCGCCCGCAGCAGCGGCGCCGCCGCGTCGTCCAGCAGGGCGAAATTCGCGACGACGGCATCGAAATCCGCTCCGGCGCGCGCCGGATCCGCTGCGATCTCGCCGTAGCCGAGGACGTGGAAGCTGCCGCCGCCCGCCGCGCGCGCGGCCTCGACGAGATCCTCCGAGCCGTCGATGCCGACCACCGCGATGCCGCGGGCGGCAAGCGCGCGGGCGAGCCAGCCTTCGCCGCAGCCGAGATCGAGGACGCGGCGCGGCGCCAGCGCCGTCACCGCCTCGATGATCGCCGCGTCGGTGGCGAGCCTGCGGCTGGCGATGGCGCCGCCGCGAACCGCGGCGGTCCAAGCCGCCGCATTGGCCTGCCAGCTTCGCTCGAGCGCGGCGCGGCGCGATTCTTCCGTCATGGGAGCTCGATAACCGGACGTTCGTTTCCGTTGTCGGCAGCCTAGCAAGCTTTGCGCCGAGCAGCAGCCAACCATAGAGTGAGCGGTGCCAGCGAGGAGATCCGTCATGACATCCAGTCTTGCCGGCGGTTGCCAATGCGGCGCGGTCCGCTACGCGATATCGGGCGCGTCGCGCGCGCTCTATGTCTGTCATTGCCGCGAGTGCCAGAAGCAGTCCGCCTCCGCCTTCGGCGTCTCGCTCATGGTGGCGAACGCCGATTTCCGGCTCACGCGCGGCGCCGTCAAGTCCTGGACCCGCGTCGCCGACAGCGGACGGCGGCGGCGCTGCCTCTTCTGCGCCGAATGTGGCACGCGGCTGTGGCACGAGGCGGAGCCGCCGGAGGGAACCCTCGCCGTCAAGGGCGGCTCCCTCGACGTGCCGCCCGATCTCTCGACCGCGACCCATATCTGGGTCTCGCGCAAGCTTGCGGGCGTCGTAATCCCCGAGGGCCGGCCGCGCTTCGAGGAAGAGCCGGATTGAGCTGGCGCGGTTCTAGCGGTCCAGCCCCAGCGCCGATTCGAGTCGCGCGGGATCGACACGCGTCAGCACCACATGGGCGTCGGTATCCGAAGTGAAGCTGGTGAAGTAGAAACGGCCCTCGCGGTCCCAGGCGTCGTAGCCGGTGTGCAGGAAAAGGAGGCCGAGGATCGGATCGAGGCGGTCGAGCGCGCAGAGCCGCCGACTCTTGCCGCTGGCGAGATCGAATTCGTAGAGCGCGGCAGGATTCGCCTGCGGCATCCAGCTGCTGGTCGTGTAGTAGGCCTTGCTGCCGTCGGCGCTGACCTGGAACGTCCAGACCCAGAGCTCCGCCTCGGGAACCTGCATCTTGCCGAGATAGGTCCAGGCGGGGCCGTCGTCGTCGAAGCGATAGACATGCCCCTGATCGTCGGCGAAGAAGCAGTGCCGGCGACCCTCGATGCACTGGCCGGTCTCCAGCGCCCGCGGCTCCCTGAGCTTCCAATCCTGCCGATCGCCGAAGCGGCCGGTGGTGGGATCGTAGAAGTGGATGTGTCCGAAGACGGCGGGATCGGCGGGCCCGTATTGCGGGCTGCCGGCGGTGAAGTAGAGCCGCCCCCGGGAATCCACCCACATGACGCGGCCGGTATAGGGATGGCGCGCATCGTATGACGACGGCCGACCCAGCGCCTCGGTGTGGCCGCTGACGACGTCGTAGCGGAAGAGCTCGGCGGTCGGAATCGCCGCGCCATAGATCACCTGACGGGCGGGATCGCCTGCGAGCGCGACGAGGCCGAGCTTCGGTGCGCCGACGCCGCCGGGCTCGGTCGCGCTCAGATCGCTGAAGCGGTTCTGCGCCGGATCATAGGCGTACCAGTGGAAGCCGCGGCGGCCGAGATAGGCGTCGTCGAGAGTGGAGCGATCGAGCGTCGCCACATAGATCTTGCCTTTGAACCAGAGCGGCCGGGTGTGGAATTTCTCCGCCGTCTCGCCGGGCCGCCAGTTGCCCGCCGCCTCGGAGGCGGCACGCGCATCGCCGACATAGCGGAGCCGTCCGTCGCGCGCGTCGAGCCGGTAGAGCGCCGAGTTGGTGGCGTGGTCCATCCCCGCGACGTAAATGTCACCGTCGGGCGCCGAGCCCGTCGCGTGCCAGCTCTGGATCGGCTTCAGACCGTCGGGCGTGTCGGACAACCGCCAGCTCCAGACGCCATCCAGTCGGCCAGCCCACCCCGCGGCCTCGTCGGCCGCCGCGGCGTCGACGAGGCCGCTCGCGAGGAGCAGAGCGGACATCATCGAGAGCATCGCGCAGGCCCGGAGAATCATCGCGCCGTCTCTCCACAGCAGGAGGAGCAGGAAGCGCAGGAAACATTGTCGCAGCAGGATAGCGCGCGCCAGCGCCGGCCACAAAATGCCCCAGGTCGAAGCGATGGCACGCCAATGCGCGCATTTGCGTGACGGGAATATGGCAAAGCCGTGATACAGCCCCGCTATTGGTCCCGTTCGCGTCGCAGCATCGCGCCGCTCGAGACCCAATATCTTCCATGCAGCAAGGCGCGCGCTCGGGGCGCGTCGGGGCGGCTGCAAATTCCCAATCTTGGATCGGCAGAGCAGGAGTCCTGACGATGCGTCGTATTCTCGCGTTGACGGTTTGCTTCACGATGCTGTGCGGCACGCCTGCCCTCGCGACGGTCGATGGGGGCTGCACGGGACAGTCCTGCGACGACACCTCCGTCGCGACCGCGGACACCGCGCTCGCGCCGCATCACTACCTGATCGGCGGCAAGCCGGTTGCGCTGAGCGACGCCGAGGCCCAGCGCCAGCAGCGCTGCCTCGGTCTCGTCGCTTTCGGCGAGGCGCGCAGCGAGGGCCGCGACGGCATGCTGGCGATCGTCTTCGTGGTGATGAACCGTTTGCGCGCCATCGCCGACGGCGACCTGCCGCCGCCGCCAGTGGCCAAGGACAGGAAGATCCTGCCGTGCGACGTCGTCGCCCAGAAAGGCGCCTTCGAATCGCTGCGCCACGCGCGCTTCCATCGCGCCCTGCTGTCGATCCGCCGCGGCCGCGCGCCGCTGCTGCGCAAGCATGACGATCCAACCGAGCGGCAGAGCCTGGAGCTCGCGGACACGCTCGCCCACGACGTCATGACCGGCAAGCTCACCGACGACGTGACCCGCGGCGCGACGCACTTCTATTGCCCGGCGGAGCAACGCCAGCTGCGGCGGCGCAAGCCGGAATGGACCGAGACCATGGTCGCCACCGCCTATATCGGCAAGCAGGTGTTCTATCGGCAGGAGGGCGGCTGAGGCCCCGCCGCGCTCACTCGGTTCAGCCCTCGGGCTCCGGCTTGGCTTTCGGCGGATTGCTGAGGCTGGCGAGAAGGCCGAGGCCCGGCTTCAGCGCGACGTGAGTCGGTGAGGTCTTGCTTGCGGATCTGCCGGCAGCCGGCGCCGTCTCTGACTCGAGCGCCGCCACCTGGCGCAGCGGACCGGCGAGCGTCGCCTCGACGTGGCGATAGACGGCGGCGACGCTCTGAGGCGTGCGGCCGTGGCCGTAGAAGATCTGCGGGTTCTGCCGCGCCGCCGCCGGCACCAGCTTGGCGGCCGCCTGCTCGCCGCCGGCCTCGCGCGCCTTCAGGAAGCGGATGGCGCCGTTGGGACCCAGGAGGTGCGCGAGATGGAGATCGGCGGCGCTCGCCGTGCGGCCGAGCGCGCGCTGCAGCCGCGCCGCATTGCCCTTGGCGAATTCCGCCGCCATCAGCGCGGCGACGTCGACGTTGCTGCGCAGATCGAGAATCTGCTTCTCCACTGCCGGATCCTTGACGCCGAGACGGCCATTCGGCAGCACCTGGATCGCCTTGGCGAGCTCGCCGTAGCCGTAATGCGCGCCGTGCTGGCGCACCATCTGGAACCAGGTCTGGCTGGTGAATTGGAAGAGTCCGGCGGCACTGGAGTGGCGCGCCACCGCCTCGGCGTTGAAGCCGCTCTCCACCGAGGCCTGCGCCACCAGGAAACCGAAATCGACGCCGGTCTTGGCGGCCGCCTGCTGCAGGCTCTCCAGCACCTCGGGCGGCAGCCTGTGGCCGCCCACCGCCATCGGCTTGGGATCGACCGACACCGGCTTCAGTCCGCGACGCCGGCGCGAGCGACGCCGATCATGCTGTCGCGGGTGACGAGCGCCGCGAGCTCCGCCTCGCTCATCTTCTCGGTGCCTCCGGGCCGCTCCGGCAGCACCAGGTAGCGGCAGTCGGCGGTGGAATCATGGACGCGCACCTCGACATTGTCGGGGATCGCGGTGCCGAACTCGCGGAGCACCGCGCGCGGCTCGCGGACGGCGCGGCTCCGGTAGGCGCGGCTCTTGTACCAGTCCGGCGGCAGCCCCAGCACCATGCGCGGATAGCAGGAGCAGAGCGTGCAGACGATCAGGTTGTGGATGCCGGGCTCGTTCTCGACCACCACCAGTTTCGTCGGCCCCATCTCGATGCCCATCTCGCGGCAGGCTTCGGTGCCGTTGTCGAGCAGGCGCTGCTTGAAATCGGGGTCGACCCAGGCGCGGGCCACCACCATTGCGCCTTGGGCCGGCGTGCGCGCATCCATGGCCTCGACCGCGCGGCGCACATCCTCGGCGCCGACGATCCCCTTGGCGATCAGCAGTTCGCGCACCGCCACTTCCATGCGCTGGTAATAGGAGAGCCGGTCGGAAAGGTCCGGCGCATGGTCGTGCGCGCTTCCAGGCGCGTGATCGTGGGAATGGGTCTCACCCATGGTCGGGCTCCAGCCAGTGCTGATAGATCTCGACATCGAGCGTATCGGCCGCGACCCCCCGGTAGTCGGGCCACAGGTCGCGCTGAGCAAAGCGCACGCGATAGAGCGGCTGGGCCGGCAGGCCGGGGCGGTTGTAGGCCAGCTCTTCGGGATTGGGGAAGCTGCCGCAATAGCGCTCGACGGTGCCCGCGGCGCCGCGGATGAACCAGGGCGTGCGCAGATGGCCGGGCACGTCGGCCCGCCGCACGCGCACGCGCGCGCCGGCCTGGTAGCGCTGCGGCTCGGCCGGCGTCACCGACCAGTCCTGCGCGGCCCTCACGGCTCGTCTCCGCGCGCCTCGACCTCGGCCATCTTGCGCGCCAGCTCGTCGGCCGTGATCGTGCCGCGCTGGAGCAAGGTCGCGGTGATCGAGGCCATCCAGCGCTCGTAATAGCTCATCGTTTCGTAGGCATCGGGCGGCAGCGCCTCGATATTGCGGCGCAGCTCGTCGGTGCGCACCAGTTGCCGTTCGGGCGCGCCGAGAAGCACGAGCAGCGCGTCGACCCGCTTTTCCCAGGGCGCGTAATCGCGCTCGGTGGGTTTCACCGGCCCGGCC
>DATJOK010000239.1:0-2473 GCA_035507155.1 Allostellaceae bacterium
CTGGTTCGGCCTGGAGCGCGACCGCTGGCGCAAGCTGTTCAAGCTCAGCGACGAGCAGCTCGATTTCTTCGAGCTGCACGAGGAGGCCGACATCGAGCATTCCAACATGGGCTGGCAGGCGGTCGCCCGCTTCGCCGAACAATACGGCATGGAGGACGCGGTGGTGAAAGCCTGCGAGATCAACCTCCACGTCTGGGAGCTCTACCTCGGCGGCATCGCCGCCGCGGGCGACGCGCTGGATCGGGGGAAGTGAGAGAGCTGCAGAAGCAGCTTGCGTCCTTCGAGACACGCGCCAACGCGCGCTCCTCAGGATGAGGAAGACAGAGAATGACAGAAAGAAGAATTCCTCATCCTGAGGAGGCCGCATAGCGGCCGTCTCGAAGGACGCACCGTCGCAGATCCCATCCTCCCCGAGCCCTACCCTACCCGATCCAGCGGGTGGATCGGGCGGCGGACCTTGGTGAAGAGCTCGGACGTGTAAATCTCGGAGCAGAGGGCGCCGGTGTCGACCAGCACCACCTCGCGCGCGATCGGCTCGAAGGCGGCGCGGAAGTGGTGCATGGATTTGACCGTCACGGTCTGGTAGCGCGTGGGATCGATGCCGAGCGAGGTGAGCTGACCGAGGTCGTTCGCCTGGCCGTTGTTGGTGATGAGCACGATGTCGATGCCGCCGACCCGGAACACCAGCGAGGGACCATAGTCGCGGGCGACGCCACCGCCCATCGGCCCGTAGGCGATGAACCTGCCGTTGCTGATGCAGGTGACCTCGCCGGTGAGGGTGAGCGGACCGCCGCCCATGCGCGGATCGGTCTTGCCGCCGAGCGTCAGCGTCGCCTTGGCGCCGATCCCGGCCTTGATGCCGTCCTGGACCGCCTCTGGATCGTAGATGGCGTGGAAAGCGACGCTCGGCAGCTCCGCTGCCACCATCGCCTTGAGCAGCGCGGTTGCGTCGCCATAGCCGCCGCCACCGGGGTTGTCGGTGTAGTCGGCGATCAGCAGCGGCTTGTCGCCGGACTTGGCCTGGCGCGCCAGCTCCACCACCTCGGCGACCGGCAGCAGCTTCGCGGTGTTGATCTCCCGGGTCTCCCAGGCGAAGTCCATGAGCTCTTCGGCGATCGCCTGGCCGCGCGGGCTGGCGCCGTCGGTGGTGACGGTGACAGTGGGGCCGACGTCGCGGATGTCGGCGCGGGAGAAGCCGGCGCAGACGCTGACGACGAGCGCATCGCCGCGCGCCTCTGCCGCGCCGGCGCGCGCCAGTGCCTCCACCATCGGGCCGCTCTGGGTGCGGCCGTGGTTGAGGCCGTAGATGGTGGGGCGGCGGGCGATCACCGTCCTGGGCTTGATCTCCCCGCGCATGGCGCGCTCCAGCAGCTCTCCTCCCTGCCAGGCGCGCTCGTACTGGTCGATGTGCGGATATGTGCGGAAGGCGATGAGGGCGCTCGCATGCTCCGCCATCGCATCGCTGACGTTGGCGTGGAGGTCGAGGGTGGCGATGACCGGCGGCTCCTTGCCGATGACACCCCGGAGACGGCGCAGCAGCTCGCCCTCGCCGTCCTCGTGGCCTTCCACCACCATGGCGCCGTGGAGATGGAGCAGCGCGCCGTCGATCGGCCCCTGGCGGCGCGCCGCCTCCAGCACCATGCGGCAGAGCTCCTCGAAGGCCGCGGCGGTGACCAGGCCCGAGGGGTTGGCGCTGGCGGAGACCGGGTGGATCAGCGTCCAGCCGTACTTGTCCGCCGCCTCGAACGTGGCGCCCATGGCCGAGCGGGTGCCGCGATAGGCGGCCGGGATCTCGTTCTCGAGGTGGAAGTCGCGCCGGCGGAAGGCGGCCATATCGGTCAGCACGCGGCTGAAAGTGTTGGTCTCGTGCATGATCCGGGCGGCGAGCACGCGCTTGGCCATGAGCGTCTTTCCCCTGATGGTGGATTTTCCGCGACGATTGTCGAGCCGCGATGCGCCATTCTTGCACAGGCCGGATGCGGCGCCGCAAGATATCATCGAGGGTGCATCGGTCGCCGAAGGCGTGGGGTCGACAATGGTTTGCCGGACTAAGATCGCGTTGGCGGCTCTCGCCTGGGCGGCCTCGAGCCTGCTGCCGGCGGCCGCGGCAGAGCCGGGCATCCCCACACCCGACCACGTCGTCATCGCGATCCTGGAGAACCATTCCTTCACCGACATCATGGAGGGGGCGGCGGCGCCGTTCCTGCAGGAGCTCGGCCGGCGCGGCGCGGTATTCGAGAAATCCTACGCGGTCGAGCATCCAAGCCAGCCGAACTACTTCGCGCTCTTCACCGGCTCGACCTGGGACGTGCATGACGACGACTATCATGCACTGGACGAGCCGACGCTGGCGCGGCAGCTCAAGGGCATCAACAGGAGCTTCGTCGGCTACGCCGAGTCCGCGGCGCCGCGCAAGCATCTGCCCTGGGAGTCGTTCCGGGAATCGAGTGATCTCGGCGAGAGCTTCGGCCGC
>DATJOK010000240.1:0-8692 GCA_035507155.1 Allostellaceae bacterium
GTCTTGGTCAGATACCAGTTGGCGAAGAGTTCCGCCGCGTGGGGATGCGGCGCGCTCGCCATCAGCAGCATCGGGTAGTTGGTGAAGGGCGTGCCCTCGGGGAAAAAGAGCGGCGCGATCGGCGCGCCCTGCTGCATGCGGACGGGATAGTCGTTGAGGGCGGAGACGATGCCGAGCGGGATCTCGCCGCGCGCGACGCTCAGCACCGCCGCGCTGTAGGAGGGAAAGAGCTTCGGCGCGCCGGCGACAAAGGCCTTGAGATAGGCGTCGCCCAGCACCTGCTTGAAGAAGGCATACTGCATCCAGCCGGTGCCGCCGATGGTGATCGGCGAGGTCGCGATCTTGCCCTTCCATCTGGGATCGACGAGATCCTTCCAGCTCTTCGGCACCTCGGCGCCGCTCACCTGCTCGGTGTTGTAGATCGGGTACATGAGCGAGCCCGAGGCGGAGTACCACCAGCCCTCCACCTTGGCGTTGGCGGGATATTTCTCGGTGACCGGCGGCGTCCAGGGCCGGACCTGCTTGCTATCGATGAGCTTCTGCGCCAACGCCTCGTCGGTGATCAGCAGGACGTCGGCCTGGGGCTTGCCGGCCTGGTTCTCCGTCTCCATCCGCTCGTAGAGCCGGCCGGTGACCGCGCTGATGATCGAGACCTTGACGCAGGCGAATTGCTGCTCGAAGGGCTTGACGATCTCGCGCTCGTCGCCGTCGCTCTGCGCCGTGTAATAGGTGACCGCGCCCTCGGCGCAAGCGGCCTTGACGAGATCGGCCGAGCCCACGGACTCGCCGCCGACGTCGGTCGACTGCGCGAGCGCCGGCGCCGCGACGAGGACGGCGGCGAGCGCCGCGATAAATGTCTTCATGGTGCTGCGCTCCCCTTGCCGCGCCCGAGGCGCATGATGAGATTGCCGAAGGGATCGACGGTGACCTCGGCGCCGGGGCCAATCACCGCCGTCGATTCCGCCTCCTCGATGAGGGCGGGCCCCTGGATCCTGTCACCGGCGGCGAGCCGCGCCCGGGCATAGACCGACGTCGCGACGAAGCCGCCCGCCTCCTCGAAATAGGCCGCGCGCGTCTCGACCAGGGCCGCGCCCTCGGCGCCGGCCTCGGCGAAGCGGATCTCGGCGACCGCCGGCGCCGCCACCGAGCGGACGCGCCAGGACACCACCTCCGCCGGCAGGTTGCCGAGGTTGCGGCCAAAGCGCTTCTCGTACTGGGCGTCGAAGGCGCAGCGCAGCGCAGCCGCGTCGCGGCGGCTCGGGATCTCCGCGTCGAGCGGCACCGTCACTTCGAAGCCCTGGCCGACGTAGCGCATGTCGGCGCTGAGCTCGAGGGCGATCTCGGCGTCGCGGAGATCCGCCTCGCGCAGCACCGCGCGGCCGCGCTCGGCGAGCTCCGCCACCACCTCGCCGACGGCCGCCCAGTCGAGCGTCTCCACCGGCGCGATCAGGCTCCGTGTGTATTCGACGCTCCGCGGCGCCACCAGCATGCCGATCGCCGAGGCGACGCCGGCGCCGCGCGGAAAGATCACCTCGCCCACGTTCAGAAGCCGCGCCATCTCGTAGGCGTGCACCGGCCCGGCGCCGCCGAACGCCACCATGCGATAGCGCAGCGGATCGGTGCCGGACTCCGCGATGTGGACGCGGGCCGCCGTCGCCATATTGTTGTCGACCACCCGGGCGATGCCGTTGGCGGTCTCGGTGAGGCCGAGGCCCAGCTTCTCGCCCAGCCGCGTCATCGCCGCCTCTGCCCGCGCGCGGTCGAGCTTCATCCTGCCGCCGAGGAAGCGATCGGGGGCGAGATAGCCGCGGACGAGATCGGCGTCGGTCACCGTCGCCTCCTCGCCGCCGCGGCCGTAGCAGGCGGGGCCCGGCACCGCACCGGAGCTCTGCGGTCCCACATGGAGTAGGCCGAGCCCGTCGATGCCGGCGATGCTGCCGCCGCCGGCGCCGATCTCGATCAGCTCGATGACAGGGAGGCGCAGCGGCAGCCCGCTTCCCTTCTTGAAGCGCTGCAATCTTGCGGCTTCCAGCTCGTGGGTCCGGTGCGGCAGGCCGCCATGGATGAGGCTCACCTTGGCGGTGGTGCCGCCCATATCGAAGGCGATCACGTCCTCCCAGCCGGCCTGGCGCGCCAGGAACGCCGCGCCCATGGCGCCCGCGGCGGGGCCGGACTCGACCAGCGCGATCGGCTGCTCGCTGGCGGCCCGCGCGGTGGTGATGCCGCCGTCGGAGAGCATGATGAAGAGCGGCACGCCGAGCGACTTGCCGAGCTCGATCAGATAGCGCTGGGCGATCGGCGCCACATAGGCGTTGGCGACCGATGTCGAGAAGCGCTCGTATTCCCGCACTTCCGGCGCGATCTCGGCGGCGGCGCAGACCGCGAGGCCGGGGCACGCCGCCTCGACGATCGCCTTGGCGCGGAGCTCGTGGGTCGGGTTGCGATAGCTGTTGAAGAAGGCGATGGCGATCGAGCGCGCGCCTGCCGCCTTGAGCGCGAGCGCCGCCGCCTTCACGCCGGCCTCGTCGAGGGGCAGCACCACGCCGCCGTCGGCGCCGATGCGCTCCTTGACGGGCAAGCGCAGCTTCCGCGCCACCAGCGGCTCCGGTCGCTCCAATTGAAGATCGAACGTGTCGTAGCGAAGCTCGTTTCCGATCTCCAAGACGTCGCGATAGCCCTCTGTCGTGATCAATCCCACCGGCGCGCCGCGGCGCTCGATGAGGGCGTTGGTGACGAGGGTCGTGCCGTGCACCACCGTCTCCGCCTTGGCGTCGAGCGCGGCCAAGCCCTCGACGATGGCGCGGCGCGGGTCGTCCGGTGTGGTCAGCAGCTTGTTGAGGCTGAGCTGGCGCGTCTTGGCGTCATAGAGCGCGATGTCGGTGAAGGTGCCGCCGACATCGGCGCCGGCGAGATAGCGGCTCATAGCCCGTAGACCTCGCGCGCCACCGTCTCGGAGATGAGGCCGGCCTCGAGGTCGGCCTGGACCGCGGCGCGGTCGCGCTCCCTGGGATCGCCGAAGCCGCCGCCGCCGGGATAGCGCACGCGGAGCCGGTCGCCCGCCGCGATCGGGCTCTTGCCCTTGAGCGGGAAGCCGCCGTCGCGGCCGTTCCAGATCACGCGCGACGGCAGCCCGGCCGCGCCGCCGAGCACGCCCCGCGCCGGATGCCGCACCCGCTCCACCAGCAGCGACAGCGTGCCGCCCTGCTGGCCGGTGAGCTCCACCTCGACGTCCTGGCCGAGCCCGCCACGGTAGCGGCCGGGGCCGCCGGAATCCTGGGCCAGCTCCTTGCGCCAGATGCGGAGCGGCGACAGCGCCTCGATGATCTCCATGGAGCCGCAGACCACGTTGGAGGGGAAGCAGGTGGCGGAGAGCCCGTCCTGTTTCGCGCGCGCGCCCATGCCGCCGTTGATGAAGAGGATCGCGGTGTAGCGCCGGCGGTTCTCGCGATAGCCGGATACCAGCACGCGGAGCGTCGGTGCGCTCCCGGACTCCGCGACAATCCGCTCGCCCAGCACCGGCGACAGCGCTTCGTAGATGGCCGCCGCCAGCGTGTGGCCCACCAGCTGGCGCGCATGCACCGGCGCCGGGAAGCGCGGGTTGAGGATCGAGCCCTCCGGCGCCGTCACGTGGATCATCCGGTAGGTGCCCTCGTTCCGGGGCGTCGCCGGATCGATCGCGCATTTCACCGGATAGCAGGAATAGGCCTCGGTGTAGTTCATCACGGTGTTGAGGGCGCGGCCCACCTCCGGCGAGGTGCCGGCATAATCGATGAAGAGCTCCTCGCCGCGCTTCGTCACGGTGACGGCGATGTGCACCGGCTCCTCGCCGGTGCCGTCGAGATCGAGCTCGCTCGTGTAGGTGCCGTCGGGAATGGCGGCGATCGCCTTGCGCATGGCGCGCTCGGTGCGGGCGCAGATCTCCGCCGAGATCGGCGTGAGGTCCGAGATCCCCTCGCGCTGGATGAGATCGCGGAGACCCCGCGCCGCCGCCTCGCCCGCGGCGATCATCGCCGCGATGTCGCCCAGCACCGGCTCCGGCAGGCGGACATTGGCGCGGATCATCGCCTGCAGGTCCTCGTTGGGCTTCCCCTCGCGCAGATAGAGGAGCGGCGGGATGCGGATCCCCTCCTCGAACACCTCCTTGGTGTCCGCCGACCAGAGCGTGCCGCCGATATCGGCCATGTGCGCGATGCTACCAGTCCAGGCGATGAGGCGCTCCCCCGCGAAGACCGGCGCCACCACGGTGATGTCAGGGAGATGGCCTGAGGTGAGCCAGGGGTCGTTGCAGATGCCGACGTCACCGGCGCGCCATTCCGCCGCCGGCCGGATCGAGAGGAAATGCTGCAGCGTCCGCGACAGCGTCATGTTGAAGGAGGGGATGCCGATGGTGTTCTCGGCCATCGCGTTGCCGGCGGCGTCGAAGATCACGCAGGCGAAGTCGTTGGACTCGCGCACGATCGGCGAGAAGGAAGTGCGCCGCAGCGTGGCCGCCGCCTCGTCGGCAATCGCGATGAGCCGCGTCCACACCACCTGCAGCGCCACGGGATCGTCGATGATGGCGCGGTTGCGGATCGGCTCGGCAGTCATGGAACAGCTCCTTCGTCGGGAGGGGCGGGATCGCGGCGGATGCGCTGGCCGATGGCGACGATGACAAGCAGGATCGCGCTCTGCACCAGGGCCAGCACCGCCACCAGGCCGGTGGACCCGCGCTGCCAGAAATCGAACATGGTGAGGGAGAACACCTGGGTGTCGGAGGTGTAGAGGAAAAGCGCCGTCGCCAGCTCTCGGAAGGACAGCACCAGCAGCAGGATCATCGAGGCGAGGATGCCGGGCCAGGCGAGCGGCACCACCACCCGGCGGAGCGTGTAGAGAAAGCCCGCGCCGCAGAGCCGCGCCCCCTCCTCCAGCTCCGGATGGATCTGCACCAGGGAGCCCGCGATCGCTCGCACCCCTTGCGGCGAGAACTGCGAGACGTAGGCCGCGACGATGATCCAGAGCGTGCCGTAGATGCCGGCGGGAATGCTGATCCAGGACCAGAGATAGCCGAGCCCGATGATGAGGCCGGGGATCGCAACCGGCATCACCGAGATCAGCTCCAGGGCGCGCCGGCCGGGCAGCTTCGTGCGGTGCACGATATAGGCGACGGCGAAATAAAGCAGGCTTCCCAGCGCCACGGTGCCGAGCGCCACCAGCAGCGAGTTCACCAGCGACAGCCGCACCACCGGATCGCCGACGGCGACGGCGATCTGATCCAGCGAGAACTGCTTCGGGTTCGCCATGGCGGCGACGGTGGAGAAGAAGAGGCTCTTGCGGAGCGCGATGAAGAGGAGCGCCGCATAGGGCAGCAGTACCACCAGCGCCAGATAGGCGAAGCCCAGCACCGCCAACGGCCAGCGCAGCGCGCCCAGCGCCACCGGCGTCGGCCGCAGCCCCTTGCCGGCGACGGTGACGAAGCTCCGCCGCGCGGTGGCGCAGTTCTGCAGCAGCACCAGCGTGACGGTGATCGCCAGCATGAGGACACCGAGCGCCGAGGCCTGGTTCACCTTGGGCGGGGTGAAGCCGATCAGCTCCCAGATCCGGACCGACATCACATGGACGCTGCCCGCCTCGCCCAGCACTGCGGGGATCGAGAACAGCTGGATCAGCAGCACGAAGACGAGGAGCGACGAGGAGAGGAGCGCCGGCAGGATCAGCGGGAAAGTGACCCGGCGCACGGTGCCGAAGCGGGTGGCGCCGCAGAGCGCCGCCGCCTCCTCCAGCGCCGGGTCCATGTTGCGGAGCGCCGCCGCCGCGAAGAGATAGACGTAAGGCGCATAGTAGATGGCGAAGACGAAGCCGATGCCGCCGACCGTATATATATTGAGCACGACCGGCAGGTGGAACGCGCGCAAGAATATATTAAGGATGCCGCTCTTCGGCGAGGCCAGCATGTCCCAGGCGAATCCGCCGACGAGGGGCGGCACCATCATCGGCATGATGGCGACCGCATCGAGCACGCGCCGGCCCGGTGCATCGGTGCGCGCCGCGAGCCAGGCGAGCGCGGTGCCGATGACGAGCGCGCCCACGGTGCCGATCGAGGCCACGCCCACCGAGGTGCTGATGAGCTCGGCGAAATCCCGGCTGGCAAAGATCTCGACATAGTTGCCGAGGGTGAGGCCCGACCAGTTCACCTGCAGCGCGCGCGGCGGCTCGGACAGGAAGGAGCCCAGCACGAGCACCGCGACCGGCAGCAGGATGAGGAGCGCCAGCACCGCCAGCAGCGCCGCCACCATGAGCCGCCCCATCGGCACCGTCGGCGCCCGGACGCGCGGCCGCGCGCCGGCGCCCGGGATCGCCACCCCCTCGCTGCCGGCGCTCATGGGACGGCGATATCCTGCCGCAGGATGACGCGCGCCCGCTCCGGCGCGATCCAGATCCTGGCCTCGGCGCCCTCGGCGAGCGCCGCGGATGTGCCGAGCGCCACCACGTCGAAGGCGGCGCCGTTCCATTCCACCGTGTATCGCGTCGAGACGCCCTGGAAGCGGCGCTGCAGGATGCGGACGGGATGCGAGCCCTCGCGGCTCTCGTGCGGATGGGTAATCGAGCAGTCCTCGGGATGCACCACCACATGGACGCGCTCGCCGAGCGACACCGGCCGGTCGATGCCCGCCAGCAGCTCGCGTCCCTCCTCGGTGAGGACGCGGACGATCTCGGGCCCCGCGTGCTCCGTCACTGCGCCCTCGAAAATATTGGCGTCAGCGATGAACTCGGCGACAAAGCGGGTGCGCGGCCGACGGTAGAGCTCCGCCGGCGGGCCCACCTGAGCCACCCTGCCGCCCTCCATCACCACGATGCGGTCGGCGAGCTCCACCGCCTCCGCCTGGTCGTGGGTGACGTAGATGCTGGTGATGCCGGCGTGCTGCTGCAGCTCCCGGAGCTCGACGCGGAGCCGCTCGCGCAGCTTGAGGTCAAGATTGGAAAGCGGCTCGTCGAAGAGGAGGAGCGCCGGGTCGTAGACCAGCGCGCGGGCCAGCGCCACCCGCTGCATCTGCCCGCCGGAAAGCTGCGTCGCCGGCCGCTCCGACTCGCCGGCGAGCCCCACGCGCTCCAGCACCGCGCGCACCTTGCCGGCGATCTCCGCCGTACGGATCCGCCGCACGCGCAGCGGAAACGCCACGTTCTCGAACACCGTCATGTGCGGCCAGATGGCGTAGGACTGGAACACCATGCCGATGCCGCGCTTCTCCGGCCGCACCAAGAGCCGCTCGGCGGGCGCCGAGACCAGGTGGCCATCGATGGCGATGGTGCCGGCATCCGGCGCCTCGAGCCCGGCGATGAGGCGGAGCGTGGTGGTCTTGCCGCAGCCGCTCGGCCCCAGGATCACCACGAACTCGCCGTCGGCGACGTCGAGGGAGACGTGGTCCACCACGGGTCTGGCGCCGAAGTTTTTCGATAGTCCGCGGATCTGGCACTTCACCGGCATCTGCCTCGTCCGCCGAAGAAATTCGCTTTGCGCAGGCTCAGAAAAGACGCCAAAATTGTTGGACAGTGTGGTCGACGGAGTCAAGGTCCGCGGGATGTTTGCGCGCGCGGATCTATCATTCCAATCCGGAGCGAGCAATGGTGGCGAGGGAGGAGACGGCGGCCGCGGCGCGCCCCTGGCACGCGATCGTGCAGGAGGCGCTGAAGCGGAATGAGGTGCGGCTGGTGACCTATGTTCCGGACCGCGTGCTGACGCCGCTGATCAAAAGCGTGCACGAGGACAAGTTCTTCACCGCTTTCGCGTGCACCCGGGAGGAGGAGGCGGTCGGCATCCTCACCGGCGCCTGGATGGGCGGCCTGCGCGGCGTGCTGCTGATGCAGACCAGCGGCTTCGCGACCTTGCCGAACGCGCTCGCCTCGCTGGCGGTGCCCTCGCAGATCCCGCTCCTGATGATCATCAGCGAGCGCGGCACGCTCGGCGAGTTCAATCTCGGCCAGGCGCTGGTCTGCCGCACCATGCGGCCGGTGCTGGACGCGCTCGGCATCGAGACCCACACCATCACCCGCATGGACGAGCTCGACTTCATCGTCGACCGCTCGATCAAGCAGGCGGTAGCGACGCAAGCGCCCGCCGCCTTCATCCTGTCGCCGCTCTTGACCGGCGGCAAAGTCTTCAAGGCCTGATGCCCATGCCGCAACCCGCACAGCGCTCGGCCAACACCAAGGTGATGAACCGCTTCGACCTCACCAGGCGGCTGGTGGCGAAGCTCAAGCGCGACGAGGCCGTCATCGGCGGCATCGGCAACACCAATTTCGACCTCTGGGCCACGGGCCAGCGGCCGCAGAACTTCTACATGCTGGGGAGCATGGGCCTCGCCTGCCCGATCGCGCTGGGCGTCGCCCTCGCGCAGCCGGAGCGGCGGGTGATCGCGCTCGAAGGCGACGGCTCGCTGCTGATGCAATTGGGCGTGCTCAGCACCATCGCGATGCTCCGCCAAAAGAATCTCGGCATCGTCATCATGGACAACGGGATCTACCAGATCACCGGCGGCCAACCGACCACCAGCGCGCAGACCGCCGATTTCGTCACCATCGCCAAGGGCTCCGGCCTCTCGCAGAGCGCCTGGGCCGCCGACGAGAGCGACTTCGAGCAGCTCGTCGACCGGATGCTGGCGAGCGACGGCCCCTCCCTCATCGCCGCCCGCATCGACGACAAGCCCGCCGTCGCCAC
>DATJOK010000241.1:0-3952 GCA_035507155.1 Allostellaceae bacterium
GCCGGCGAGAAGCCGGTGGCGATCGCCAAGCGCGCCCAGGAGACGGCGAAGCGCCAGGGCTATGACGTGCTGATGCTGGACACCGCCGGCCGCCTCCACATCGACGAGGGGCTGATGGCGGAGGCCGCCGCGGTCCGCGACGCGACGCAGCCGACCGAGACGCTGCTGGTGGCGGACGCGATGACCGGCCAGGACGCGGTCAACGTCGCCAAGAGCTTCACCGAGCGCGTCGGCATCACCGGCATCGTGCTGACCCGCGTCGACGGCGACGCCCGCGGTGGCGCCGCGCTCTCCATGCGCGCGATCACCGGCCAGCCGATCAAGTATGTGGGCGTCGGCGAGAAGCTCGACGCCCTCGAGCCCTTCCATCCCGAGCGCATCGCCGGCCGCATCCTCGACATGGGCGACGTGGTGAGCCTGGTCGAGAAGGCCGCCGAGACCGTCGACCAGGAAGAGGCCGAGAAGCTCGCCCTCAAGATGCAGAAGGGCAGCTTCGATCTCGACGACCTCTCCCAGCAGCTGAAGCAGCTGCGCAAGATGGGCGGCATGTCGAGCCTGATGGGCATGCTGCCCGGCATCGGCAAGATCAAGAAGCAGCTCTCCGAGGCCAACATCGACGAGGGGATCCTGAAGCGCCAGGAGGCGATCATCTCCTCGATGACCAAGCGCGAGCGCAAGAACCCGAAAGTGCTGAACGCCTCGCGCCGGCGCCGCATCGCCGCCGGCTCCGGCACCACCGTTCCCGACGTCAACCGCCTTCTGAAGCAGTATCAGGACATGTCCGACATGATGCGGAAGGTGTCGAAGCTCGGGAAGAAAGGCCTGATGCGCGGCGGCGGCCTCGGCGGCCTGCTGCCCGGCGGCGGAGGCGGCTTCCGGCCGCATTGATGATGATGCACCTGCTTCGTTCCACCCCTTCTGTCGTCATGGCCGGGCTTGACCCGGCCATCCACGGCTTTGTCTGCGTCCGCTCATTCTCGCTTAGGGAAGGCGTGGATGCCCGAGTCAAGCCCGGGCATGACGGTTTCCTAGATCAAATCCAACTCTGACGACCTCGACCAAAGGAGAATCATGTCCCTCAAGATTCGCATGACCCGCGGCGGCGCCAAGAAGCGCCCGTTCTATTCCATCGTGATCGCCGACAGCCGCAGCCCGCGCGATGGCCGCTTCCTGGAGAAGGTCGGGACCTACAACCCGATGCTGGAGCGTGGCCACAAGGAGCGCGTGGTGCTGAAGACCGAGCGGCTGCAGCATTGGCTCAAGATGGGCGCGACGCCGAGCGACCGCGTGGCACGCTTCCTCGGCGAGGCCGGGCTGGCGCCGAAGCCGGCGATCCGCGAGACGCCGCAGAAGTCGGCGCCGAAGAAGAAGGCGCAGGAGCGTGCGGCGGCCGCCGCCGGTGCCGCCGAGGCGGCGGCGGGCGCGCCGGCCGAGGCAACCCAGGCCTGACGCGCTTGACCTATGCCCGCGGATCCCGATCGGCGCGTGCTGATGGGCGTCATCACGGCGGCGCACGGGATCAAGGGCGCGGTGAAGGTCATGAGCTACGCGGCGACGCCGGAGGACATCGCGGCCTACGGGCCGCTCGAGGACCAGGGCGGAGCCCGCCGCTTCAGCCTGGCGCTGGTCGGCAAGGTACGGGGCGCGCTCCTCGCGGAGATCGAGGGGGTGACCGATCGCACCGCGGCGGAGAAGCTCCGCGGCACCAGGCTCTACCTGCCGCGCTCGGCGCTGCCGGATCTTGCGGAGGGCGAGTTCTACTGGGACGACCTGGTCGGGCTCAGAGCGGAGCTGAGAGACGGGGCGGTGCTGGGCCGGGTGAAGGCGGTGCATGATTACGGCGCTGGTGCCAGCTTGGAAGTGGAGCGCGAGGGCGGCGGCGTGGTGATGGTGCCGTTCAGCACCCGGGTGGTTCCGGTGGTGGAGCTGGAGAGAGGCAGGCTGGTGATCGATCCCCCGGAGGGGCTGTTCGACAACCGGCCGGTCGAGGCGGAAGCGGAAGTCGGGACGGAAGTAGAAGAGGACGCAGGCAAAGCGGAATGACATGGCTCCCTGGACCGCCACGGTGCTCACGATCTTCCCGGAGATGTTTCCGGGACCGCTCGGCTGTTCGCTTGCCGGCAAGGCCTTGGCGGAGCAGCTCTGGCGGCTCGAAACGGTGGACATCAGGGGCTTCGCGCGCGATAAACACCGCTCCGTCGACGACGCTCCTTTCGGCGGCGGCCCCGGCATGGTGATGCGACCCGATGTGATCGATCTCGCGATTGCCGAGGCAGCCGGCCCGGGTCCGACGCTCTTCCTGACGCCGCGCGGCCGGCTTCTCGACCAGAAGCGGGTGAAGGAACTGGCGGCGGGGCCGGGCATGACGCTGCTCTGCGGCCGCTTCGAGGGCGTCGATGCGCGGGTGATCGAGAAGCGCGGGATCGAGGAGCTGAGCCTCGGCGATTTCGTGCTCTCGGGCGGCGAGCCAGCGGCGATCGCGCTCATCGACGCCTGCGTGCGCCTGCTGCCGGGTGTCGTCGGCGATGCGGAGACGCTCGCCGAAGAGAGCTTCGAGGAGGATCTCCTCGAATATCCGCACTTCACGCGGCCCCAGATGTGGGAAGGCCGCGCAGTGCCGGAGGTGCTGCTGTCAGGTCATCATGACCGGATCCGCCAATGGCGGCAGGAGCAGCGGGAGCGGGTGACGCGGGAGCGGCGCCGGGATTTATGGGAGCGCCACCTGGCCGCGACGCGTGCCGGGAAAGGCCGAGAGACTTGAAAGAGGTGATGTCATGACCGTGCTCAAGACCCTGGAGCAGCAGCAGATCGCGAAGGCGCTTGCAGGCAGGACCATTCCGGAATTCCAGCCCGGCGATACCATCAAGGTGAGCCTCAAGGTGGTGGAGGGCGAGCGCGAGCGCATCCAGGCCTTCGAAGGCGTCTGCGTCGCCCGCAAGAACGCCGGGATCAACTCCAGCTTCACGCTGCGCAAGATCTCCTACGGCGAGGGCGTGGAGCGCATCTTCCCGCTCTACTCGCCGCGCCTCAGCGCCATCGAGGTGGTGCGCCGCGGCTCCGTGCGCCGCGCCAAGCTCTATTACCTCCGCGGCCGCACCGGCAAGGCGGCGCGCATCGCCGAGCGCGCCGGTACCGAGGGCGAGGCGCCGGAGGCCGGCAGCGCCGAGGGCAGCGGGACGCAGCAGTAACGACGCAACTCCGTTCAATACTCCCGCCGCGGGGGCGGCGAGGGTATTGGACCGGAGATACGAGGTAGGGACATTCCATGGCCAAGCCGCGCACGCTCTTCGACAAGATCTGGGACAGCCACATCGTCGACCGTCAGTCCGACGGCACCTGCCTGCTCTACATCGACCGCCACCTCGTGCACGAGGTGACGAGCCCGCAGGCCTTCGAGGGCCTGCGCATGGCGCATCGCCCGGTGCGCCGGCCGGATGCCACCATCGCGGTCGCCGACCACAACGTGCCGACCACCGACCGCGCCCGCGGCATCGAGGAGCCGGAATCCCGCCTCCAGGTCGAGACCCTCGAGCGCAACGTCAAAGAGTTCGGCGTCCCCTATTTCCCGGTCGACGACATCCGTCAGGGCATCGTCCACATCATCGGGCCGGAGCAGGGCATGACCCAGCCCGGCACGACCATTGTCTGCGGCGACAGCCACACCGCGACGCATGGCGCCTTCGGCGCGCTCGCGTTCGGCATCGGCACCTCCGAGGTCGAGCATGTGCTGGCGACGCAAACGCTGATTCAGCAGCCCGCCAAGAACATGCTGATCAAGGTCGAAGGCGACCTGCCTCTCGGCGTCACAGCCAAGGATCTGATCCTCGCCATCATCGGCAGGATCGGCACCGCCGGCGGCACCGGCCATGTCGTCGAATATGCCGGCAGCGCGATCCGCAAGCTGTCGATGGAAGGGCGCATGACCGTCTGCAACATGACGATCGAAGCCGGC
>DATJOK010000242.1:0-10459 GCA_035507155.1 Allostellaceae bacterium
CGGCGTGGGCGGCAAGGGCAATGCCGGCGTGGCGGCGTTCGTGCAGCAGATCGACGGCGCGATCGGCTACGTCGAATATGCCTACGCGATGGAGAACCACCTGATCTATACCGACATGATCAACAAGGAAGGCAAGCGGCTGGCGCCCTCCATGGAGGCATTCCAGGCCGCGGCCGCCAACGCCGACTTCAGCAAGGTGCAGAACTTCATCTGATCCTGACCGATCAGCCCGGCGCCAAGAGCTGGCCGATCACCGCCGCGACCTACATGCTCCTGCGCAAGGACTATCCGGCGGAGAAGAACCAGGCGGTGCTGAAGTTCCTCGACTGGTGCCTGAAGAACGGCCAGAAGCAGGCCGAGGCGCTCGCCTACGTGCCGATGCCCGACAGCGTCGTGAAGCAGATCGAGCATTTCTGGGCAGCAGAGCTCAAGGGCGCGGACGGCAAGCCGATCTGGACCGCCTCCAACTAATGCGGGGCATGCCGGCAGCGGCGTGAGAAGGTGGGGCGGGTCCGATCAGGCCCGCCTCTTTTCTCGCTGCCGGATCGCAAGGGAGTTTGGGAATGGCCGACCTAGCCATCGATCGACCCGCTAATCCGCCGCGTGCGCGGGTTTTCGACGGCCTGTTCCAAGGGGCCACCTGGTTTTTCGCCGTCTTCATCCTGCTGCTGCTCGCCGCCGTGCTCGCCTCCCTGGTGGTGGGCGCGCTGCCGGCACTGCGGAAGTTCGGCTGGGGCTTCGTGGTCAGCAGCAGCTGGAACCCGGTGACGGAGCAGTTCGGCGCGCTGCCGGCGATCGCCGGCACTCTCATCACCTCGAGCATCGCCATGCTGATCGGCATTCCCGTCGCCTTCGGCATCGCGCTCTTCATCACCGAGCTCTGCCCGCCCTGGCTCAAACGGCCGATCGGTACGCTGGTGGAGCTGCTGGCGGCGATCCCCAGCATCATCTACGGCATCTGGGGCCTGTTCGTGTTCGCGCCGGTGTTCCAGCAGACGGTGGAGCCGGTGCTGAACGACGTGTTCGGCGACGTTCCGATCGTCGGTGCGCTGCTGAGCGGGCCGCCGATCGGCATCGGCATGCTCAGCGCCGGCCTCATCCTCGCCATCATGGTGCTGCCCTTCATCACCTCGGTGACCCGCGACGTCTTCGAGACGGTGCCGAGCGTCCTCAAGGAGAGCGCCTACGGGATCGGCGCCACCACCTGGGAGGTGGTGTGGAACATCGTGCTGCCGACCACCAGGGTCGGCGTCATCGGCGGCGTCATGCTGGGGCTCGGCCGCGCGCTGGGCGAGACCATGGCGGTCACATTCGTCATCGGCAACTCGCACGACCTCCAGGCCTCGCTGCTGGCGCCGGGGACCACCATATCGGCGGCGCTCGCCAACGAGTTCAGCGAGGCGGTGACCGAAATCTATCGCTCCGCTCTGTTCGGCCTCGGCTTCATCCTCTTCATCATCACCTTCCTGGTGCTGGCGGCGGCCAAATACATGCTGATCCGCCTGCAGCGCCAGGCCGGGACGTGACGCCATGAGCCCCTACGCCCGCCGCCGCGCCACCAACGCCGTCGTCCTCACGCTCTCCTTCGGCGCGACGGCGTTGGGCCTCCTCTGGCTCGCGCTCATTCTCTGGACGCTGCTCTGGAACGGGATCAGCGCGATCAGCCTTAACCTCTTCACGCTGTCGACGCCGGCGCCAGCCAACGTGGGCGGGCTCAAGAACGCGATCTATGGCAGCGCGATCATGACCGCGGTGGCGACCCTGGTCGGCTCGCCGATCGGCATCCTGGCCGGCACCTTCCTCGCGGAATACGGCCGCCACAGTCCGCTGGCGCCGGTGGTCCGCTTCATCAACGACATCCTGCTGAGCGCGCCTTCGATCATCGTCGGCCTCTTCATCTACGACCTGATGGTCCTGCCGATGGGTGGCTTCTCCGCCTGGGCCGGTGCCATCGCGCTGGCGATCCTGGTGATCCCCGTCGTCGTGCGCACCACCGAGGACATGCTGAACCTGGTGCCGAATTCGCTGCGCGAGGCGGCGGCGGCACTCGGGACGCCGAAGTGGAAGGTGATCGTGATGGTCACCTACCGCGCGGCGATCCAGGGCATGCTGACCGGCATCATGCTGGCAGTGGCGCGCATCGCCGGCGAGACGGCACCGCTGCTCTTCACCGCCCTCAACAACCAGTTCTGGAGCACCGACATGAATGCTCCGATGGCGAACCTGCCGGTGGTGATCTTCCAGTTCGCGCTCAGTCCCTACAAGGACTGGCAGAGCCTCGCCTGGGGCGGCGCGTTGCTGATCACTGTCACCATCCTGGCGCTCAATATCACCGCCCGTCTCGTGGCCAGCTGGAAGGGCTTCGCAAAATGACCGATACTTCCTCCGCCTCCACCCCTCCGGCCGAATCGCGGCGGCCGATACCCTTCTCCCCGATGCCCAGGAGCCCGATCGTGGTCGAGCCCGCTGTCGCTTCAGCCCATGCGCCGCACCCGGCGCCGCAGCCCACGGTGTCGGCCGTTCCGACCGCGGTGGAAAAGATCCAGATCCGCAACCTCAACTTCTATTACAAGAAGTTCCAGGCACTCAAAAGCATCAACCTCAGCCTCTACGACAAGCGGGTGACCGCCTTCATCGGGCCCTCCGGCTGCGGCAAGTCGACGCTGCTGCGCATCCTCAACCGCATCTATCAGCTCTACCCCGATCAGCGGGCAGAAGGGCAGGTGATGGTGGATGGCCGCAACATCCTCGACCCCGGCGTCGACCTCAATCTGCTGCGCGCCAAGATCGGCATGGTGTTCCAGAAGCCGACGCCGTTCCCGATGTCGATCTACGACAACGTCGCCTTCGGCATCCGGCTCTACGAGAAACTGTCGGCCACCGACCTCGACGAGCGAGTGGAATCGGCGATCCGCCGCGCCGCGCTCTGGGACGAGGTGAAGGACAAGCTGAAGCAGAGCGGCCTCAGCCTCTCCGGCGGCCAGCAGCAGCGCCTCTGCATCGCCCGCGCCGTCGCGGTGAAGCCCGAGATCCTGCTCCTCGACGAGCCCGCCTCGGCGCTCGACCCGATCTCCACCCAGCGCATCGAGGAGCTCATCAACGAGCTCAAGTCCGACTACTGCATCGTGATCGTGACCCACAACATGCAGCAGGCCGCGCGCAGCTCCGACTACACCGCCTTCATGTATCTCGGCGAGCTCATAGAGTTCGACGACACCGAGAAAATCTTCACCCACCCCAAGAACAAGCGCACCGAGGACTACATCACCGGGCGCTTCGGCTGAGGGACGGAGGAACGCGCATGGTCTCCGAGCATATCATCAAGAGCTACGACGAGGAGCTGCGGCGCCTCGACAACACCATCACGCAGATGGGCGGTCTGACCGAGACCCAGCTCGCCACCGCGATCGAGGCGGTGGTGAAGCGCGACAGCCGGCTCGCCGCCGACGTGGTGGAGGCCGATGGCCGCGTCGATCAGCTGGAGCAGGAGATCGAGCAGCTGGCGCTCCGCCTGCTGGCGCTGCGCCAGCCGATGGCGGTCGACCTCCGCCAGATCCTGGCGGCGCTCAAGACCGCAAGCGATCTCGAGCGCATCGGCGACTACGCGGCGAATGTCGCCAAGCGCTCGATCGTGCTGAACCAGGCGCCGCCGGTCCGGCCCGCCTTCGCCATCCCGCGCATGGGCCGGGTTGGGCAGACCATGATCAAGGACGTGCTCGACGCCTATGTGGAGCGCGATGCCGACAAGGCGCTGGCGGTCTGGGCGCGCGACGAAGAACTCGACGAGATGTACACGAGCCTCTTCCGCGAGCTCCTCACCTACATGATCGAGGACCCGCGCAACATCACCTCCTGCACGCATCTCCTCTTCATGGCGAAGAACATCGAGCGGATCGGCGACCACGCGACCAACATCGCCGAGACGCTCTACTTCATGGTGCACGGGACGCCGCTCCATCAGGTGCGGCCGAAGCGCGATCGCACCAGCCTTGCGGGCGCGCCGGGTCCGAGCCCTGCGCCGATCGAGATCACCCGCAACGGCGGCGGCACGGGAGCGGCCGATAAATGAAGCCACATATTCTCGTCGTCGAGGACGAGCCGGCGCTCGCGACGCTGCTGCGCTACAACCTCGAGAAGGAAGGCTTCTCGGTGGCGGAAGCCCATGACGGCGAGGAGGCGTTGCTGCAGCTCTCCGAGCGCACCCCCGACGCGGTGCTGCTTGACTGGATGCTGCCGCAGGTCTCCGGTCTCGAGATCTGCCGGCGCATCCGTCGCACGCCGGAGTGGCGCGGGCTCCCGGTGATCATGCTGACCGCCAAAGGCGAGGAGGCGGATCGGGTGCGCGGCCTCGAGGGCGGCGCCGACGATTACGTGGTGAAGCCCTTCGGCGTGACCGAGCTGGTGGCGCGGCTCAAGGCGGTGATGCGCCGCGCGCGGCCCTCGGTTGGCGCCGAGACGCTGCGCTACGCCGACCTCGCCATGGACCTTGCCAGCCATCGCGTCAGCCGCAACGGCAGCTCGGTGCATCTCGGCCCGACCGAGTTCCGCCTGCTGCGCGTGCTGCTGGAGCGGCCGGGTCGCGTCTTCTCGCGCGAGCAGCTGCTGGACGCGGTCTGGGGACGGGAATCGGAGATCGAGCCGCGCACCGTCGACGTTCACATCCGGCGCCTGCGCAAGGCGCTCAACGAGGGCGGTCGGCGCGACCTTATCCGTACCGTCCGCGCCGCCGGCTACGCCGTGGACCAGATCGGCCGCTAGCCTGCCTGCACCGCTACAATTCGCCGATATTGCAGGGGGTTATTAACAGGCCATACACCCGTGTGGTGTAGTCTCTTCCAGGTTCGGGGGAGGGGAATCCATGGCAACGGAAACCTGGGATGCGGGGCCGGTGAAGGTCCCGGTGATGGCGACGATCCGCGAGGCCTGCGGCCAGGTCTTCGGCCGGTTCGGCTTCTTCATCAATCTCGCCCTGCTGCCGGCGCTCGCCGTGCTCGTGCTGCGGCTCGCGCTCGCCTCCCTCTACTTCCCACCAGCCGCCGCCCCCGATCACCCCGCATCGGGTGGGCCGTGGTGGCTCAACCTGCTGGCCGGCATCCTCTCCGTCCTGGTCTACAACGTGTTCCTGGTGCGCTGGCATCAACAGGCGCTCTACGGCGCGCCGCGCGACTACGACTCCGTGGTGTTCCTGCAGGGCTATCGCCGGTTCGTCCTCTATAGCCTCATCACCTACGGGGTGGTGCTGGCGCTGGCGATCGGTCTCGGCGCGTCTTCCCTGGTGGTGGCGGGATTCTCCCTCTTCGGCCTTTCGAAGGCGGCTGTCGGCGGCCTTGCCATCGGCGCCTTGATCGGTCTCGTCGGCTTCAGCGTGTGGATGCTGCGCTGCGCGCTCATCTTCCCCTCCGCCGCCTACGGCCGGCCGCTTGGCTTTGGCGAGGCCTGGCAGCAGATCCGCGGCAATGCGTGGCGGCTCTTCGGCGCCTCGCTGCTGGTGGCGCTCATCATGTTCGTGGTGACCTTCGTGCCAAGCTTCTTCATCGGCATCGCTGACGGCGTGGCCAAGGTCATGGCCAAGCACTCGAGCCCCTCCTCCACATTCATGATGGTGCTGCTGGTGGCACGCCTGGTCGTCGACGTGGCGGCGACCTTCATCGGCATGGCGCTCGGCGCGTCCACCCTGTCGATCTTCTACCAGCGCATCGTTCTGCGCCGGGCCGCCCAGTCTCTTTAGATCCTCCGCGTCGCCCGCACCACGTCGTATTCGTCCGGGTGCGGGGCGATGGCGAAGCCGAGCTCCCGGCACATCTTCAGCATCGGCTCGTTCTCGCGCAGCACATTGCCGAAGAGCTCCTTGAGGCCGCGCGCCTTCGCCGCCTCGATGAGGCGTGTCATCAGCAGATACCCGAGGCCGTGGCCCTTGATGTCGCTGCGCACGGCGATCGCGTATTCCGCCCGCTCGATATCAGGATCGGCCGAGAAGCGCGCCACGCCCCAGAGCACGTCGCGCTCCGGCGGCCGCGCGACGATCGCCACCTCGCGGTCGTAGTCGATCTGGCTCAGCCGCGCCGCCAGCTCGTGGGAGAGCTGCTTCATCGGCGCGAAGAAGCGGAGCCGCTGATCCTCCGGCGACATGTGGTCGACGAGGTCGATGAGGCCCGGCTCGTCCTCCGGCCGCACCGGCCGCAGCAGCACCGGCGTGCCGTCCGGCAGCGCGGCCTTGCCCTCGAGCTCGCGCGGATAGGGGCGGATGGCGAGACGCTGGTCGCCGCTGACTCTGTTGTCTCGGACGCGGATGCGGGCGTCGAGGGCGATCACGCCCTTGGCATCGGACAGCAGCGGGTTGATGTCGATCTCGGCGATTTCCGGCCGGTCGGCCACCAGCTGCGAAAGCCGGATCAGCACCTCGCCCACCGCGTCCACGTCCACCGGCGGCTCGTTGCGGTAGCCCTGCATCAGCTTCCAGACGCGGGTGCGCGCCATCTGCGCCCGCGCCAGCGCCATGTTGAGGGGCGGCAGCTCCAGCGTGGTGTCGTTCAGCACCTCGACCGCGGTGCCGCCCTGGCCGAAGAGAATGACCGGTCCGAAAAGGACGTCGTCGACGACACCGGCGATGAGCTCCAGCGCGCCCGGCCGGCGGATCATCTCCTGCACGATGAAGCCCTCGAGCCGCGCCTCCGGCCGCGCCGCTTCGACGCGGGCGATCATCGCCAGGCATTCCTGGTGCACACGCTCCGGGCGGCCGAGGTTGAGCGCGACGCCGCCGATGTCGCTCTTGTGGCGGATGTCCGGCGAGCGGATCTTGAGCGCCACCGGCTTGCCGAGCTCGCGCGAGACGCGGGCGGCATCGTTGGGATCGCGCACGACGAAGGTGCGCACCTGCGGAATGCGATAGGCGCCGAGCACGGCGGCGATCTCGTCGGGCTCGAGCCACTCGCGGTCGGCCGCCAGCACTGCTTTCACCGCGCGCTCGGCGGCGCCGAGATCGGGCTCGAAGCCCTCCGGCCGCAACGGCGGCGTCTCCAGCAGCAGCGCCTGGTTGCGCCGATACTGCACGCGGTTCATGAAGCCGCGCACGGCGCGGTCGGGTGTGTCGTAGGTCGCGATATGCGCGTCCGCAAGCAGCTTCCGCGCGGGCGCCGCGGCGTATTCGCCGATCCAGTTGGTGAGCACGTTGCGGCCGGAGAGCCGCGGCGTCGCCGCCTGCACCGTCTCGATCACGCCGCGCGCGCAGTCGCTCGGATTCTGCATCGCGGTCGGGCAGTTGATCACCAGGATCGCGTCGGTGGCAGGATCCTCCAGCAGGATCCGCAGCGCGGCCTTGTAGCGGTTCTGGTCCGCGTCGCCGACGATGTCGACCGGATTGCCGTGGCTCCAGGTGCGCGGCAGCACCTCGTCGAGCCGCGCCTTGGTATCGGGCGAAAGCGCCGCCAGGGTGCCGCCGAGCTCGATCAGCATGTCGGTTGCAAGCACGCCGGGCCCGCCACCGTTGGTGAGGATGGCGAGGTGGTCTCCAGTCTGCGACCGTGTCTGTGCCAGCGTCTCGGCAGCATCGAAGAGCTCGGCCATGTCGCGCACCCGGAGCATGCCGGCGCGGCGGAAGGCGGCGTCATAGACATTGTCGGAGCCGGCAAGCGCGCCGGTGTGCGAGGCGGCGGCCCTTGCCGCCGCGGCGGAACGGCCGACCTTCACCACCAGCACGGGCTTCCGCCGCGCGGCGGCGCGCGCCGCCGACATGAATTTCCGCGCCGAGGTGACACCCTCCACATAGAGCAGGATCGCCCGCGTCGCGGGGTCGTCGCCGAGATAATCCAGCATGTCGCCGAAATCGACGTCCGCCATGTCGCCCAGCGAGACGATATGGGAGAAGCCGATGTTGCGCGGCGCCGCCCAATCGAGCATCGCGGTCACGATCGCCCCGGACTGGCTGACGAAGGCGAGCCCGCCCTTGGCCGGCGCCAGATGGGCGAAGCTCGCATTGAGGCCGGCCCCCGGCGCCATCACGCCGACGCAGTTCGGTCCGACGATGCGCAGGATGTGGGGCTTGGCGGCGGTCAGGATCTGCTGCTGGAGCGCCCGCCCCTTGGCGCCCAGCTCGCCGAAGCCGGCGGTGATCACCACCGTTCCCCTCGTTCCCCTGGCACCGAGCTCGGCGATGATGCCGGGCACTGCCGCTGGCGGCGTCGCGATGACGGCAAGATCGGGCACGCTCGGCAGGCTCGCGATGTCGGGCGAGACCGGCATGCCGCCGATCTCCTTGTACTTGGGATTGACCAGCATCAACGGCCCGGCAAAGCCTGCGCCCTGCAGATTGGCCAGCAGCACCGAAGCGACCGTCGGCGTGCGCGGCGTGGCGCCGATGAGCGCGATCGAGCGCGGCTTGAACAGACGGCCGAGGTTGCGGACGGACATGACGGGCTCTCCGGCGGCTTGCCGACGCTAGGGCGAAAGGTGGGTCAGTTTGATGGCCGGGCGCGGGCGCGCCGGTGCGGCCCGCAGCCTGACCTCACCCCACTAAAATGAAGCGTTTCGGCCGATTGTGAATGGCCGAACCGCAACCACCTGCTAACGCCCGGAATTCCTGGTGTCCGGATAATAGCCGCCGGCCGGCTGCGGCGCGGGGCGTGAGGAGCCGCCGCCGAAAAGGCGGCTGAGCCAGCTGCCGAGGCCGGAGCCCGAGGATTCCCCGCCGCTCGAGGACGCCACCACCGCCGGCGCGGCGGGCAGCGGCCGCACCGGCTGGGTCCTGGTGGCCTCCAGCATAAAATTGTGCCAAGTGTGCGCCGGCAGGCTGCCGCCGGTCACCTTGTTCATCGGCGTATTGTCGTCGTTGCCGAACCAAACGCCGGCGACGAGATCAGCGGTGTAGCCGACGAAGAGCGCGTCCCGATAATCCTGGGTGGTGCCGGTCTTGCCGGCGGCGGGGCGGCCGATCTGCGCCGCCCTGCCGGTGCCATGCTCGATGACGCCCGACAGCAGCTGGTTCATCTCGCCGTCGATCTGCGGCGAGATCAGCTGGCCGGGACCCGAGCCGCTGCGGCGATAGATGACGGTGCCGTTGTTGTCGCGCACCTCGAGGATGCCATAGGGCCAGGCGCCGGTGCCGCCGTTGGCGAAAGTGGCATAGGCGGCGGTCAGCTCCATCAGCGACACCTCGCTGGTGCCGAGCGCCAGGCTCAGGTCGCGGCCGAGATCGCTGGTGATGCCGAGGCGATGGGCGGTCGCGATGACGTTGTCGACGCCGACGCGCTGCAGCACCTGCACGGCGACGGTGTTGATCGATTCCGCCACCGCCTCCGAGACGGTGACGTCGCCGAGATACTTGTTGCCGAAATCATGCGGCTGATAGTTGCCGAAGCGAACCGGCCCATCGACGAAATGATCGTTGGGCGTGATCCCGTGCTCCAGCGCGGTCAGATAGACGAAGGCCTTGAAGGAGGAGCCGGGCTGGCGCAGCGCCTGGGTCGCGCGATCGAACTGGCTCGTGGTGTAATCGCGCCCGCCCACCAGTGCGCGCACCGCGCCGTCGGGGGACATGGCGACGAGAGCGCCTTGGCTCGCGTCGGATTTCTGGCCGTCCTTCGCGAGGGTGTCGCTGACGGCGTGTTCCGCCGCCTCTTGCATGCGCGGATCGAGGGTGGTGGTGATGACGAGATCGCGATTGCCGGAGCCGGTGAAGCTCGTCACCTGCTCCGCGACCCAGTCGGCGAAATAGCGGGTGCCGGCGCGGATCGGGATCACCTGGGCGAGCTGGCTGCTCTGGCTCTCGGCGGCGTCCGCCTGTGCCTGGGTGAGGTAGCCGGCGTCCACCATGTTCTCCAGGACCTGGTGCGCGCGGGCGCCGGCGCGGGCGCGGTCGGCTGCCGGGCTGAAGCGGGTGGGGGCGCGCAGCAGCCCGGCGATGACCGCCGCCTCGTAGAGCGAGAGCTCCTTCGCCGGCTTGTTGAAGTAGCGCCGCGCCGCCGCGTCGACGCCATAGGTGCCGGCGCCGAGATAGACGCGGTTCAGATAGATCTCCAGGATCTGATCCTTGGTGAAGCGGTGCTCCAGCCACAGCGCCAGCAGCATCTCCTGGATCTTGCGCTTGTAGGTGCGGTCCGGCGTCAGGAACAGGTTCTTGGCGAGCTGCTGGGTGAGCGTGCTGCCGCCCTGCACCACGTGGCCGGCGCGCAGGTTGATGATGGCGGCGCGCAGCAGGCCGATGGGGTCGATGCCGAAGTGATGATAGAAACGCCGGTCCTCGGTGGCGATCACCGCCTCCGGCAGGTATTTCGGCAGCTCCTTGATGTGGATCGGCTCGCCGAAGAGATCGCCATAGGTGGCGAGCAGCGATCCGTCCGCCGCCAGCAGGGTGACGCTGGGGCGTCGCTCGCCGACGCTGATGTCGGCGGTGCTCGGCAGCGTGAGGGCGAAATATCCCAGCACCAGCGAGACCGCGATCACCAGCCAGAGCGCGGCCACCGCC
>DATJOK010000243.1:0-7244 GCA_035507155.1 Allostellaceae bacterium
TCGAGCCGCTCGCGCATCTCGCGCGCCGCCTTGTTGGTGAAGGTGACCGCGAGCAGCTGCCCGGGAAATGCGCGGCGGGTGGCGAGAATATGGGCGAGCCGCGTGGTCAGCACCCGGGTCTTGCCGGTGCCGGCGCCCGCCAGCACCAGCACCGGCCCTTCCATCGCCTCCACCGCCTCGCGCTGGGCGGGATTGAGCGCCTGGAGATAGGGCGGCGCCGCGGCGGCGACGGGCTTGCGTTCTTCGGACATGGTCCCGCTATATCGCATTGCCGGCGCCGGGTAAAACGCCTCGTCCGCGCATTTCCTGGGCACCTAGGGGGCTGGACGGAAGCCCCTGAAATGCGCCTAGAATTGCCATCGGCGGCGATGCGCTGGCACGGCGGATCGGCAGGAGGCGCGCATGCACAGGGAGACATCGAGCGGAGTCGGCGCGGAAGCCGGCATTGCCGCGCTCATCGCCGCACAGCCGGCGGGCAAGTCGCTGAAGCAGACTTTCTATGCCGATCCCGCGATCTTCCGGCGCGATGTCGAGCGCGTGCTGATGCGGCACTGGCTCTGCGTCGGTCACGAGAGCAGCCTGCCGGCGCCCGGCGATTTCACGCTGGTGGAATACGCGACGGAATCCGCGATCATCGCCCGTGGCGAGGACGGCGAGCTCCGCGCCCTCGTCAACGTCTGCCGGCATCGCGGCTCGCGGGTCTGCCAGCAGGAATCCGGCAATGCCAAGTTCTTCGTCTGCCCCTACCACGGCTGGGCCTATGGACTCGACGGGACGCTCCGGGCGGCGCGACATATGCCAGAGGGCTTCGATTTCGCGAGCCATGGCCTGAAGCGGATCCACCTCCGCGTCATCGAGGGGCTGATCCTGATCTCCTTCGCCGAGAAGCCGCTGAGCCTTGCCCGCGCGGAGAAGGCGATCCGCATGAACTACGGCCCCTACGGCTGGGCCAGCGCCAAGGTCGCGCATCGCGAGACCTATCAGATCGCCGCCAACTGGAAGCTCGCGGTGGAGAACTATCTCGAATGCTACCACTGCGCGCCGGCGCATCCCGAATACTCGAAGCTGCACGCGATCGAGCAGCCGCCGGCGCGGATCGAGAAGCTCAATGCGAAGCTCCGCGAGAAGACGGCGGCGCTCGGCCTCGACATCCCCATGCACGACCACTGGACCGGCTCCGCCGAGGGCGAGGAGGCGGTCTGGAGCTTCCGCTATCCGCTCTACGAGGGCGCGCAATCCGCAAGCGAAGATGGCGGGCCGGTGGCGCCGCTCATGGGTGTCCCGGAATATGACGGCGCCGCCACCTCGACCCATTTCGGGCCGGCGAGCTTCTTCCTCGCCTATGCGGATCACGGCGTGATCTATCGCTTCATCCCGAAGACCGCCGACCGCTGCGAGATGGAAGTGATCTGGCTGGTGCGCGGCGACGCCAAGGAGGGCGTCGATTACGATCTGGCGAAGCTCGCCTGGCTCTGGCGCGTCACCAGCGAGGCCGACAAGCGCATCATCGAGCAGAACCAGCTCGGCGTGAACTCGCGCTACTACGAGCCCGGCCCCTACGCGCCGATGGAGCAGAACGCGCTCCGCTACGTGAACTGGTACCTGCGCGAGATCGCCTGAACATTCTAGAGAGGATCAAGTCATGGCCGACGCGAAGAGCGGCGGAACCGATATCGTCGACATGCTCCTCGGCATCGAGCCGGGCTCGGCGCTGGCGGCGCTCCGCGCGGAGCGCCCCGAGGTGCTGCGCCACACCCGGCAGAGCTACGAGGCTCTGTTCGAGCCCGCCAGCACCGGCGGCCTGAGCCGCCTCGACCGTGGTGCCGCGGCGCTCCGGGTCGCCCGGCTCAACGAGGATGCGCCGCTCGCCACCCATTTCCGCCACTACCTCGCCGGCATCACCGACGGCGACGCCTTCATCGACGCGGTGGAGCGGTTTCCCGAGATGGTCTCGACCAAGCGGCTGGAAGCGATCCTGCTCCACGTGGACCGCGTCACCCGCACGCCGGCCATGGCGACGCCGGCGCACCTCGCCGAGCTGCAGTCGGCGGGCCTTGCTCCGACCGACATCGTCACGCTCTCGCAGCTGATCGCCTTCGTGACCTATCTGACGCGGGCCGTGGCGGGGCTGCGCCTGCTCGGGAGTGCCGCATGAGCGAGACGAAGCGCGCCTTCACGATGGAGCCCCTCGACTGGGCGTCCTGGCTCCCCACCCTCAAGCTCGAGGAGGCGACGCCGGAGCAGATCGCCGTGCTGGAGGAAAGCCTCCCCACCGCCAAGACCTCGCCCTATTACCTGCTGCTGGCGCGCGACGTCGAGGTGCTGCGCGAGCGCTCACGGCTCTTCAATGCGGTGATGTACGCGCCCAAGGGTCTGGCGCGCGGGGATCGCGAGCTCGCAACGGTGGTGGTCTCCCGCATCAACCACTGCGTCTATTGCGCCTCGGTGCACGCCATCCGCTTCGCCCAGCTCACCAAGCATCCGGAGATCCCGCAGGCGATCTTCGACGAGGGGCTCTCGACCGAGCTTTCCGAGCGCTACCGTGCGATCACCGACTATGCGGCGAAGCTGACGCGCATGCCGAGCGCCATGGTGGCCGCGGATCTCGCGCCGCTGCGCAAGGTCGGCCTCAATGATCTCGAGATCCTCGACCTCACCAACGCCGTCGCCATGTTCGCCTGGGCCAACCGCCTGATGCTGAGCCTGGGCGAGCCGGTCGCCAAGCCATCCACTCCCTGACCGCCGCGAGATCCCGATGAGCCGCGCCACCGTCGACGCGCGCCGTGCCGCCCATGAGGCAGCCGTGGCGCGCGACCTCGAGCTTCTCAACCTGCCGCCACGCAACTGGCCGGAGAGCAGGGTCGGGCCCGACGGCGAGCCGATGCTCGACGTGCTCGTGATCGGCGCCGGCATGTGCGGCATCGCCGCCGCCGCGGCGCTGATCTTCCGCGGCATCCGCAACATCCTGCTGGTCGATCGCAGCCCGGCCGGCCGCGAGGGCCCCTGGGTCACCTATGCGCGCATGGAGACGCTGCGCTCGCCAAAGCACCTGACCGGCCCCGCCATGGGCATCCCCTCCCTCACCTTCCGCGCCTGGTACGAGGCGATCCATGGGACCGAGGGCTGGGAGCGGCTCGGCAAGATCCCGAACGCGGTCTGGAACGACTATCTCCTCTGGCTGCGCCGCGTGCTGGCGCTGCCGGTGGAGAACGAGGTCGAAGTCACGGGGCTGACGCCGAAGGACGGTATCGTCGAGGTCGAGACCGGCAGCGGCGCGCGCCTCATCCATGCGCGCCGCGTCGTGCTGGCGACCGGGCGGGACGGCACCGGCGGCGCCCATATTCCGGATTCCATCGATCGCACCCTATGGCCGGACCTCGCGGCGCACACGATGGAGGACATCGATTTTGCGCATCTGCGCGGCAGCCGGATCGCGGTGATCGGCGGCGGTGCCTCCGCCTGGGACAATGCCGCGACGGCGCTGGAGGCAGGCGCGGCGCGAGTCGACATGTTCGTGCGCCGCACGGTGCTGCCGCAGATCAACAAGGGCCGCGGCTCCTCCTATCCAGGCTTCTTCCAGGGCTTTCCCGGCCTCGACGACGCCGAGCGCTGGAGCCTCACCTTCTACAAGGAGGATTACCAGGCGCCGCCGCCGCGCGAGACGGTGCTCCGCACCATCCGCCACCCGAACTTCGCCCTCCATCTGGGAACGCCGATCTCGGAGGCCAGGCGCGCTGGCAATGAGGTCGTGCTCCGCTTCGCCAGCGATGGCTCCCTGCAGCGGGCGGATTTCCTCATCCTCGGCACCGGCTTCCTGATCGATCTCCACGGCTGCCGCGAGCTTCGCGCTCTCGTGCCCGAGATCGCGACCTGGGCCGATCGCTACACGCCGCCCCCGGAGCAGCGCCATCCCGATCTCGGCCGTTTCCCCTATCTCGGACCCGGCTTCGAATTCCTGGAGCGGCGGCCCGGAGCCTGTCCGGATCTAAGCCGCATCCACCTCTTCAACTTTGGCGCCGATGCCAGCCTGGGCGCGGTCTCCGGCGACATTCCGGGCGTCGTCTTCGGCGCCGACCGTCTGGCGGCGGCCATGGTCGAGGCGTTCTTCCGCGAGGACCTCGCCCATGTGCGGCGCGCCCTCGACGCCTTCGCCGAGCCGGAGCTGGAAGGGACGCCGTTCTTCGCCCTCTAGCCAGCGGGCGAGCGTCGGACGAATACCGCCGGGTTGGGCCTTCCCTGGGCCTGCGCGGCGCTATATAGCATGAGCCCGCGCGGCTCCCGCCGCTCCCGGTGTCCTCGCCGCCCCATCCCATGCAAAGCGCCGAAGTCGTCATCGTCTTCCTGCTGACCTATTTGCTGATGGCAGCGGGACGCCTCCCTTGGGTGCAGGTAGACCGGACCGGCATCGCTCTCCTGGGCGTGATCGCGCTCCTGGGTCTGGGCGCGGTCACCATCGACGACGTCGCCGGGAACATCGACACCGCGACCCTGATCCTGCTCTTCGCGCTGATGATGATCTCGGCGCAGTTCGCGACCTCCGGCCTGCTCGACAGCGGCGTCAACTGGCTGATCGGCCTCAATGGCGGGCCGGCGCTGCTGCTGGGAGCGACGGTGGCGGTCTGCGGCATCTTCTCGGCGGTTCTCGCCAACGACATCCTGCTTTTCGGCATGACGCCGCTGCTGATCGCCGGCGTCCGCCGGCGCGGCCTCGATCCCCGCCCGTTCGTGCTGGCGCTGGCGGCGGCGACCAACGCCGGCTCCGCCGCCACGCTCATCGGCAATCCGCAGAACATCGCCATCGGGCAGATGGGCAATCTCGGCTTCTGGACCTTCATCGCCGCCTGCGGCGTGCCGGCCGCGCTGGCGCTCGGGGTGGTGTTCGGCGTGCTCTGGTTCCGCTGGCGCGACCGCATGGTCACCACGGAAGTGCTGCCACCCGATCTGCCGGAGGTGCCGTTCCACCCCTACGACCGGGTGCAGACGCTGAAGGGCGTGATCTCGGTCGTGGTGATGCTGATCTTCTTCACCACCGGCTTTCCCCGCGAGATCGTGGCGCTGCTGATCGCGGCGGTGCTGCTGACCAGCCGCAAGGTGACGAGCCGGACCATGATCGGCGCGGTGGACTGGCCTCTGCTGCTGCTGTTCGCTTGCCTCTTCGCGGTCACCGGGGCGCTCCATGACACCGGCATTCCCTGGTCGGTGATCTCGCCGCTCGAGGAGCACGGGCTGATGCCGGACAATCTCGCCCTGCTGACGCCGCTGACGCTCCTGATGAGCAACACGATCGGCAACGTGCCATCGGTCATCCTGCTGCTGCAGGTGTGGCCGGATCCGCCCCAGGGCGCACTTTACGCGCTGGCGCTGCTCTCCACCCTCGCCGGCAACCTGCTGCTGGTGGGCAGCCTCGCGAACCTCATCGTGGCGGAGCGCGCGGCGAGCTATGGCGTGCGCATCACCTTCGCCGAGCACGCGCGCGTCGGCATCCCGATCACCCTCATCTCCATGGCGCTCGCCTTCATCTGGCTCGCCTACTGGGGTTGGCTGCCGGTATTCTCGATGGGAGCCGGATAAGCCGGGAGCACGCCCAGATGGCCACGATCACCATCAGCGCCGCCACCGCCGAGGATGTCAGCACCTTGCTCGACCTCGTGCGCGAGCTCGCGCTCTTCGAGAACGAGCCGGAGGCGGTGGTCGCCACCGAGGCCGATCTGCTGCGCCACGGCTTCGGCCCCGAGCGCCGCTTCGAGGCGCTGATCGCGCTGGCGGACGGCAAGCCGGCGGGCTTCGCTCTCTTCTTCCCGAATTTCTCCACCTGGGAGGGCAGGCCCGGCCTCTATCTCGAGGATCTTTTCGTCTCGGAATGGGCCCGCAAGCATGGGGTCGGCCGGCGCCTGATGGCGCGCCTCGCTGCCATCGCGGTCGAGCGCGGCTGGGCGCGCTTCGACCTCTCGGTGCTGCACTGGAACCCGGCGCGGCAGTTCTATCACCGGATCGGCATGCGCCATCTCGAGGAATGGCTCCCCTACCGCGTCGACGGTGCGGCGCTTAGGGCGCTCGCTGCAGAGGACGCGGAAGAGCGCTAAGAGCGATGGCGGAGCCGCCCTCCCTCCGGCGTGCCGGCGCCGCCGATGCTGCGGCGGTGCGCGATCTGACCCGGGCCGCCTATGCCAAGTGGGTCCGGCTCATCGGCCGCGAGCCCAAGCCGATGACGGCGGATTATGACCGCGCCGTCGCGGAGCATCGCATCGATCTCTGGGAGGCGGACGGCGAGCTCCTCGGCCTCGTCGAGACCATTCCGGCGCCCGATCATCTGCTGATCGAGAACCTCGCGGTCCGTCCGGACCGGCAGGGCAAAGGGCTCGGCGACCGCCTGCTGCAGCACGCGGAGGTGCTCGCCGCTTCGCTCGGGGTGGCAGAGGTCCGCCTCTACACCAACGCCGCCTTCGCCGCGAACCTCGCCTTCTATCAGCGCCGCGGATACGAGGAATTCCGTCGCGAGGAGCTCGCGCCCGGCCGCACCGTCGTTCACATGAGAAAGCGGATCAGCCCCGGCCGCTGAGAGCATGTCTCGAGAGTCCCGGTCAGCTCGGGCAGTGGGGAGGGTCACATTGCCCCAAAGCTGCCGCGCGTAATCTGCATCGATATCGACTCAGTTGGGTGAGAACCGGCCACCAAGGTATCGCGAAATGAATGACTATCCATTGAGCCGTTGGATCGTGAGCGTGAGCGGACCGAGCTCCTCATGGTTGACTTCGATCTGGACGCAGTTGGTGGCGCCGATGGCTTTGAACTGCGCAGCGAGGTGTGCAGTGATGAAGACGAAAATCTTGTCTCCTTCCAGGCCGCCATGATGTAGGTGCATCCGAGCGGCGTCGGCGACCTTGCCGTTGGCGACAGCGCGCAGATAGGCAATCTCGGCGTTCTTCTCCTCGAGAAGCGCGGCCAACTCTTCCTGAACGAAGCCGCGAAAATCGTCGAGCATGTCGGCGGCGAGAGCATCGCCGCGCGGCATGACAACCGGGTGGCCGCAGATCGCGGCCGCGACCTCGCCTTCCGCGGTCAGCGCTGGCTCGTCATCAAGGTCAAAGTCGGTGTCGGTCACAAGCGACTCCTAACCGGTTATGCCGGTGCAACCACAAAGCCGGCACGTGGAAAATGCACGCAAACCTCGCCGACCTCACGATCACTGCGTCGGATCACGATCTCATGGATGTCCGAGGCGACCAATTCACCGATAACCGGGT
>DATJOK010000244.1:0-2723 GCA_035507155.1 Allostellaceae bacterium
GCGCCGAGGCGCTGGTCGAGCCAGTCCTGCAGGAAGATGACCTTTGGCTTCCCCGCGGCGTCGGTCTTGGCGTTCATGCCATGGTCGGCGGTGATGGCGATGACGGCGCCGGCGGCGTCAAGCGCGCTCAGATAGCGGTCCATCATGGCGTAGAAACGGTTCGCCTCGGCGGTGCCGGGCCCGTGCTTGTGCTGGATGTAGTCGGTGGTGGAGAGGTAGAGGATGTCGGGCTTGCGTGGCAGCTGCATCAGCTTGACGCCGGCAGCAAAGACGAACTCGCTGAGTTCGGCGCTGTAGACCGACGGGAGCGGCATCCCCACCAGCTTCAGCACGTCGGTGATGGCGTTCTCCTCCAAGGTCGCCTTGTTCGCCTTCTCCGCCGAGAAGCAGATGCCCTCCATGCGATGGCCCAGGAGGGTGCGGAGCTTGTCCTTGGCAGTCACCACCGCGACTCTGGCGCCCGCCTGGCTGAACGCAGCGAGGATGGTGCCGCAGCGGAGGTAGCGCGGATCGTTCATCATCACTTCCGCGTCCGCCTCGCGGTCGTAGAAGTAGTTGCCGCAGATGCCGTGCACCGCCGGCGGCGCGCCGGTCACGATCGAGAGGTTGTTGGGGTTGGTGAAGCTCGGCACCACGCAGTCGGCGATGAGGGAACTGCCCTGCTGCACCGTCTTCGCGAGCCAGGGCATCTCGCCGGCCTTGATCGCTTCTTCCGTATAGGCGGGCTCGCTGCCATCGACGCAGACCACGACGACGGGCTGCTTCGGCCAGTGATAGGTCCGGCCGTTGATGGTGACGGTGCGGCTCATCAGTCTCTCCTACCCGAGGGCGGCTCGCGCCGGCATCGCGGGGCCGCAATTCGTCACGCCAAACTCCGTCAGAGTCTCGCGGATCGCCGCCAGCGCGCCCCGCATCTCCTGCTCGCCCAGCGCGCCGATGCAGCCGATGCGGAAGGTGTCGGCGACCGTCAGCTTGCCGGGATAGATGACGTAGTTCTTCTCGCGCAGACGATCATAGAACCGCTCGAAATGGAAGCGGGGATCGGCCGGCGTCAGCACGGTGATGATGATCGGCGCCTGGAGCCGATCCGGCAGCAGCGTCTCGAATCCGAGCCTGCGCAGCCCTTGCAGCAGGATCGCGCAATTGCGGCGATAGCGCGCGCCGCGGCCCTCGACGCCGCCCTCGGCCTCGTGCTGCTCCAGCGCGCTGCCGAACGCCGCGATCACGTGGGTGGGTGGCGTGAAGCGCCACTGGCCGTTCTTCTCCATGGCGCGCCACTGCTCGTAGAGATCGAGGCTCAGCGATGGCGCGTTGCCCTTGCATTCCTCGAGCGCGGCCTCACGCGCCACCACGAAGCCCATGCCGGGCACGCCCTCGAGGCACTTGTTCGAAGAGGCCGCCACCGCGTCAAAAGGGATCTCGCGCGCATCGAGCGGCAGCGCGCCGAAGCCGCTCATCGCGTCGATGAGAAGCCGCCTGCCGCGCGCCGCCACCACGCGCGCCACCTCCGCCACCGGGTTGAGGATGCCCGAGGTGGTCTCGCACTGGACGATCGCCACATGGGTGATCGCCGGATCTTTCGCGAGCCGCGCATCGACCTCGGCGGGATCGGGCGGCACGTCCTCCGCCGTCTCGCAGGTCACGTGGGCGCGGCCGTAGTAGCGGCACATCTCGGCCATGCGGCGTCCGTAGGCGCCGTTTATCAGGATGAGGAGCTTGCCGGTCCTCGGCACGAAGCTGCCGAGCATCGCTTCCACCACGAAAGTGCCGCTCCCTTGGAGCGGCACGGCGTCGTGGGTGCCGGCGCCACCGGCGAGCGCCACCAACCGGTCGCGGACGCGCTTGTTGAGCGCGATGAAATCGGTGTCGCGCGAGCCCCAGTCGCGCAGCATGGCGCGCTTGGTCGCCTCGCTCGTGGTGAGGGGGCCGGGCGTCAGCAGGAAGGGCGTCGCCGGGGGCATGCGTGTCTCCGCAGGGGTGAAGCTCGCATTCTCGGGTCGCCCGTGATATAAGTCCAATCGATATTTTCTATTCTATTCAGTGTCTGTATCTATGTCCTATGTCGAGCTCCGCGCCTTCCATGCCGTCGCCACCGAAGGGAGTTTCACCGCCGCGGCGCAAGCGCTGGGCGTGACGCAGCCGACGCTCTCGGCCCAGGTGAAGGCGCTGGAGGAGAGCTACGGCGTCGCCCTCTTCGACCGCCGCGGCCGCGGCGCCGCGCCGACGCCGCTGGGGCGGCAGCTGCTGGAGATCACGCGCCGCTTCTTCCTGCTGGAGGAAGAGGCAGACGAGCTGCTGGCGCGCGCCCGGGCGCTCACGACCGGGCATCTTCGGGTCGTCGCCGGCGGGCCCTATCACGTGGTGCCCTTCCTCGCCCGCTTCGCCGAGCGCTATCCCGCGGTCCACATCTCGCTGGCGATCGGCAATTCCGAGGCGGTACTCGACTCCCTCCTGCACTACCGCGCCGACGTCGCCGTCATCACCGACATCGCCGAAGATCCCCGCCTCGAGAGCATCCTCTGCGCCGAGCAGCGGCTGGTCGTGTTCATGCCGAAACGCCATCCCTGGGCGAAGCGGCGCGCGATCCGCCTCGGCGATCTCGAGGGCGAGCCCATCGTGCTGCGCGAGGCGGGCTCCACCACCCGCAAGCTCTTCGAGCAGGCGATCGCCAAGGCCAGGGTGCAGCTCCGCGTCGTCATGGAGATCGAGAGCCGCGAGGCCGT
>DATJOK010000245.1:0-3892 GCA_035507155.1 Allostellaceae bacterium
CGAGCTGGCCGAACTGCGCCAACGCGCGGAGCTTCTCGACCACGATCTGCGGTCTCACGCCGTCGGCGACGCCTTGCTCATCGAAACGCTGGAGGAATTGATTTCTCTGGCCGCGCTGCTCCCAGCCGGTCTTGCCCCCGAAATTCGGGACGGACTCGTCGAAGCCAGCAAGGCGTGCCACGCCGCGCTGGCCGACGCAGCGGCGGGGCCCTATTCCAGACCAGCCGGCCTCGCCGAGCCGGCGCTGGCGGCGCTCGATTCCTTTGAGCGCCCGCTGGTTCTCGCGCTGCGGCGGGCGCTCGAGCGGCTCGCCGCCGGGCTCGCCGAGCGCCGGCGCGCGCAGTCAGGCAAGGCGCCGAAGCACGAAGCGTCGATGTTCGTGCCGGACGCCTTCACCAATCCCGAGCACACCCGCTTCGCGCTCAAGACCACGCTCGCGGCGATGGCAGCCTACATCATCTACACCGGCGCAGACTGGCCCGGCATCCGCACCGCCTTGATCACCTGTTTCTTCGTGGCGCAGGGCACGCTCGGCGAGACCCTCCACAAGCTGACGTTGCGCCTGGGTGGCGCGTTGATCGGCGCGCTGATCGGTGGATTGTGCATCGTCTACGTGCTGCCGGAGATGACCGATATCGGCGACCTCGGCCTGCTGATCGCCGTGGTTTCGGCGGTCTGCGCCTGGGTGGCGACGAGCAGCGAGCGCCTCGCCTATGCCGGCATGCAGATGGCGCTCGCTTTCTTCCTGGGCGTGCTCCAGGGCTACGGGCCCTCGACCGATCTCACGGTGTTGCGCGACCGCATGGTCGGGATCGTGCTCGGGAATGTCCTGATGTCTTTCGTCTTCAGCATCTTCTGGCCGGCCTCCGCCGGCGCGCAGGCGCGCAAGGGGCTGGCCGCCGCGCTGCGGGCTCTCGCCGCCCTGCTGCTCGATCGGGATCCGGAGCCGAGCACGGGACACCGCCTGGCCGTGGCGCGCGCCGTCGCGAACGCGCGCAATTTGATCTCGCTCGCCGCCTTCGAGACCGGCCTCCTGGTGCCGCATCCGGCGAGCGCGGCGGTCGTGCGCGGCTCGGTCGACGACCTCGATCGGATCGCGGCCGCGACCTTCGTCGTCGCCGAGCACCCGGCGGCCAATCCGCACGAGGCGATCCTCGGCGCGCAGGACAAGGCGATCGCCGGCTGGCTATCCGCCGGCGCCGAGTGCCTCTCGGCCGGGCGGACGCTGCCGCCGCTACCGGATGCCCAGCGTGCCGCCGATGCGCTCGCCGCGCTGCCGGCAACCGCCGACGTCGAAGCGCGCTCCGCCCTGGAGGCGCGGCTGGTGCTGCTCTTGCAGATCCACCGGTTCGAGACCCATGCGCCGGCCTGATCGATCGAGCTCGTGGCGCTGGGTGCCGGCGCCGGCGCTGCTGCTCCTCGCCGCCTGCACGGGGAACACCGGGGATCTCGCCCCGCCGACGCCGAGCCAGCCCTGGCCGATAAAGCCCCCCGCCTTCATGGAACGAACTGCCGATGAGGCGGCGGCCAATCCGGGCGAGAACGCCGTCTCGATCGATCCGGCGCGGAGCTATGACCTGCCGGAGCTGATCGACCTCGCCCAGCGCAGCAATCCCGAGACCCGGGATGCCTGGGAACGGGCCCGCAAGGCCGCGCTCGCGGTCGGCCTCGTCGAGAGCGCCTATCTGCCGCAGATCTCCGCCGAGGCGGTCGCCGGCTATCAGCATGCCACCTTCCCGATCCCCGCCAACCTGTCGCCGAGTGCGCAGTTCACCGCCGATACGCGTGAGCTCGTCCCGACCCTGGCGATCAAATGGCTGCTCTTCGATTTCGGCCGGCGCGCCAATGCAGAGACGGCGGCGCGGGCGGATTCCTTCGCCGCCAACGTCACCTTCACCGGCGCGCATCAGAAGCTGATCTTCGCGGTGAGCCGCGACTACTTCGCGCTGAGCGCCGCGCGCGGCCGGCTGCACGTCGCCGAGGAGGCGCTCAAGAACGCAGAGATCGTCGAGGACGCCGTCCGCACCCGCCGCAAGCAGGGTTTCGCGACGACCGTCGAGGTGGCGCAGGCCGCGCGCCAGACGGCGGAGGCACGCTTCAATCTCGCGCGCACCACCGGAGACGAGCACTCGGCCTACCATGCCTTGATCGCCAGCATGGGGATCGCGCCGCTGGTGACGATCAAGGTCGCGGACAATGCCGCGAGCCCGCTGCCGCGGGCGCCCGCGCAGACCGTGGACCAGCTTGTCACCAGCGCCATGGCGGGCCGGCCCGATGTCATCGCCGCTCTCGGCCGCCTGCGGGGCGCCGAGGCCAGGCTCGACGAGGCGCGCGCGGACTACAAGCCGACCATCGGGCTGGACGCGCAGGGGTTCGAGAACATCGGCTCGGTCAGCGTCGACGACAGCCGCTACTACTCGGTCAACAAGCCGGGCGGCAACATCCTGCTGAAGTTCAGCTGGCCCCTCTTCGAGGGCGGCGCGCGGGAGGCGCGCATCGGCATCGCCCGCTCGGACGTCAATTCCGCGCGCGACCAGCTGGACCAGGCGAAGAACACTGCCGTGAAACAGGTGACGGACGCCTACGATTCATTGGAGACGGGCTTCGCCGAGCACGCCTCTGCCACTGCGCTCCGGGAGGCGGCGCAGACGGCCTATGATGCCGCCCTCGACGCCTATGGGCACGGCTTCGGCACCTATACGGACCTCGTCACCAGCGAGACGGCGCTCACCCGGTCGCAATCCGCCCTCGGCGATGCCCACGCCGACGTCTTCACCGCCGCCGCGGCCCTCGCCTTCGCGACAGGGTCGATCTCGGCCGGCGACGTGCGGTGACGCGCCGCAATCCGTTCGCTGGTCATCTGCCGGCAGACCCCGCGGTCTTCTGACCGAGCCGGGCAACCGCTTGAAATCTGGCGCACCCGGCGAGATTCGAACTCACGACCTCTGCCTTCGGAGGATAAGCTCAGGGGCTTGCCGCGGTTTGTTTGCTGCTGCCTCGGTTCGAAAAATCATTTAGAATCTGCTAGTTGTCGTTGCGGGCGGTTGCGCTCGTTTGCGGCGTTTTGAGCCAAGCTGCTAGCTATGTGCTAGCTAAGCGGCACGGCCGGAGGCAGGGCAGATGTCGACGCGGAAGCGGATCGGGTTGCGGGAAGTCCGTGCACTTGGAGCCGGCCAAACCGTTTGGGATGCGGCTGTGCCGGGCTTCGGCGCGCGACGGCAGAAGGGGCAGGCGATCGCTTATGTCCTGCTCTACCGGACCAAGGATGGACGCCAACGCTGGCACACCATCGGCCGCCATGGCGCACCGTGGACGCCGGAGACCGCGCGCGACGAAGCCAAGCGCATCCTTGGCGAGGTGGTGAAGGGCAGTGATCCCGCGGCTGACAAGCAGGCGGCGCGGAAGGCGGAGACGGTCGCGGAGCTGTGCGATCTCTACTTCGCGGACGCGGAAACCGGCCGCCTCCTGACTCGACGGAAGGTACCGAAAAAGGCGAGCACGTTGACGATCGACCGAGGCCGCATCGCACGTCATATCAAGCCCCTGCTCGGCCAACTGCCGGTCGCGGCGGTCACGCGCCAGGACGTCGACGGCTTCTTGCACGCCGTCGCCGAGGGGGAGACGGCCGGCAAGATCAAGACCAAGGCGCGCGGCGTCGCGAACGTGCGTGGCGGCAAGGGCACGGCAACTCGCACCGTGGGGCTGCTGGGGGCGATTTTTACCTACGCCGTCCGGCATCGTATGCGGCCTGACAATCCCGTGCATGGTGTGGTGCGTTTTGCGGACGGTCGTCGCGATCGGCGGCTGAGTGACGACGAATATGAGGCATTGGGCGAGGCGCTCCGAAAGGCTGAGGCGGAAAAGATGTGGCCCCCAGCCGTGGCCGCGGCTC